>CAZNII010000020.1:2752-28754 GCA_964573075.1 uncultured Novosphingobium sp. | reverse complement strand
AGCGCGGGGTAGAGGCAGTGCGCACGCTGGTCCGCGCGGCCCGCGAAATGGGGCTTGAGGCGCTGACGCTCTATGCCTTCAGCACCGAAAACTGGCGGCGCAGCGACGAAGAAGTCTCGGTGCTGATGGGGCTGTTGAAGCGGTACATCCAGGCCGATCTCGAGGAATTCGTCGCCAATAATGTGCGCCTGAGAATTATCGGCGATTACAGGATATTGGCAGACGATATTGTCGAACTGCTCGACAATGCGCTGGAGCGGACCGCGGACAATGGCGGAACCACGCTGGTGGTCGCGCTCAACTATGGCTCGCAGGACGAAATTGCCCGCGCCGCGGCCAAGGCTGCCGCAAAGGGGCCGATCACGCCTGCGAGCATCGAGGCTGAACTCGATACCGCCGGCTTGCCCCCGCTCGACTTGCTGATCCGCACTTCGGGCGAAGTCCGGCTGTCGAATTTCCTGTTGTGGCAGGCGGCCTATGCCGAGATGGTGTTCACCGAGGTGCTCTGGCCCGATTTCACCCCCGACCACCTGCGCGCCGCGCTGGAAGAATTTGCCAAGCGGGAGCGGCGATATGGCGGGCGGTAGTTCCACACCAAACCCCACCGGAAATGTCACCCTGAACTCGTTTCAGGGTCGATTTCTCGGCGCAAACCGGAGCGCCGTGCGGCAGCGAGGCCGCGCCGTTTCGTCGCTTTCGGCGACAATCGGGCAGACGGCACCATGGACCCTGAAACCAGTTCAGGGTGACGATGCAGTGAGGCTGGCGTAGTGACGGCAACTTCCCCGCCCAAGAAATCCGACCTCGGCGTCCGGGTCCTGTCGGCCATTGTCATGGTCGCAATTGCCGGCACCGCGCTGTGGCTGGGCGGCTGGGGCTGGACCCTGTTTGTCGCTGCTGTCGGGATCGGGGTGCTGTGGGAATGGTGGGGGCTGGTGCGCGGGTTCGTGCCGGGTGTGGTTGGCCGGGTGCTTTGGCTGCTCGGCGGCCTGATCTATGTAGGGCTGGCGGTGGCGATGCTGCTGGCCTTCCGGGCCGAGCCCCTGCCGGGTTGGGCCATGCTGATGATCGTGCTCTTGGGGGTGGTCTTCACCGATGTCGGCGCCTATTTCGCCGGTCGGGCGATTGGCGGGCCGAAAATCGCTCCGGCAATTAGCCCGTCGAAGACCTGGGCCGGACTTGGCGGCGGCATTGTCGGCGCCTCGATCGCGATCGCGCTGGCGACCTGGATCTACACCGGGCCGGAATTCGCCAACGCCGCGGGAATAGCGCTGGATCACGGAGCCGCCGGTTCACGCTGGCCCGAACTGCCGGCGACGCTCGCCGGCGGAGCCTTGCTGGCAATTGTCGCCCAGGCCGGAGATTTCTTCGAAAGCTGGATGAAACGCCGCGCCGGGGTCAAGGATTCGGGCAAACTGATCCCGGGGCACGGCGGCCTGTTCGACCGGGCCGACGGGATGATCGCGGTCTTGTTCGTGCTCGGCCTGTTTTCGCTCCATTCGTTCCTGCTGGCCGAATGACCCGCACCATCACCATCCTCGGCGCGACCGGATCCATCGGGGCTTCGACCCTCGACCTGATCCGGCGTGAGCGCGACAAGTGGCGGATTGTGGCGCTGACCGCCAATGGCAATGCCGCAGACCTCGCCCGGCTGGCCCGCGAATTCGGGGCTGAACTGGCGGTTGTGGCGGATGAGGCCGCACTGCCGGAACTGCGCGCCGCGCTGGAAGGCAGCGGGATTGCGGCGCGGGGCGGGGCTGAGGCGCTGGTCGAGGCGGCGAGCGTGCCGGCCGATATCACCGTCGCCGCGATCGTCGGCTGCGCGGGGCTTGCCCCGACCATGGCGGCGATCGAGCAGGGCTGCACGGTCGCACTGGCCAACAAGGAGGCGCTGGTTTCCGCCGGGGACGTCATGACCGCGGCGGTTGCGCGGCATGGCACCACGCTGCTCCCCGTGGACAGCGAGCACAATGCGATCTTCCAGTGCCTGGCCGGCAATTCGGACAAGGATGTCCGCTCGATCACGCTGACCGCCAGCGGCGGCCCGTTCCGTGACTGGAGCCTGGAACAACTGGCCGCGGCCACGCCCGCGCAGGCGGTCAAGCACCCCAACTGGGACATGGGCGCAAAGATCAGCGTCGATAGTGCCACGATGTTCAACAAGGGCCTCGAACTGATCGAGGCGCATCACCTGTTTCCGGTCGGACTCGCAAAGCTGCGGATCGTGGTCCACCCGCAGTCGGTGGTCCATTCGATGGTGGAATACCGCGACGGGTCGACCCTGGCGCAGCTCGGCCCCTCGGACATGCGGGTGCCGATCGCCTCGTGCCTGGCCTGGCCGGCGCGGATGGACACGCCGTGCGATCCGCTCGATCTCGCCGCGCTGGGCGAACTGACCTTCCGCGCGCCGGACGAAGTGCGTTTTCCCGCCACCCGGCTGTGCCGCCAGGCGGCGGAGGCGGGCGGGGCGACCCCGGCGGTGCTCAATGCCGCCAATGAGATCGCCGTTGCCTCGTTCCTCGCCGGACACCTGCCGTTCACCCGGATCGCGGTAATGGTCGATGAAGTACTTGGGCGCTATGCTCCCGTCGCTCCGGCGTCGCTCGGCGATGTGATCGCCATCGATGCCGAGGCCCGGGATCATGCCCGCCGCTTGCTGGAGCTTGCCTGAATTGCTTGAATCTCCTTCGATCTTGCTGATGCTCGGGGCCTTTCTGCTGATGCTGGGCCCGCTGATCATCATTCACGAGCTTGGCCATTACTATGCCGGGCGGATCTTCGGAGTCCGCGCGCTGACCTTTTCGATCGGGATCGGCAAGGAACTATGGCACAGGATCGACAAGCGCGGCACCCGCTGGCGGGTCGCGGCAATCCCGCTGGGCGGCTATGTCCTGTTTGCCGGCGATGCCGATGCCAGCAGCAAGCCCGATCCCGCGCTCGAAGGCGCCTCGGCCGAAGAACTGAAGGGCACCTTGCCCGGCGCTCCGCTGTGGCAGCGCGCGCTGATCGTGCTGGCCGGGCCCTTTGCCAACCTGCTGGTCGCGGTGCTGATCTATACCGGCTTCGCGATGAGCTATGGAGTGCCCTTCGCCCCGCCGGTGGTGGCCGGCTTCAGCCAGAATTCGGCCGCCCAGCAGGCCGGAATCCAGATCGGCGACCGGATCGTTTCGATCGACGGCGCGCAGATCGACGATTTCCCAGACATTGCCCCGCGTGTGGCGCTCTATCCCGGGCAGGTGGTCCAGGTTGGCATCGACCGGTCCGGACGCGCGCTGGAATTTCCGGTCAGGATCGCGCTGGTCAAGGAAACCGACAGCTTCGGCAATGAATCCACCCGCGGCCTGCTCGGGATTGCCGGCGGCGCGGGCGAATTGCGCCCGGTCGGCCCGCTCGGCGCGGTGGAATTCGCGGTCGGCGCCACCGGCGAGAAACTGCGGATCATCGCGGTCGGCCTGAAGCAGATCGTATTCGGCGAACGCTCGCTGCGCGAGATGGGCGGATTGCCCAAGACCGCCAAGGCTTCGGGTGAAATGCTCAGCCTGGGTTGGGTGGTTTTCCTCGAGTTTGCCGCCTTCGTCTCAATTAATTTGGCATTCATCAACCTCCTGCCAATTCCCACCCTCGACGGTGGGCACCTGGCTTTCTACGCCGCGGAGGCAGTCCGCCGCAGACCGCTGGGTCTTCGCAGTCAGGAATTCGCGTTCAGGATCGGCATGGCCTTCGTCATCGCCGTCGCCCTGTTCGTGAACATCAACGATCTGGTTTCGCTGTTCTTCAAGTAAGGGCAGGGGCCCGGAAGACGGGAAAACTGCGGAAGGTTGCAGCAACTTTGCTTGATAGATCGGGGCGCATCGGGCAGAGGGCGGCGACGTGTCTGCACGCTGCGGATGGCTTGCCCTGGGCAAGGCGGACTGTAGCCAAGAAATGACGGGAAATGCCGTGCCGATGAATGAAACCAACCTGGATCGTACCCGCCGCTTCGGTGCCGGCCTGCCGATGGCCGCACTGCTGCTGGGCAGCACGATCCTGGCCGGCCTGCCCCAGGCGGCGCTTGCCCAGTCCGCCGAAGCCCAGCCGGCTCCGGCCGCGGCCCCGGCCGAAGCGGAAACGATCCGCTCGATCACGGTCAACGGCTCGCAGCGGCTCGAACCGGATACGATCCGGTCCTACATCAAGCTTCGCATCGGCCAGCCCTATACCCAGGCCTCGGCCGACCAGGCGCTGAAGGACCTTTACGCGACCGAGCTGTTCGCCGACGTCCAGATCCGCAACGACGGCGGCAACGTGACGATCGACGTCAAGGAAAACCCGGTGATCAACCGGATCATCCTGGAAGGAAACAAGCGGCTCAAGGCCGACAAGATCCTGCCCGAAATCAAGCTTGCCCCGCGCCAGATCTTCACCCGGTCCAAGGTTCGTGCCGACGTTGCCCGGATCATCGAGCTCTACAAGCGCCAGGGCCGCTTCGCCGCCTCGGTCGAGCCGAAGATGGTGATGCTCGACCAGAACCGGGTCGATATCGTCTTCGAAATCAACGAAGGGCCCAAGTCCAAGGTCCGCCGCATCAACATCATCGGCAACGAAGCCTTCGACGACGGCGACCTGCGCGGCGAGATGATCACCAAGCAGGCCGGGCTGACCAAGATCTTCTCGTCCGGCACGACCTATGACCCGGACCGGATGGCCTTCGACCAGCAGAAGCTGCGCCAGTTCTACCTGACCAAGGGCTATGCCGATTTCCGGATCGTCTCGGCGGTGGCCGAACTGACCCCGGACAAGAAGGACTTCATCCTGACCTACGTGGTCGAGGAAGGCCCGCGCTACAAGTTCGGCGACGTTAAGGTCGAAAGCCAGCTGCGCGATTTCGATGGCGATCGGCTGGCCGCCCAACTGCCGATGAAGAAGGGCGACTGGTACGACGCCAAGCAGGTCGAAGACACGATCGACCGCCTCAATGAGACGCTGGGCACCTTCGGCTATGCCTTTGCCGACGTGCGCCCCGAATATGTCCGCAACAAGGAAGAGCTCACCATGAGCCTGACCTTCCAGATTGCGGAGGCGCCGCGCGTCTATGTCGAAAAGATCGACGTCAACGGCAACACCCTGACCCAGGACAAGGTGATCCGCCGCGAATTCCGCCTGGCCGAAGGCGATGCGTTCAACTCGCTCCAGGTCAAGCGCTCGACCAGCCGCATCAACTCGCTGGGCTATTTCCAGGAAAAGTTCGAGATCGAGCAGAAGCCCGGCTCGGCGCCCGACCGGATCGTGCTTGAAGCCAACGTCGAGGAAAAGCCGACCGGCCAGCTGCAGCTTTCGGCGGGTTATTCCAGCCTTGAAGGGCTGATCTTCCAGGGCGCGATCGAACAGCGCAACTTCCGCGGCCGCGGCCAGACGATCGGGCTGAACCTGGCCTATTCGAACTATTCGAAGCAGGTCGATATCAGCTTCACCGAACCTTATGTGTTCGACAAGAACATCAGCCTGGGGGTCAACGTCTACCGGCGCGACCTCAACAGCTTCAACTACTACAACAACGATCGCAACACGATCTACCAGCAGGCCACCACCGGCTTCCAGGTGCGCGCCGGGGTTCCGCTGACCGAATATGTCTCGGCGGTTGCCAGCTACACGTTCAACTATGACGACATCAGCGTCGATCAGAGCCAGTACTTCACTGACCGACAGAACGCGCCGTTGCTGGAATGCGACCCGCTGATTGCCGGGCGCTATCTGTGCGACGCGCTGGGCAAGCGGACCAGCTCGATCCTCGGGCTGTCGCTGATCTACGATACGCTCGACAACCGCTATCGTCCATCGCGCGGGCGGGCCCTTTCGGTGACCACCGAATTCGCCGGGCTGGGCGGTTCGGTCAAATATGTCCGGACCCGCGCCAACGCATCGCAATATTACCCGATCGGCAAGGGCTTCATCTTCTCGCTGCGCGCGGAAGGCGGGGCAATCTTCCCGTGGAACGGCGGATCGACCGCAGCCGGGGTCGACGCGATCCGCCTGACCGACCGATTCTATCTGGGTGAACCGCAGCTGCGCGGTTTCGACATCCGCGGGATCGGCCCGCGCGTGATCCGCCAGTTCGCCGTCGACGATGGCTCGGGCGGGGCCAAGTACATCACTGAGCGCGATCAGGTGGTCGACGATGCGCTGGGGGGCCGGTATTATTACCTTGGCCATGTCGAGATGGAAATTCCGCTCGGCTCGGGCGCGCGCGAACTGGGCCTCAGGCCCTCGGTGTTCATGGATATCGGTGCGGTCTGGGGTGTCAAGCCGCCGGTGCTGCAATCGAGCCCGTTCCCCAACGGGACATTCATCCCGACCCGCGATCCCAGCGGCAATCCGCTCTACACCCAGGTCGATTCGACCAGTCTGGTCGGCACGGTCTGCACGATCACCGGCACCTCGACGGTGACCAGTGCGACCAACACGATCGTCCTGCCGTGCCTGCCGACCGGTTTGACCGCGGGCCAGAACACGGCGATCGGATCGACCGTGCCGCCATTCCGTGAACTCTTCGTCGGCAATTCGCCCAAGCCGCGCATCTCGGTGGGGATCGGGGTCAACTGGAACTCGCCGTTCGGGCCGTTCCGGATCGACTTTGCCCATGCACTCACGAAGGTCGAAGGTGATGACACCAAGTCCTTCACGTTCAACGTAGGAACCCAATTCTGATGACCAAGATCTTCAAGGCCCTGTGCGGCACCGCCCTGGCGCTTGCGCTGGTTTCACCCGCCATCGCGCAGAAGAAGCCGGCCGCCGCTCCCGCCGCGCCCGCTTCGAGCGGGGCGATTGTGCCCGGCCTCGGCGTCGCCAATCTCGATGCCGCGATCGCCAATTCGAACGCCTACAAGGTGGCACAGCAGCAGCGCGCCGTGACTTACAAGGCGACGGTCGATGCCTACAACGCCCGCGCCGCTCAGCTTGAGGCGGGCCTCAAGCAGCTGGTCGACAAGTTCAACGCCGATCGCGCCGCCAAGAAGCCAGACGCCGTGCTGCAGCAGGATTACATCGCGATCCAGGAATACGAGGCCAAGGCCAAGGACGAGCTCCAGCAGATCCGCATGCCGATCACCCTTTCGGAAGCCTATGTGGTCGAACAGATCGCGGAAAAGCTCGATCAGGCGGTCCAGAATGCGATGGCCAAGCGCGGCGTGACCTTCCTGGTTTCGCCGGATGCTGTGATCGCGCGCACTAACGCCTATGAAATGACCCCGGCAATCATTGCCGAGCTCAACACCCTGATCCCCTCGGCCAATCTCGTCCCGCCGCAGGGCTGGGTGCCGCGCGCTGTGCGCGAACAGCAGGCCGCCCAGCAGCAGGGCCAGGCTCCGCGCCCGGCGGCCGCACCGGCGACCCCGCCGGCAACGGCTCCGGCCCCGCGTCCGGCCGGTCCGCAGCCCGACGGTCGCTGATCCGGCTGGGCAGGGGGCAACGATGAGCGAGCAGGCAGCGGCCTACGACATTCCCAGGATCCTGGCCGCGCTGCCGCATCGCTACCCGATGCTGCTGGTCGACCGGGTCCTGGAAGTCGGCGAGGAAGCGATCACCGCGGTCAAGGCGGTGAGCTTCAACGAAGGCTTCTTTCAGGGGCATTTCCCCGGGCGTCCGATCATGCCCGGGGTGCTCCAGATCGAAGCCTTGGCGCAGGCTGCGGGGATCCTCGCGATCGAAAGCCTGGGCCTCGCCGGAAGCGGCAAGCTGGTCTATTTCATGGCGATCGAGGAAGCCAAGTTCCGCGCGCCCGTGGAACCGGGCGTGCTGCTGACGCTTGAGGCCGGCTTCGTCCAGAAGCGCAGCCGGGTCTGCAAGTTCTGGGGCAAGGCCTCGGTCGATGGCAAGGTGACCTGCGAAGTCAACTTTACCGCGATGATCGCGGATGCGTGATTAACCCACCCCCAACCCCTCCCGCCTGCGGGAGTGGAGCGGGACTTGCCGAACCGGAGGTGAGGCCAGTCGCAGAGGGGTGGGCGGACAGCGCTTGATTTTCCCCCAAACCCCGGCTAAGCGCCCCGCTTCCCATTCCGGGCCGGTCGGAACCGGCCACTAGCGAAAGAGAATTGCCATGAAGGCCGAAGGACACCCCGACTACCACATGATCAAGGTGCAGATGACCGACGGCACCGTGTTCGAAACCCGCTCCACTTGGGGCAAGGAAGGCGACACGCTGGTGCTCGAAATCGATCCCACCTCGCACCCGGCGTGGACCGGCGGTACCCGCCAGATCGACCAGGGCGGTCGCGTTGCGCAGTTCAACAAGCGCTTCGGCGGGCTCACGCTCAAGAAGAACTGAGCGATCGGCCTTTCGCCAAACACAAAGGGCGGCCTTGCGGGGCCGCCCTTTTGCTTTGTCCGGTCCCGGAGCTTCAGTCTTCGGAAATCGCCCGGGCCTCGATTTCGCTGATCGGGCGCAGGAATTCGACCCCGGCGCGATCCTCGCGGACCCAGCGGACGATCGCCTGGACGGTCCATTCGGCATTGAGATGGATCGACAGGAACATGCCGGACCGGATCCATCCCGACTGGCATTCCAGCGCGCAGCCATAGACCGAGACGTCGCGGATCAGCGCCTTCGCTCGATCGCCATGGCTGGAGCGGATCGTCGCCCGCGCCTGCGAGCGCAGACGCGAAGCGCGCCTGGTCTGCGGACGGACCGCCTGTTTTACTGCCGTTTCGGCCTTCAACTTCGTTGCCACCTGTAAACCCCCGATTGCGGCACTTCGAGGGGATCGTATGGGGGGGTGGTTAAATAATTGTTCAATCTCGGCCATCAATTCGCAACCGTCCGAACAAGTTGACAAAATCTCCGCCAGTCTTTGTAAATTGCGGATCGGCTTACTTTGACCGAACCGGCAGATGCGGCTGGATTGACTGGCTCGGCCACAAGGCGAGTTGCAGGTGCGGCGAAGGCGGTTTGACCGGTCGGCAGCGGAGAGCGATGCCGGTCACGCGCCGATGACGCCGTTTTTTCCTTCCATTCGCCCGGCCTTTGTGCAAAGGCGCGCGCCTGCCCGCACTTGGCATTGGCCGCGCGGGCCGTGGCGATCGTAGCTCAGCTGGTTAGAGCGCCGGTTTGTGGTACCGGAGGTCGTGGGTTCGAACCCCATCGATCGCCCCATTTTTCCTCGTACGACAGTGAACAAAGCGCCCCGCGGCGCGACTTCGCGCTTGCCCGATGCGGGCTGTGCTGCCAAAGCGGCGCGACATTCCCAAGCAAGAGCAAGCCTCGTCCAAACCCCATGCACGGCTTCGCAAATCCTGCCCGTTTCCTGCGCCTCGCGCGCCTGCTCACGACGCCATTGCTGATGGCCGGTGTGGGCCTCAGCCTGGCCGCGCTGCTGTGGGGGCTGATCGGTGCCCCGGCCGAGCGGTTGCAGGGTGATTCGGTGCGGATCCTGTTCGTTCACGTGCCCGCCGCCTGGCTCGGCATGGGGGCATGGAGCGCGATCGCGGTGGCCAGCCTGGTCGAACTGGTCTGGCGCCACCCGCTGGCCGGCATCGGCGCACGCGCGATTGCCTTGCCGGGCGCGTTCTTTGCCCTGCTGTGCCTGGTTACCGGTTCGCTGTGGGGCCGACCGGCCTGGGGCACCTGGTGGGTCTGGGATGGACGGCTGACCAGTATGTTGGTGCTGTTCTTCCTCTATTGCGCCTATATGGCGCTGGCCGATGCCGCCAACCGCGACGGGGAAAGCGGATCGCGCCTGCCGGCGATCTTCGGGCTGGTCGGGGCGGTCAACATCCCGATCATCCACTATTCGGTGCTGTGGTGGAACAGCCTGCACCAGCCGCCCTCGATCAGCGTCGGCAAGAGCGAGATGGCGCCCGCCTTCCTCTATGGCCTGCTCGCCGCGACGATCGGCTTTTCGCTGATCTTCGGTGCGGTGGTGCTGATGCGGATGCGGGCGATCCTGGCCGATGCCCAGGCCGAGGCGCGGCTGCGGCGGCGAGCGATGGAACTGGTCGATGAGTGAGCGTGGCAATGTATGAAGGCTTGAACCACTGGGGCTTCGTCTATGCCTCCTATGCGCTGGGGATCGGCGGCACGGCTGCATTGATCCTGGCCAGCTTCATGGCGATGCGCCGGGCCGAGGCTCGCCGCGACCGGGCGCGCGAACGATGAGCGGGGCGGTCAAAGCCAAGCACCAGCGGCTGGTGCTGGTACTGATCGCGCTGGCCGCGCTGATCGGGGCCGGGCTGCTCGCTGCCTGGGCGCTGCGCAGCCAGGCCTCGTTCTTCTACCTTCCGGCCGAAATGGCTGCCAACCCGCCCACGCCGGATCGGGCGGTGCGCCTTGGCGGAATGGTCGAGGCCGGCTCGCTTCGGACCGAAGCCGATGGCGTGACGATCGCCTTCGTGGTCGGCGATGGCAAGGCGCGGGTGCCGGTGCGGTTCAAGGGGATCGTCCCCGACTTGTTCAAGGAAGGCTCGGGCGTGGTTGCCGAGGGCAAGCGCGGCGCGGACGGTACCTTTGTCGCTGACAACCTGCTGGCCAAGCATGACGAGAAATATGTGCCGCGCGAAATGAAGGACATGACCGCGGCACAGGCGCGCCAGACCGTAGAAGAGACCAAGTGATCGCCAACTTCGGATTGGCGGCCCTGTGGCTGGCCGCGGCGCTTGCCGCGCTCCAGCTGATCGCCGGCGGCCTTGCGGTTGCGCGCGGGGAAGGGCCGCTGGCCGGGATTGTCCGGCCGCTGGCCATGGTCCAGGGCGCGCTGGTGCTGATCGCCTTCGCGGCGCTGATCTGGCTGTTCTGCGTGACCGACCTGTCGGTGCTGCTGGTCGCCAAGAACTCGCACTCGGCCAAGCCGCTGCTCTACAAGCTGTCGGGCGCCTGGGGGAACCACGAAGGCTCGATGCTGCTGTGGGTCACGGTGATGGGGCTGGCCGGGGCCTTCGTGGCGCTGATCGAGCGCCGCCTTCCGGAGCGTACGATGCTGGCGACGCTGGCCGCGCAGGCCTTTGTCAGCCTAGGGTTCTACGCCTTCCTGCTGTTCGCCTCGAACCCGTTCACCCGGCTCGATCCCGCGGCGCCCGAAGGGCTCGGGCTCAACCCGATGCTGCAGGACCCGGGCCTCGCCTTCCACCCGCCGACGCTCTACATCGGCTACGTCGGGCTTTCGATCGCGTTCAGCTTCGCGGTAGGCGCGATGCTCACGCGAGAGGTCGGCCCGGCTTTTGCCCGGGCGATGCGACCGTGGGTGCTGGGCGCCTGGATTTTCCTGACCGTGGGGATCACCGCCGGGTCCTACTGGGCCTATTACGAGCTTGGCTGGGGCGGCTGGTGGTTCTGGGATCCGGTCGAAAATGCCAGCCTGATGCCGTGGCTGGCAGCGACCGCGCTGCTCCATTCCGCCTCGGTCCTCGCCGCGCGCAATGCGCTGCGGACCTGGACGGTGATGCTGGGGGTGGTGGCCTTCTCGATGTCGATGGTCGGGACGTTCCTGGTCCGCTCGGGCATTCTCACCTCGGTCCATGCCTTTGCGGTCGACCCGACCCGCGGGGCATTCATCCTGGCCTTGCTGGCGATCTACATCGGCGGGGCGCTCAACCTGTTCGCGATCCGCGCCTCAACGATCAGCGAGGGCGAGCGCTTTGCCGTGACCAGCCGCGAAGGCGCGCTGGTGATCAACAATCTGATGCTCAGCGGCGCGCTGGGGATCGTCCTGGTCGGAACGCTCTATCCGCTGCTGGCCGAAGCGATGGGGACCAAGGTTTCGGTCGGCCCACCCTATTTCAACCCGATGACCGCGGTGTTCGTGGTACCGATGCTGGCCGTGCTGGCGATCGGCCCGCTGCTGCGCTGGCGGCGTGACCGGTTCGCCCGGGTCCAGCCGGTGCTGGTGCTGCCGGCGCTGGTTGCGCTGGGGGCCGGGGTGATGGCCGCGATTTCGGGGCTCAAGCTGCTGCCGCTGCTGGGCGTGGCGCTGTCAGCCGGGCTGCTGGTGGCAAGCCTGCTGCCGCTGCGCGGGCGCAAATTGCGGACGGTCAACCTGCCGCTGTGGGGCATGGTGATCGCTCACCTTGGCGTTGCGGTGGCGCTGTTCGGCATGGCCGCCGATGCGGCTTTCACCCGCGAACGGCTGGTTGCGGTCAATCCCGGACAAGCGGTCGGCGTCGGGCCGTGGCGCGTCGTGGTCGAACAGGTCGTCCCCCGCGCCGGCCCCAACTGGACCGCGCTGGAGGCGACGATGCAGGCCAGCTACATGGGCGGCAAGCCGGTGGAGCTTCACCCCCAGGCCCGCGCCTTCTGGGCGCCGCCGCAGCAGACCAGTGAAAGCGCGCTTTCGACCCGCTGGAACGGCCAGCTCTATGCCGTGCTCGGCGATCAGGCCGAAGACGGGCGCTGGCAGATCCGGCTATGGTGGAAGCCGTTCGTCACCCTGATCTGGCTGGGCGGGCTGCTGATCGCGCTGGGCGGGCTGCTCGCGCTGGCCGGCCGGGTGGCGAGCGACCTCAGGCGGATTTCCGCGCGTGAGAAGATCGCCTATCGCCGGACGAGGCAGGGCCGATGAACCAGCCCGCACCTTCTCGTTCCTCGCCCTGGCTGCTGTGGCTGCCGGTGCTGGTCTTCGCGGCCTTCGTCGCGCTGATTGCCTATGGCCTGCGCAATCCCGCCAGCCGTGAGGTGCGCAGCGCGCTGATCGGCCGGCCGGTGCCCGAATTTGCCCTGCCGCCCGCAGCCGAGGGGCAGCCTGGGCTGACGCGCGCCGACCTGGCCGATGGCAAGGTCCGGCTACTCAACATCTTTGCCTCGTGGTGCGTGCCCTGTGCGGTCGAGGCGCCGCAGCTGGCACAGCTCAAGGCGGCCGGGGTCGATGTGGTCGGCGTGGCGATCAAGGACCGTCCCGAAGATCTCAAGGCGTTCCTTGCCCGCAACGGCAATCCCTATTCGCTGATCGGAGCCGACAACCTCAGCAAGATCCAGTTCGATCTGGGGTCCTCGGGCGTGCCGGAAAGCTTCGTGATCGATGGCAAGGGCGTGATCCGTTACCAGCACATCGGCGAGATCCGGCCCGATCAGGTGCCGATGATCCTGGCCCGGATCGAGGAGGCCGGACGATGAAGCGCCAGTTTGTCGCGGCCCTGGCCCTGGCTCTCGCTGCGCCGGCGCTGGCTGACAGTTCCTTGCCGCCGGCACCCTATGCCTATCGCCAGCTCGACGATCCGGCCAAGGAGGCCAAGGCCAAGGAGCTGATGGAATCGCTGCGCTGTGTGCAGTGTCAGGGGCAGTCGATCGCCGATTCCGATGCACCGATCGCCGGCGACATGCGCCATCAGGTCCGCACCCGGATCGCGGCGGGCGAGGATCCCGAAGCGATCCGCGCCTGGCTGGTCGATCGCTATGGCGATTATGTCAGCTTCGCGCCGCGGGTCACCTCGGCCACCTGGCCGCTGTTTGCCGCGCCGCTGGTGCTGCTGGCGCTGGCGCTGGTGATGATGCGGCGGCGCTTTGCCGGGAGGTCGGGCGCATGACCTGGTTCTGGGTGATCGGTCTGGCCGTGGCAGCCTTTGCCGCGCTGGCCTGGGGGCTGAAAGCTCCGCGCAAGGGCTGGGAAGCGATCGGCGCGGCGCTGGTTGTCGGCCTGGCCGGCTTTGCCTTGCAGGCCAGCCCGGGTCAACCCGGCGCCCCCAAGGACGCCGTTCGCGGCAAGGACGATGGCGGGGCGATGCTGGTGACCGAGCGCCAGGCGCTGGCGCAACTGGTCTCGCCCAGCACGGCCCAGCCCGATCGCTGGCTGCTGACCGCCGATGCCATGACCCGCAATGGCAACTATTCGGACGCGGCCACGATGCTGCTTGGCGGTGTGGAGGAAAACCCCCGCAATACCGAAGCCTGGGTGGCGCTGGGCAACAACCTGGTCGCCCATGCCGATGGCGTGCTGACCCCGGCCGCGCTGCACGCCTTCCGCAAGGGGGCCGAGGCCGATCCGGCCAGCCCGTTGCCGTCCTACTTCCTGGGCCTGGCGCTGGTCCGCGGCGGACAGTTTGCCGAAGGACGGGCGCTGTGGGCCGATCTGCTGGCGCGAAGCCCTGCGGGTGCACCATGGCGCGAAGGTCTGGCCGCGATGGTGACCCGGCTCGATGCCATGATTGCCGAACAGGCCAAGCAATCTCAATGACTTGCGGCATTGCTGGACCGGGCCGACGGCAAGTGCTAGGCGCACGGCCTTGCACCGACTCATGGGGGTTGCGGGTTGCATGAGTGAACCAGTCGAAGCCGAAGCAGCCGCAGCTGCCAATGGCGGGGAAGCCACAGCACCAGTCGAGGGCCATGGCCATCATCAGGGCGGCCTGATCGCCCTGGCGATCGGCGCTGTCGGCGTGGTGTTCGGCGATATCGGTACCAGCCCGCTCTACGCCTTCCGCGAAACCTTCGCCTCGCACCATGGCGCGCCCGGTATCCATGTCGATCCGGTCCATATCTATGGCGTGCTCAGCCTGGTGTTCTGGTCGATGATGATCGTGGTGACGTTCAAGTACGTCCTGACCATCATGAAGGCCGACAACAAGGGCGAGGGCGGCAGCCTGGCGTTGCTGGCGCTGATCAACCGCAAGACCGAGGGTGCCAGCTGGACCGCGCCGATCGTGCTGCTGGGCGTGTTCGCAACCGCGCTGTTCTATGGCGATTCGATGATTACCCCGGCAATGTCGGTGCTCTCGGCGACCGAGGGTCTGACCTATGTCAGTCCGGTTTTCGACGATTTCATCGTGCCGATCGCGCTGGTCATCCTGATCGGCCTGTTCGCGATCCAGTCGCGCGGGACCGAGACGGTCGGCAAGCTGTTCGGGCCGATCATGATCGTCTACTTCCTGACCCTCGCGGGGCTGGGACTGCTGCATATCGTCAAGCTGCCGAGCGTCCTGTTCCAGATGCTCAACCCGTTGAACGCAATCAACTTCTTCATTGCGGATGGCTTCCGGGCCTTCATCGCGATGGGCAGCGTGGTGCTGGCGGTGACCGGGGCCGAGGCGCTCTATGCCGACATGGGCCATTTCGGCCGCAAGCCGATCGGGATCAGCTGGTTGAGCTTCGTGCTCCCCTGCCTGCTGCTCAACTACATGGGCCAGGGTGCCATGGTGATGAGCGTCTCGCCCGAACAGGCCGCAGAACTGATCAAGGATCCGTTCTTCCTGATGATCCCCGATGCGATCCGCATTCCGGTGGTGATCCTGGCCGTGCTGGCCACGATCATTGCCAGCCAGGCGGTGATTTCGGGCGCCTTCTCGCTGACCCAGATGGCGATCCAGCTGGGTTTCGTACCGCGCATGTCGATCAAGCACACCAGCGCGGCCACAGCAGGGCAGATCTACATCCCGGTGGTCAACTGGGCGCTGATGATCGCGGTGGTGCTGCTGGTGCTGTTCTTCCGCTCCTCGACCAACCTCGCCGCGGCCTATGGCATCGCGGTGACCGGCGCGGTGACGATCGACACAATCCTGCTGGCGGTTGTCCTGTTCAGCCTGTGGAAGTGGCCGGCCTGGAAGTCGGTGCCGCTGATCGCGCTGTTCTTCCTGGTCGATATCACCTACCTCGGCGCCAACCTGATCAAGGTGCCCGATGGCGGCTGGGTGCCGCTGGTGATGGGGCTGTTCATCTTTACCCTGCTGACCACCTGGTCGCGCGGCCGGGCGCTGATGCGCCAGTCGATGGCCGAAGGCACGATCCCGATGGAAGTCTTCGCCAAGAGCGCCCATTCCAGCGCCCAGCGCGTGCCCGGCACCGCAATCTTCATGGCCAGTACCAGTTCCGGTGTGCCATCGGCGCTGCTCCACAACATCAAGCACAACAAGGTGCTGCATGAACGGGTGGTGGTGCTGACCGTTGCGATCCAGGACGTGCCCTTTGTCGATGAAGACAAGCGCTGCATGGTCAAGGACCTCGGTCAGGGCTTCTACCGGATGACGCTGAAGTACGGCTTCCTTGAAGAAACCGACATTCCGTCCGCGCTGAAATCGTCGAAGGTCTGCGGCGGTCCGTTCGAGATGATGAAGACCAGCTTCTTCCTTTCGCGCCAGACCCTGATCGCCTCGGCCAAGCCGGGCATGGCGATCTGGCGCGAAAAGCTGTTCGCCTGGATGCTGCGCAATGCGGCCAGCGCGATGGAATTCTTCCGCCTGCCGTCGAACCGGGTGGTCGAGCTGGGCAGCCAGGTCGAGATCTAGCCTGCTCGCCGGCCCCGGTTGCGGGCAGCGAACCACGGACCGATCCGCCGGATCGCCTCTTCGATCAGCGGGGTCGAGACCGCGAAGCTCAGGCGGATGAAGTGCCGCCCGTCAACTGGATCGAAATCGATCCCGGGCGCGGTGGCAACCCCGGTGTCCTGCAGCAGCTGCTGGCAGAACTCGATCGAGTTGTCGGTGAATTCGGACACGTCGGCGTAGATGTAGAACGCGCCGTCAGGCGGGGCGATCCGGCCCAGGCCCATGCCGGGCAGGGCGGCCAGCAGCAGCTCGCGGTTGCGGGCATAGGTGGCGATGTTGGCCTGGAGTTCGGCGGTGCAGTCCATCGCCACGGCGGCGGCGTGCTGGGCCAGGCTGGGCGGGGTCAGGAACAGGTTGCCCATCCGCGCGCGGGCCGCCTCGATCCCGCTTTCCGGTACCACCAGCCAGCCCAGCCGCCAGCCGGCCATCGAGAAATACTTGGAGAACGAATTGACCACCAGCGCCTCGGGCTCGACCTCGAGGATCGAGGGCGTTTCCATGCCATAGGAAATGCCGTGGTAGATCTCGTCGGAGATGATCGTGATCCCGCGTTCGCGACAGACCCGAGCGATCGCGGCCAGTTCCTCGCGCGGGATGATCGTGCCGGTCGGATTGGCCGGGCTGGCCAGGATGATTCCCCTGGGGGCCGGATCGAGCGCGGCGATCGCGGCTGCGGTCAGCTGAAACCGCTCGGCCTCGCCGCAACCCAGTTCGACCGGGACCATGTGCAGCGCCTTGAGGTTGTTGCGATAGGCGACATAGCCGGGCCGGGCGAAGGCCACCCGGTCGCCCGGAGCAAAGCTCATGTTGAGGGCCATGACCAGCGCCGGTGAGGCCCCGCAGGTCAGGGTGATCCGCGCCGGGCTGATTTCCACCCCGTACCATTCGGCATAATGGCCCACGATCCGGGCCTTCAGCACCGGGCTTTCCCAATAGCCCATCGGATCGGCATCGAGCACGCGGTGCGCTTCGGCGATCGCGGCGGCCGGGGCCCCGGTGCTGGGCTGGCCGAACTCCATATGGATCACGCTGCGCCCTTCCTCCTTGAGGCGGTGGGCGAGCCCGGAAACGGCGATGGCCTGGAACGGATCGATCTTTGCGGTCATGCCATCGCGGTTACCACGCGCGGCGCAAAATGAAAGCGCGGCGCCCCCTAGGGCACGCCGCGCTTCCTCGGTGGACCGTTTTGACTGGATTACTGGATGTTGGCGCTAACCATGCAGTAGAGCATCGGCAGCGACAGCAGCGTATTGGTGCGGCTGGCATAGAGCGCACGGGGCGCGGCAGCCGCTTTTTCTTCAGCGCTTGCCTCGACAAGGCCAAGAATTTTCTTCTGCGCCGGCCAGATGATGAACCAGACATTGAAGGCCATAATCAGCGCCAGCCACATTCCGAGGCCGATCAGGTTGACGGCCGGGGTCGCGCCCGAAAAAGTCATAGCGGGATGGGCGTAGCCCTTGATGGTTGCGAGGGTGAGCCCGGTCAGCACAGTCAGAAGTGCGCCATACCGGAAAAAGAACAGCACCTTCGGGGCGATATAGCCGGTCACGCCGCCTTTGAGTTCTGCCGGAATCGCGGGCATGGTCGGAACCTGAACGAAGTTCAGATAATAGAGCAGTCCGATCCAGACGATGCCAAAAAAGACGTGCAGCCAGGAAAAGATCGAGACTGCGTTGACCAGCAGGACCTGGTCCTCAACCGACTGAAATTTGAACATCACAGCGATTGCGGCAACCAGGCCGACCAGCAGCACCAGATGCAGGTTTCCGAAAAACTTGGCCATTTGCTTCCCCCTAGATCTTTGAAGCATTGTTATCAGTGGTTGGACCCGGGACCTGCCAGGCAGGCCGCGCGGCACACTATTGCGCGATTGGCGGGCTTTGTCACCCTATTGCGAGCCATTTTCATTCATGCGGCGGATCGCTCAGCACTTCGCCCTCGGCATCCTGCAACAGCCCATGGCGCAGCAGCATCGGCAGCTGGGTGAAGGTGAACAGGAACGACAGCGGCATGAAGAGCCATATTTTGGCCGCAATCCAGGTTTCGAGGCTAACGATGTAGTCCCCTCCGCGCTTCAAGCACAGAATCTCATTCAGTCCGGCAAGAAAGAGGAAGAAAATCGCCCAATTGCGTGAAAGAATGCGCCAGCCGCGGTCGCTAAGCCCTTCGAATGCGGCGTCCAGCAAGTACCGCAACAGCGCCTGCCCGCGAGCCAAGCCAATCCAAAGGATCGCAGAAAACAGCAGGTATATGGCGGTCGGCTTGTGGCGAAGCCATGCTTGGTCCTGTGTGTAGATCGTAATGCCACCAAACCCGATAACTAGCGCGGTCGTGAACCAAAGCATCGGCGACACCTTGCCCAATTTCCACTTTGACAGAATGACAGCTGCAACTGAAGCCACCATGAAGGCTCCTGTCGCCTTCAGCAGAGCTTGTATTTCCGCCACCGGATCGCTTTGTCCGCTGGAAGGCGAGTAGACGCGGTGCACCACGAAGAATGCGATCACAGGCCCGAAATCGAGCAGCAGGTTGAGCCAGCCCGACTTGGCTTTCGACTTGGACGCGGTTTCAGACATCACATGAACAATCCCAGATCCAAACCCGTCCGTGCTGAGCTTGTCGAAGCACTGTACTTCCTTATTGTGGGTAAGAAACAGGACAGTCCTTCGACAAGCTCAGGACATTCGGGATGGGGATGTGAGCGCTCGCTCATGCCACCCCCGCGATCACGCGTGCGACCAGATCGGGGTCGAACGGGCGCAGGTCGTCGATCTTTTCGCCCACGCCGATGGCATGGATCGGCAGCCCGTATTGCTCGGCTGCGGCGACCAGCACGCCGCCGCGCGCGGTGCCGTCCAGCTTGGTCATGATCAGGCCGGTCACCCCCGCCACCTCCTTGAATATCTCGATCTGCTGCAGCGCGTTCTGGCCGTTGGTTGCGTCGAGCACCAGCACCACGTCGTGCGGCGCTTCGGGATTGAGCCGGCCGAGGACGCGGCGGATCTTGGCCAGTTCGTCCATCAGCTCGCGTTTGTTCTGCAGGCGGCCGGCGGTATCGACGATCAGCGCATCGATCCCCTTGGCGGTGGCTTCCTTGACCGCGTCGAACACCACGGCCGAAGGATCGCCGCCTTCCGGCCCCTTGACGATCGGCACGCCCAGACGGTCCGCCCAGACACCCAGCTGGCCGATCGCGGCGGCGCGGAATGTGTCGCCGGCGGCCAGCATCACCGAATAGTCCAGCTCCTGAAACAGGTGGGCGAGCTTGGCGATGGTCGTCGTCTTGCCCGAACCATTGACCCCGATCACCAGGATCACCTGGGGACGAGGGAAGGCGACAATGTCGATCGGATGGGCGACCGGGCGCAGAATCGCAGCGATTTCTTCCGCCACGGCCTGCTTGACCGCGGCCTCGTCAGCGCCCTTGTCGAACCGTTCGGCGGCCAGCTTGTCGCGAATCCGCGCGGCCGCGCGCGGGCCCAGGTCGGACAGGATCAGCGCGTCCTCCAGCTCGTCGAGCTGGGCATCGTCGAGCCGGGTCTTCGAAACGATTCCGGCGAGATTTTCGGTCAGCTTCTCGGAGGTCTTGCGAAAGCCGCCGAACAGCCGGTCGCTCCAGCTTTCGCCGCTCATGCCAGCAGGCCTTCGACAATGCGGGTAGGGGTCATGCTCACGATCGATCCAGGCGGGGTTCCGAGCGGCAGAACCGCCCGGGCGAAGTTTGGCGCATGGCCGGTTCCGTCGCGTTCGGCAAGTATTTCGAGCGGCTTGCCAAGCAGTCCGTCAAGCCAGCGGGCCCGCTCGGCGGCAACCGCTGCGCGCAATTCGGCGGCGCGGGCCTTGATCGTCGGCGGATCGACCTGCGGCATCCGCGCGGCCGGGGTGCCGGGGCGGGGCGAGTAGGGGAACACGTGGCCGTGGACCAGACCCAGTTCGGCAATGATCGAGAGGTTATCGCGATGCGCGGTCGCGTCCTCGGTCGGGAAGCCGGCGATCAGGTCGGCACCAAGCGCCAGTTCCGGCCGCCGTGCGCGCAAGTCGGCGACCAGAGCGATTGCCTGGGCCCGGCTGTGACGGCGCTTCATCCGCTTGAGGATCAGGTCGTTGCCGTGCTGCAGCGAGAGGTGGAGGTGGGGCATCAGCCACCGTTCGCCGGCGATCAGCTCAAACAGCAGCGGGTCGATCTCGACCCCGTCCACCGAAGAAAGCCGCAGCCGATCCAGTTCCGGGAAGGCAGCGAGAATCGACTGCACCAGCTTGCCCAGCGCGGATGCATTGGGCAGGTCGTGGCCCCAGCTGGTCAGGTCCACTCCGGTCAGCACCACTTCCGCCGCGCCCAGCGAAAGGTGCCGTTCGACTTCGGCCAGCACCGCCGCGACCGGCAGCGAGCGGCTCGGCCCGCGACCCAGCGGGATCACGCAGAAGGTGCAGGCATGATCGCAGCCGTTCTGGACGGCGATGAAGGCCCGGGTGTGCTGTCTGGCGGCCACGTCTGCTGGCGGGACATTCCAGGCCCGGGGATCGAGCTTGGCCGTGTTCGGCACCAGCCCGTCAACCTCGGGCATGGCGGCCAGCGCGGCACGTTCCACTTCGGCGGCACAACCGGTCACCAGCAGCCGGGCATCGGGCCGGGCGCGGCGCGCGCGGCGGATCGCCTGGCGGGTCTGGCGCACGGCCTCAGCAGTGACCGCGCAGGAATTGACCACCACCAGATCGCCTTCCTGCGCCAGCAAGCCGCGCAGTTCCTCGCTTTCGGAAAGGTTGAGCCGGCAGCCCAGCGAGATCACTTCGGCGCCCATCAGGCTGCCCCGAAGGCGGCGGGATCGAAATCGCCGCGAAAGCTCTCCACCGCGGGGCCCGTCATCATGATTCGCCCGGCCTCGGTCCATTCGATCAGCAGATCGCCGCCGGGCAGCGATACAGTGACCTTGCGATCGGCCAGACCACGCCGCATCGCGCCGATCGCTGTGGCGCAGGCCCCGGTACCGCAGGCCAGCGTTTCGCCCGCGCCGCGTTCCCACACCCTGAGGCGGATGTGGCCGCGATCGAGCAGTGTCGCGACATTGACGTTGATCCGGGCCGGAAACAGCGGATCGTGTTCGATTTCGGGCCCGAGCCGGTCGAGCTCGATCGCATCGCAATCGGGTACGAAGAAGATCACATGCGGATTGCCGACGTTGACCGCGGTCGGGCTTTCCAGACCTTCCCAGGCCAGCGGCATGGTGTGCGTATCCATCGCATAGGCCAGCGGGATCCGGTCCCACTCGAAGTTGGGTTCGCCCATGTCGACGCTGATGCCGGACGGATGCGGCGCCACTTCGAGCAGCCCGCCCAGCGTCTCTATCGTCGCCGCCTGGCCCAGCAGCAGCCCGATCGCGCGGGTTGCATTGCCGCAAGCCTCAACCTCGCCGCCATCGGGATTGAAGATCCGCATCCTGGCGGTTGCGGCGGCTGACGGTTCGAGCACGATCAGCTGATCGCAGCCGATCCCGGTGCGGCGATCGGCCAGTGCGCGGGCGAACGGCCCGGTCAGCGGAGGAAGCGCGGTGTTCCTGCCGTCAAGCACGACGAAATCGTTGCCGAGGCCGTGCATCTTGATGAAGGAAACGCGCATGGCTGCGCTCTAGGCCCCGGGCGGCGCTGCGTCCAGAGGTGCTTAGGCGGAGCGGGCGGCGGGAAGCTGTTCGTCCGGCTCGTCGCGGCGTGGTTGCGGGGCTTCGAGCA
Source organism: uncultured Novosphingobium sp. (assembly GCA_964573075.1). Classification (GTDB taxonomy): domain Bacteria; phylum Pseudomonadota; class Alphaproteobacteria; order Sphingomonadales; family Sphingomonadaceae; genus Novosphingobium. The sequence continues at coordinate 6,815 of CAZNII010000020.1, read as the reverse complement.
GCAGATCGAGCTGGGCCAGTTCGACTTCGGTGTTTTCGGCCGTATCGGGATGGCCATAATAATAGCCCTGGCCGCTGAACTTGCCCAGTTCGCGCATCTTGGCGAGCACTTCCTCGCTTTCGATTCCTTCGGCGGTAATCGGCAAGCCCAGGCCAGTCCCCAGTGAAATGATCGACTGGATGATCGTCTGGCTTTCCTGACTTTCCAGCACGGTGGCGACAAAGCTGCGGTCGATCTTGATCCGGTCGAACGGCAGGCTGCGCAGCTGCGAGAGCGAGCTGTAGCCGGTGCCGAAATCGTCGAGGCTGACCTTGACCCCCTGGTTTTGCAGGCTGGTGATCAGCGAGCGGACCAGCCCGATATTGTCGTGCAGGCAGCTTTCGGTCACTTCAATTTCGAGCCGGTTGGGCGGGAAGTTGGCTTCGACCAGCAGTTTCAGCAGCTTCTGGGCGAACCACGGATCGCGCAGCTGCAGCGGCGAGATGTTGACAGACAAGGTCAGTCCGGGATTCCAGCTGCGCGCGTCGGACAATGCCTGACGGATGAGCTGTTCCGAAAGCGGAGCAATCACGCCGATTTCTTCGGCCACGGGGACGAAGATTTCCGGGCTGACCATGCCGAAGACCGGTGAATTCCAGCGCGCCAGCATCTCAAAGCCGACCAGCTCACCGCTGTCGAGGTCGATCTGCTTCTGATAATAGGGCACGAATTCGCCCTGGGTGAGGCCGCGGCGGATCCCTTCCTCCAGCTCGCTGCGGAACCGCAGTTCGGATTCCATCGCGGGTTCGAACCAGCACTGCCGGTTCCGGCCCTGCTTCTTGGCGTGATACATCGCAATGTCGGCGTGGTGCAGCAGGGTCTGCGCATCTTCGCTGCCGCCGGGATTGCGGCGGGCGATACCGGCCGAAATCGTCGTTTCGACCTCGCCGTCCTTGAACGGAACCGGACGGGCAACTTCGCCGATCAGGGTTTCCGCAAGCCGGTCGATCTGGCCGGGCTGATCGGGATCGAACGAGAGCACACAGACAAATTCATCGCCGCCGATCCGGGCCAGCAGCGTCCCTTCGGGCAGGCGGGCCTGGAGACGGCGGGCGGATTCGACCAGCAGGGCGTCGCCGGCCGCATGGCTCTTGACGTCATTGACCTGCTTGAACTTGTCGAGGTCGAACATGATCGCGGCGACGGCTTCGCCGCGTTCGGTCGCACCGGCAATCAGGCAGTCGGCCTCGGGACCGATCGTACGGCGGTTGAGGCAGCCGGTCAGCGGGTCGATCTCGGCAAGGTGCCGGGCCTGCTCTTCGGCCCGGCGGCGTTCCGCCACTTCGCCAGTAAGCTCGCGATAACGCCGCCAGCCGAAGATGATCAGCGCAATATTGAGAAACAGCGCGCTGGTCAGCAGCCGGTCGGGGCCAAGCCCTTCGCCGGCGAACGCACGGATCACCCGCGGCAGGACCGAACCGCCGGTGCCGACGAACATCAGGATCGCGGCAAGCGCAATGCCGAGTGCAACGATATCCTTGCCGGCGCGCTTGGCATGCGCGTCGCCGATGCGCGCCTCGCGCTCGGTTGCCGCATCGTGCGGCATGCCTGTTGCCCCTTCAGACATAACCGCGAAATTGTCGCAACAACGCCTGAAATTTGGGTTAAAACCGCAGATACCACCTGGCTGCGCGGGATTATCCTATTTTTTCAGACCGATCTCGCGCAGGCGTTGCTGCAGGAACTGGTCTGCGGTGATCGGAACCGGGTAGCGATCGGGGCTTTCAGCGGTGATGCACTGCTCCAGCGTCTTGATCGGGAAGTCGCTGCGCAGATGCAGGAAGAACGGCATCGAATAGCGGCTGAACGCGGCCCGTTCGGGGCTGGGATTGCGCACCCGGTGGATCGTGGAAGGCAGATAGTGGTTGGTCAGCCGCTCCAGCATGTCGCCGCAGTTGATCACCATTGCCCCTTCGGGCGGTGAGGCATTCATCCATTCCTTGCCCTGGAACAGCAGTTCCAGGCCTGCCTCTTCGGCCCCCAGCAACAGGGTGATGAGATTGATGTCGCCATGCGCACCGGCGCGGATCGCCTCGCCCTCGACATTGTCGAGCGGCGGATAGTGCAGCAGGCGCATCACCGAATTGCCGTCCTCAATCGCCGGGTCGAACCAGTGCTCGTCCAGCCCGAGGTACAGGGCGATGGCCGAAAGGATCCGGGCTCCGGTGGCGTCGTACTGGCGATACAGTTCGGTGAACAGTTCCTGGAATCCTTCGGGCCGGTCGGGCCAGATGTTGGGCGGCATCGAGGCATCGGCCAGCGGGCTGCCTTCGGGCAGGTCGCGGCCGATGTGCCAGAATTCCTTCAGGTCGTGCGCCTTGGCATCCTTGGCGATTTCGACCCCGAACGGAGTATAGCCGCGCGCACCGGCAATTTCGGCACGATGGTATTTCAGTTTTTCCGCTTCGGGCAGGGCGAAGAATTCCTTCGACATCTGCATCGCCCGGTCGATCAGTGCGCGGTCGATCGGGAAATCCTTGACCATGGCGAAGCCGAAAGTGCGGAAGCTGTCACCGATCGCCTGCGCGAACTCGGCCTTGGGCAGGTTCAGCGACAGCACGGGGATGGAGGTGAGGGACATAGGTGGACGCCTTTGAAATTCTGATGCAAGGGGCGGCCATAGCCCTTTTCGAGTGTTGAGGCATGACCAAAATCAAATCCTACTGGCTGATGAAATCGGAGCCCGACGTGTACAGCTGGGACGATCTGGTGGCCGAGGGCGAGGGGACCTGGGACGGGGTGCGCAATTACACCGCGCGGCTCCACCTGCGGGCGATGAAGAAGGGCGATGAAGTATTCTTCTATCACTCGAACATCGGCCTGGAGATCGTTGGAATTGCAGAGATAACCGAAGAAGGCTTCCAGGATCCGACCGACTCGACCGGGCGCTGGACCTCGGTCAAGGTCAAGCCGGTGCGCAAGCTCAAGCGGCCGGTGACGCTGAAGGAGATCAAGGCTGATCCGGCGCTGGCTGACATGGACCTCTTGACCAAGTTCCGGCTGTCCGTCTCGACCGTCAAGCCGGCCGAGTGGGAGCACATCGTCGCGCTGTCGGAACAGCCTCGCTAAGCTTTCGCGCGAGCCCGCAGTCCGGAAATCGTCGCCCCGCCGGCGGAAAGCTGCTCGGGATCGATGATCAGGTGCAGCAGCCGCAGGCCTTTGCGGTCCTTGGCTTCGGCCAGCGCTTCGGTGAACTGGTCGGTGGTTTCGACCCGGCGCGCCCAACCGCCAAAGGCGACCGCCAGCGCGGCGAAATCGGGATTGTGCAGCGTGGTGCCGACCACCCGGCCCGGAAACTCGCGTTCCTGGTGCATGCGGATCGTGCCGTAGGTGCCGTTGTCGACCAGCACGACCAGCAGATCGGCGCCGTATTGCACCGCGGTGGCCAGTTCCTGTCCGTTCATCAGGAAGTCGCCGTCGCCAGCAAGGGCAACGACCGAGCGTTCGGGATGGCGCAGCGCGGCGGCGACTGCGGCGGGAACGCCATAGCCCATCGCCCCGCAAGTCGGGGCAAGCTGGCTCGGGAAGCCGTTGTAGTGCCAGTAGCGGTGCCACCAGCCCGAAAAGTTCCCGGCACCGTTGCAGATGATGCTGTCGTCCGGAAAGGTGTCGCGCATCGCCGTGACGCAAGCCGCCATGTCGAGCGGGTAGGGCGCAGGACTGGCGGTGGTCCAGTCGAGCCATTCGAGATGGGCTTCTTCGCCGGCATCGAACGGGACGATATCATCGTCCCACAGCGCGGCAGCCTCGGCGAATTCGGCCATGTCGGCGCAGATCGCCAGGTCCGGCCGATAGACCCGGCCAAGTTCGTCGGGATCGGGATGGATGTGGACCAGGGTCTGCCCGGGATGTTCGGGCGTGATCAGGGTGTAGCTGTCGGTGGTCGCCTCGCCCAGCCGCGCCCCGACCGCGATTACCAGATCGGCTTCCTTGATCCGCTGGACCAGCTTGGGATTGGGGCCATAGCCAAGGTTGCCGGCCCAGACCTTGCTGGAATTGGGGATTGCATCCTGGCGGCGGAATG
>CAZNII010000020.1:0-2652 GCA_964573075.1 uncultured Novosphingobium sp. | reverse complement strand
CGCGCGGGGCAATCGCCGCGCTGGCGGTAACCCCGCTCATGGTTACTGTCCCGGAACGGGAAAGTGGCCGTTAACCGCGTTTTTCCGGCTGGTGCGATGGTCAACAGGACCTTAACGCTATGCCCATGAGAAGGTCGCTGGTCATAACCGATGAAGCCGCCAGGCACCCGTTTCTGGCATCGCTTCCCCCCCACATCCGCCGCGATGCGGAACCGCTTGCGATCAAGCGCAGGCGCTGGTTCAGCCTTGATGACCTGCGCGATTTCCTGATGGCCTATTGCGCCTGTTTCCTGGCGGTCAGCCTTTACATCGCCTGAGCTTCGGCGGCGCGTTCCGCTGCCACCAGCTTGCGCCCGAGGTGGGCCGAATAGAGGCACATCACCGCGCTGAGCAGCACCTGATCGACAATCGGCACGCCGGCATAGGACAGCCCGGTGGCGAGCAGCGATCCGCCGACCATCGCGCCCGAATTGACGATGTTGTTGGCCGCGATTGTCCGCGAAGTCTGCGACTTGTCGACGAATGTGGTGAGGAAGGCATAGAGCGGGACGACGAACATCCCGCCCGCCACCGCGATTCCCAGCAGGCACAGCATCAGCGGGATCGCCAGCGGTTCGGCAAGGAAGCCCGAAACATTCATCAAGGTGCCTTCGGGATGTTCGGTCCACTGGTGGCAAACCAGCACGAAAGCGACCACAAACAGTGCCATCACCAGCACCGAACCGGGCGAGAAGCGGGCCGAAACCTTGCCCTTGAGCAACGCGTTCACCGCCATCGAGCCGATCGCCACCCCGATCGAGAAAATCACCAGGAACAGGCTGGCCACTTCCTTGCTGGCATAGAGCACGTTCTTGGCCAGCGGCGGGAACTGGACGAACAGCACCGTGCCGATCGTCCAGAAGAAGCTGATCGCCATGATCGCCAGGAACACCCGGCTGTCGTGCGCGGTCTTGCGGACCAGGTCGATCGAGGCGCGGACGAAGTGAAAATCGAGCGGTTCGGGCTCGTGGTGCGGCGGGGCGGGGGGGACGTAGCGGCTGGTGAAATAGCCGACCACCGCGGTCAGCACGACGCCCAGCGCGGCCCATTCCACCTCGATCCACCCGGCCAGGATCGTCCCGGCCAGGATCGCGATATAGGTCCCGGCCTCTACCAGTCCGGTACCGGCCAGTACTTCGTCCTGGTGCAGGTGCTGGGGCAGGATCGCGTACTTGATCGGGCCGAAGAAGGTTGAATGGACCCCCATCCCGAACAGCGCCAGGAGCATCAGAGGGATTGCTACGGCGGTGACCAGAATTCCCTTCCAGGCCAGCACCAGCCCGACCGCGCCGACTGCCATGATCCCGATTTCGGCCGCCTTGACGATCCTGATGATCCGCGCCTTGTCGCGCATGTCGGCCAGCTGCCCGGAAATCGCGGAGAGCAGGAAGAACGGCAGGATGAACACCGCCGAGGCGATCGCGCTGAACTGCCCCTCGGCCTTTTCCGACTGATAGACCTGATAGACCACGAACAGCACCATCGCGTTCTTGAACAGGTTGTCATTGAAAGCGTTGAGCAATTGCGTGACGAACAGCGGCAGGAAGCGCCTGCTGTGGATCAGGTGGGTCTGGGTTGTCATGAAGTGGCTTTGCGGCTTCCCCGGTTCGCCGCGGACCCTAGCGGCTTGCCCCCGGCGGACAAGTGCAAACTCGCCTCTTTTGCACTTAAGGCTTGGCCGCTATGCCATGGCGCGATGATGTCGCTGCCCAACATCCTGACCCTGTCGCGGATCGTGACGCTGCCGCTGCTCGCCTTCCTGCTGTGGTGGCCGGAGTGGGAATTCGGCTATCTGCTGGCCTTTGCGCTCTACACCCTGATGGGCATCACCGACTATTTCGACGGCTACCTTGCCCGGTCGAGCGGGGCGGTCAGCAAGCTCGGCCAGTTCCTCGATCCGATCGCCGACAAGATCATGGTCGCCACGGTGATCCTGGTGCTGGCCGCCCAGGGCGTGCTGCGCGGGCCTTATGTAGGTGACATGCACGTGATTGCCGGGCTGATCATCCTGGCGCGCGAGATCGCGGTTTCCGGCCTGCGCGAGTTTCTGGGCGGGCTGCAGGTTTCGGTCCCGGTCAGCCGGCTGGCCAAGTGGAAGACGACCTTCCAGCTGATCTGCCTGGGTGCGCTGATCCTCGGCAAGGCGCTGCCGTGGTGGACCGTGACGGTCGGCGGCCTCGTCATGAACGTGCCGCACACGGTGGGCCTGACCACGCTGTGGCTGGCCGCCGGGCTGACCCTGGTGACCGGCTGGGATTACCTGCGGGTCGGCCTCAAGCACATGGATTGACAAATTAGCTAAGTCTAGCTAAGGTTATGTCATGACAATGGTCAACATGCACGATGCCAAGACGCGCCTGTCGCGTCTGGTGGCGGCGGTCAGTTCCGGGCAGGAGCGCGAGGTTGTAATTGCCGTAAATGGCAAACCCGCCGCCCGGCTCGTGCCGATCGAGGCCAAGCCAAAGCCGCGCTGGGGGCTGCTCAAGGGCAAGATAACCGTGCCGGACAGCATCGACCGCGACGCCGACGAAATCGCCAGCGCGTTCGAGGGTCGCGGCGCTTGAGGCTGCTGCTCGATACCCACATTCTGCTGTGGCGCCTGGCGGGAAGCGA
>CAZNII010000019.1:1501-32255 GCA_964573075.1 uncultured Novosphingobium sp. | reverse complement strand
AACCGCGGCCCCGTCCCGCCCGTCCCCGCCCGGTCGTCGCGGTTGTAGAGGCGGCAGCGTTCGAGGCTGAGGCAGCCGCAGCCGATGCATTCATCCAGCTTGCGGCGGGTCAGGGTGAGCAGTGCGATCTTCTGGTCGATCGCCTTGCGCATCGAGCGGCTGATCTTCTGCCAGTCGGCCAGGGTCGGGGTGCGGCCCTGGGGGAGCTTGGACAGCTCGCTCTCGATCTCGGCCAGCCCCAGCCCCAGCTTCTGCGCGATCAGGATGAAGCTCAGCCGGCGGATGTCGCTGCGCAGGAACCGGCGCTGGTTGCCCATGGTGCGGAAGGCCTGGATCAGGCCCTTGTCCTCGTAGAACCGGATCGCCGAAACCGCGAGGCCGGTGCGCCGGGCCAGTTCGCCGATCGGCAGCAGATCGTTGCGGTCCATCGGGCCATTCCTTCGCGATTTCGCTTGACCTCAAGTTAGCTTGAGGTTGCACAAAGGTAAAGCGCTTTGATTCGTTTGCGCAGCAACTTCTTCAAAAAAGGACATTTCCATGCCCACCGGCTTTCTCGAACACGCCAACATCACGGTCAGCGATCCGGAACGGTCATCGGCCTTGCTGCAGAAATTGTGCGGCTGGCACGAGCGCTGGCGCGGGCCTTCGCAGCTGGGCGGGTGGACCATCCATGTCGGGGGCGAGCGCGACTATCTGGCGGTCTATACCAACGAGCAGCCGCACGGCCGCTTTGCCAAGGGCACACCGCTCAACCACATCGGGTTAGTGGTCGACGATCTCGACGCCGCCGAACAGGTGGTAAGGGAAGCCGGGCTCGAACCGTTCAACCATGCCGACTACGAACCCGGGCGGCGGTTCTATTTCTTCGACTGGGACGGGATCGAGTTCGAGCTGGTGAGCTATTCCTAGCTGCCACTCTCGTCATCCCCGCGAAAGCGGGGACCCAGTGTTGGCCCGCTCTGGGTCCCCGCTTTCGCGGGGATGACGAGGGTGGGGTAGCTTACAACAACTGCGGCTGAGCACCTCCGCCGGCCCAGCGCTGGTCGGTGCGTTCGATGGTGATCGCATCCTCCCAGGTCTGGCACAGTGCCAGGGCATCGTCGGGGGAGCCTTCGAGCCAGTAGCGCTGAGCGGCGTGGCTGAGGATCAGCGGCATCCGGTCGTGCACTTCGGCCATCTGCGGATGCCCGTCGACCATCACCAGCGTATAGACATCGCCCCATTCGGCGCTGGGCCGCCACAGCCCGGCGACCGCGAAGACCTCCTCGCCGGGCAGGCCATACCAGGTCCGGGTCATCCGCCCCTTCTCGCCCTCGGCCTCGGCCCATTGGCTGACGGGAACCAGGCAGCGGCGGTGCACGAAGCTGTCCCGCCAGAAGGGCGTCAGCAGCTTGTCCTCGCGGGCGTTGGTGACCGGCTTGGGTTTCAGCTTCTGGCCCTGCTTGCCGGTCAGGACCAGCGGGAACCCCCAATGCATCGCCCGCGTCTGCCCCTCAGCGATCACCAATCCGGGGGTGCCGGGATAGACCTCATGGGCGTAGTTGGCGGCGAGGTCAGGCTCAACCTCGAACAGCTTGGCCACCTCGGCGGTGCCCTTGGTCATGCGGTAGAGGTTACACATCCCTAGTTCGGCTTGGCACAGCCGCGCAGCTTTTCGGTGCCGATGGTCAGTGTGGCGGTCAAAGGATAGACATTGTCGCTCATCCCGTCGCTACAGGTCCCCTTGCTGATCGTCAGGACCAGATCCTTGCCATTCAGTTTGCCAGTATAACGTAAGCCGCCGTCCTGTTCGCTCAGTTCGGTTTTCACCGTCGTCCAGCCTGGCGCCTCGGGTGTGCGATAGGTCAGGTAACCCAGCATGACATTTATCGCCCAGAATGGCTCTGTTCCCAGCGCCTTGATCAACACACCAGACTCGACGCTGGTCCCAGCTTGCGATTTCGAAACCTGCGGCAGGTCTGACGTTGGCGTAGGGCCATCGGTAGTGCGCTGTGCCTTGGCGGGGCTCGCCTCTGCCGCGTGCGTTGCAGCGGCGGCGGTCTCGGCCGTTTGAGGTGCTGGGTCTGGCGATCCGCAGCTTGCGATGACGAAAGCCAATCCGGCCAGCACTGTGCTACGCATTGCCCACCACCCAGCAGGCCAGCGCGACGAGCAGCCCGGTCGTGCGGTTGGCGCGGAACCGGGCAAGGGCATTGTCGGCATCGGTATCCTCCAGCGTCAGCACTTGCCAGCCAAGGTGCAGCGCGGCGGGGAGAAGTGCAAGCAAGGCCAGCCAATCGGGCCGCAGCAGCCAGAAGGCCAGTGCCCACAGCCCTACCGCTCCGGCATAGAAGCCCCCCACCCCGGCCTTGAGATGCCGGCCCAGCGTCAATGCGCTCGATCCGATCCCGACCATGGCATCGTCCTCACGGTCCTGGCAGGCATAGATCGTGTCATAACCCACGCACCACAGCACCGATCCGGCATAAAGCGCGGCCAGAACCTCCAGCCGGTCACCGCGCAGCGCGACCCAGCCGACCGGCGCACCCCAGGTGAAGACCAGCCCGAGCCAGGCCTGCGGGAAGCCTGTGATCCGCTTCATGAAGGGATAGGCCGCAACCAGTGCCAGGCTGCCCAGCGCGACCGCCTGCGCATCCCAGCGCAGTTGCAGCAGCACGACCAGCCCGACCAGGCACAGCACCACCAGCCAGGCCCAGGCAGCGCGCTTGCTCACCCGCCCGCTGGCGACCGGCCGCGCGGCGGTGCGGGCAACCTGCCGGTCGATATCGGCATCGACGATGTCATTATAGACACAGCCTGCCCCGCGCATCGCGATCGACCCGAGCAGGAACCAAAACAGCAGGTCCCAGCGCGCCTCTCCGCCGGCCAGCAGCAGCCCCCAGGCGCAGGGCCAGAACAGCAGCCACCAGCCGATCGGCCGGTCGAACCGGGCCAGCTGGGCGTAATCGCGCAGGGGCTGCGGCAGGGCGGCCACCAGGCCGCGATGCTGGGTATCGGGGACGATCTCGGCAGGACTGGCAGACATGCGCACCTCCTATCCCGCCCCTTCCGGTTCGTCACCCTGAACTTGTTTCAGGGTCCATCGGGCGGTTTGCCCCCGCCACTCGTTGGCAATGCAAGACGGCGCGGTCTGGTTGCCAAACAGGCCTGCGGTCCGGGCCGAGACATGGACCCTGAAACAAGTTCAGGGTGACGGGGAAGGCTCGTTAGTTTACGGGCTACCTCATGCCCGCCACGCCCGCCTGGCCCCCGAAGAGCGCGCCGCGCCTGTTCGTCGATGCTTCGCTCGACGTTGGCGCGACGGTGACGCTCGATGGCCCGCAGGCGCATTACCTGGCCCGGGTGATGCGGCTGGCCGAGGGCGACGCCGTACTGCTGTGCGACAACCGCACCGGCGAATGGGCGGCGCAGGTATCGCACGCGGGCAAACGCGAGGTGACGCTGGCAATCGCCGGGCTGCTGCGCCCGCGTGAGGATGTGCCCGATTTCACGCTCTGCGCCGCGCTGCTCAAGAAGGACCGGTTCGATCTGGTGCTTGAGAAGGCCTGCGAACTGGGCGTCGCGCGGATCCAGCCGGTGCTGACCCGGCGCTGCGTCGCCGACAAGCTCAACCTCGATCGCGCCCGAGCGATCCTGGTCGAGGCGGCCGAGCAATGCGCCCGCACCGCGCTGCCCGAACTGGCCGCACCGGTGAAGCTCGATGCGCTGCTCAAGCACTGGGAAAGGGATCGTACCCTGTTCTTCGCCGACGAGAACGGCGGGGAAAATGCTGCGCAGCAATTTGCAGCATTTTCCGGCCCCGCCGCACTGCTGACCGGGCCCGAAGGCGGCTTCGACGAGGCCGAGCGCAAGGCGATCCGCGCGCTCGATCAGGCCCGGCCGATCACTCTGGGTCCGCGGATACTGCGCGGCGAAACCGCGGCATTGGCGGCGACCGCGCTGTGGATGGGGACAAACGGAGATTGGTGAAGCGTCAAAGAAATTTGCTGGCGCGCTCGCCTTCAACCCACTAACTCCCGCGCAATGAGCACAAGACAGGTTTTAGATCGCAACGATCCGGTCATCGAAGGCCGCGACCAGCTGGTCGCCCCGATGATCGCGGGGGAGAAGCCGAAGGAACGCTGGCGGATCGGCACCGAGCACGAGAAGCTGGTTTACTGCACGCGCGACCATCACGCCCCGTCCTATGACGAACCGGGCGGAATCCGGGACCTGCTGCTGGCGCTGCGCGACTATGGCTGGGAGCCGATCGAGGAAGGCGGCAAGGTCATCGCCATGGGCGGGAGCGACGGGACGGTCAGCCTCGAGCCGGCTGGACAGCTCGAGCTGTCGGGCGCGCCGCTCGATAACCTGCACCAGACCTGCGATGAGACCGGCCGGCACCTCGATCAGGTCAAGGCAATCGGCTCAAAGACCGGCAAGGGCTTCCTTGGCCTGGGCATGTGGCCCGACAAGACCCGCGAAGAGCTGCCGATCATGCCCAAGGGGCGCTATGCGATCATGCTGCGGCACATGCCGAGGGTCGGCAATTTGGGCCTCGACATGATGCTGCGGACCTGCACGATCCAGGTCAACCTCGACTATGGCAGCGAGGCAGACATGGTGCAGAAGTTCCGCACCAGCCTGGCTCTGCAACCGCTGGCGACCGCGCTGTTCGCCAATTCGCCGTTCACCGAAGGCAAGCCTAACGGTTTCCTGTCCTATCGCAGCCACATCTGGACCGATACCGACCCGGCCCGCACCGGCATGCTCGGCTTCGTGTTCGAGGACGGCTTCGGCTATGACCGCTATGTCGAATACATGCTCGACGTGCCGATGTATTTCGTCTTCCGCGACGGGAAATACATCGACGCCGCCGGGCAGAGCTTTCGCGATTTCCTCGAAGGCAGGCTGCCGGCGCTGCCGGGCGAGCGCCCGACCGAAAGCGACTGGATCGACCACCTTTCGACCGCTTTCCCCGAAGTCCGCCTCAAGAGCTTTCTCGAGATGCGCGGCGCCGATGGCGGGCCGTGGAGCCGGATCTGTGCGCTCCCCGCGCTGTGGGTCGGGCTGCTCTATGATCAGGGCGCGCTCGACGCGGCGTGGGACCTGGTCAAGGGCTGGGACATGGACGGGCGTGAGGCGCTGCGCGCGGCGGTGCCCAAGCTGGGGCTCGACGCGCCGATCCCCGGTGGCGGCACGCTGAAGGACATCGCAGCCGAGGTGCTGGCGATTTCGCGCAGCGGGCTCAACGCCCGGGCTCGGTTCAACGGAGTGGGTGACAACGAAAGCGGGTTCCTCGCCCCGCTCGATGAAGTGGTCCGCACCGGCAAGGTTCCGGCCCAGGTACTGCTCGACAAGTTCCACGGACCATGGGGCGGCGACATCGCCCGGGTTTACGAGGAAAGCTTCTGATGATCGTGGTCGTCGGCCAGTTCCGGCTTTCGCCCGAGCGGATGGCCGAAGCGCGTCCGATCATGCGCAAGGTGATGGAAGCAACCCGCGCCGAAGCTGGCTGCATCGAATACAACTATGCCGAAGACGTGCTCGATCCGGGCCTGATCCGGGTCAGCGAGTTATGGGAAAGCCGCGAGCAACTCGCGGCGCACATGCAGACCGCACACATGGCAACCTGGCAGCAGGAACGCGCCGGACTGGGGCTGAGCGGGCGGGCGATCACCGTTTACGAAGCGGGAGCGGGGACTCCGCTCTGATCACTCCGCCGGGTGCGCTTGCAGCACCGGCCGGCGCCCCTTCAATGCCGATCCGAACCGGTGGAAGCTGCGGGTGATCAGCGCGTTGCGTTCCATCCATTCGTAATAGGCGCGGTACTTGGGGTCTTCGCCCAGCAGGTGTTTTTCCTCGGTCTTGGCGCGCCAGAAATAGATCGCGCTAACGCAGCCCAGGAAGAAGGCATTGCGCAAGGCATCAGCGGTCGATCCGCTTTCGACCAGGAACGGCATCGAAGCGCACCACCAGAACAGGTTCTTGGAAAGATAGGCCGGGTGCCGGGTGAAGGCATAGGGTCCGTTGGTCAGCACCCCGCGATAGGTCAGGTTGGAGAAGCGGATCCCGAAGGCCACCGTTGCCCAGGCATAGACCCCGGTCAGGAACACCAGCAGCGCCGCCCAGACCCACAGCAGCGCCGGATAGCCATCGAGCACGCGGAACCAGTTATCGTCGCCCGGCACGCCGACCAGATAGAACAGCGGGCGGTCCCCCGGGCTCATCAGCTGGAACGGCGGATAGCACAGCAGCGCGGCGAGCCAGCCGGCCAGATAGGGATTGGCCGAGCGGATCTGCGCATCGAGCGGCTTCATCGTCAGGATATAGCCGACCGAACCGATCTGCTCGTCGATCACGAACATCAGCGTGATCAGCAACAGCGCAATCCCGACCGGCGAGGTGAAGAAACTGGCCCAGTCCGGCGAAACCAGGTTCTGGAAGCCGCCCGGCACGATCATGATCATAAAGGCGGTGAAGAACCCCTTCACTGCCCAGGCGCGCAGGTGATGCCAGATCTGCTGCGGATCGAACGCCTCGCGCCCGATCAGCATCGCGCCGAAATGCCAGCACCCGTCGCGCGGATTGACCAGCACCCGATCGAGCCACAGCACATAGGGCACCGACAGCACGAACAGCGGAACCGCTGCCGTGCCCAGCACCTGCATCGAAATCAGATAGGGTCCGTCCCAGTACCACCGCCCGAGGCCATAAAAGGCCGCGATCAGCGCCCAGGTGGCCCACAGCCCGGCGAGCTTGGTGACCGAAACATCGATCACGCTGGAAAGCGGCCGGGGATTGTCCCAGTCGATCCCGGTCGAGGGGCGGCGATGGACCTTGTCCACGAAGACCGACCAGGCGACCATTGGCAGCGCGGTCACCACCAGCCCCGTCAGCGCGGCGTTGGGGCCGGTCAGGCGCTCGGCCCGGCTCGGCAGGTTGAAGGCAGTGACGATTTCCGGCCAGAAGTGGCAGACCATCACCCAGCCGGTCAGTGCAAGCAGCCCCAGCCAGCCAACGATCGCGGAAACGTCGCTGGGCGGCCGCTGGTCTGCGGACAGGGTTTGATCGGCAGTCATCGTCCCCGGCCCTAGCCCAAAAGGGTTAAGGGCCGGGTAACGAGCGCTGCAGGCCCTACTTCAGCGCGGTGATCTTGCCGCTGTCGTCGAGAATGTAGAGCGTATTGTTCGCCACGACCGGGGCCAGCGTCACCGCATTGCCCAGATCGGTCAGCAGGCTGGGCTGCCCATCGGTGACCGAGGCCGAATAGACCTGACCCTCGGAATTGACGAACCACAGCCGGTCACCGGCCAGCACCGGGCCGGACCAGAAGATCGGGTTCTTCTTCTTCTTTTCGTTCTCGAACCTGGCCAGCTGGGTCAGCCAGCGGACCTTGCCGGTCGAGCGGGCAATGCACAGCAGCCGGGCATCGTCGGTCAGGGTGAAGATCCAGTCGCCGGCCACCGCCGGGGTCGAGATTCCCGCAAGGTTGAGTTCCCAGATCCGCTGACCGGTGACCAGTTCATAGGCGGCCATGCGCCCGCCCTGGCCCAGGGCATAGACCCGGCCGCGATCGATGATCGGATCGGCGTCGATATCGGTCAGCACGCCCACGGTGGTCGACAGCGAGGTCCGCGCCAGCGCGTCCGACCACAGCTCACGCCCGTTTTCATAGCGGTAGGCAATCAGTTCGCCGGTCGAGAATCCGGCGATCACGGTGCCTTGTCCGGCCGCCGGGGCGGCCACCCCGAACACCCCGGTCTGGCCGACCGAAGCCGCGCGGTTCCACTGCTGGGCGCCGTCGGCGGCGTTGAGCGAGACCAGCTGATTGGCCTGGGTCATCACGAACACCGAATTGAAGGCGATGGTCGGCGAACCGCGCAGCGGCCCGGCCGGCTTGACCTTCCACACCTGGTTGCCGGTCGCCGCCTCGAGCGCGGCGACTTCGCCCATGCCGGTGGTGATATAGACCCGGTCGCCGGCATAGGCGGCCCCGCCGCCATAGACCGAGCTGGAACCGTCGCCCTTGATCTGGAAGCCCTTGCGCCAGCGCTCCGCCCCGGTCGCGGCATCAAAGGCATGGACGATCCCGTCGCTGTCCATCGCGAACAGCATGCCCCCGCCAACCACCGGCGCAGCGGCGAGCCGCTGGGTCTTGCTCGAACCGGCGATCCTGGCGCTCCAGACGGTGCGCGGAGTGGCCGAAAGGGCCAGATTGCCATAGCTCTTCGACGGAGTTCCGCCGGCCTGGGGCCATTCCTCGTTCACCGTCGCCGGCGGCATGACCACCGCGACCGAAGCCAGCGCGGGATCGACCTTGGCGCTGGTATCGACCTTGGACAGGATCGGAACGCGGTTGCCGACGGTGGGAGTGGCAGGCTTGTCCTTGCCGCCGAATACGCCGCAACCGGCGAGCCCCAGCGCCATGACAAGCGCGAGCGGAGCGGAAAGGCGGCGGGTCAGGCTATTCGAATTCATCGGCATTTCCTTGTCGGCTGGCCGGTGCTTATTGCTTGGCGGGCGCGGGAACGGGAGAGGGGCCGGCGGTAGCCGGGGCAGCTTGGGCGGCAGGCGCCGCGGCTTCGTTTTCGCTGGCGGCCTCAAGCTCCTTGATGTCCTCGTCGCCGCCGTCATAGCCCAGGCCGCCGGCCAGCTGGCGCATGCGCGAACGCAGCGATGCGGGAACGTTCTTGTCCTTGCCGATCTGGGCGAACAGCGCGCCGGCCAGATCCGGCTTGCCCTGTTCGAGATAGGCCATGCCGAGCAGTTCGCCGGCGCTGCCGAACATGGCATTGCCGGGCACGGCCAGCGGCTTGAGCTTGGCCACCACCTCTTCGGGATTCATCGTGTCGAACTTCAGCGCCACCGCCCGCACGGTCGCCATGTCGCGGAACACCTGCGGAACCTTGGCATCGGCGGCGATCGCGTTGAACTGCTTGGCGGCGTCATCGACCTTGCCCTGCTTGGCGGCGATCGCGGCCAACTGCATCAGCGCCACCGCGCGCGTGCCTTCGCTGTCTTCCTTGGCCAGCAGCGCAAAATCCTTGGCTGCGGCATCAAGCTCTCCGGCCTCGAGCCGCTCCAGCGCGATCAGGGTGCGCTGCGAGCGTTCGGCCCCTTCGGTCTTCACCGTGTGATCCCAATAAAGGTAACCGGCCAGCGCCAGCAGCCCGGCGGTGATCGCGAGACCGACCGGCATGGCATAGCGTTTGATCGAATTGACCATCTGCTCTTCGCGCAGCGCCTCATCGACTTCGCGCAGGAATCCTTCCTGCTGCGCTTCTTCGCGGCTGCCGGGCTTGGGAGGTTGGGAATCGGACGGAGGACGCAGGGCCAAGTTCTGTTGCCTTCAAAATGACTGTCGGCGGCTGTTTAGCGGATGGACCGGCCTTTTCAACGCCCTTCCCATGCGAATTCCCCGGTGAAGCTGCGCTGAACGGGACGGTTCAGGGCAAAGTCCTGCCCCCCATCGCCGTACCATAGGTTTCGCGATAGGCGGCCAGCATCGCCGCCTCGGCATATTCGGCCTCGGCCAGGACGCGGTTGGCCCGGCCGATTGTTGCGCGCGCGGCCGGATCTGACGCGGCGGCGGCCAGCGCCGTGCCAAGCGCTGCTTCGTCACCCGGCGGCACGATCCAGCCGCGATTCTCGGGCGCGACCATCGCCGCGACATCGCCGACCGCCGGACTGACCACCGCCAGCCGCGCGGCCATCGCCTCGACCACCGAGATCGGAAATTGCTCGCTATCCGAAGACAGCGCGAACAGGTCGAACGCGCCAAGCACTTTGGCCGGATCGGGCGCATGGCCGGGCAAGTGAACCCGCGCCGACAGGCCAAGCCGTGCGGCCTCGGCCAGGATCGCGTCGCGTTCCGGTCCTTCGCCGACGATCACCAGCTGCCACGGCTCGGGCATGGCGCCAAAGGCCCTGACCAGCCGCGGCAGGTTCTTGACCGCACGGAGCCCGGCAAGCGTACCCAGCCACAAAGCCCCGGGTGCCTTGGGCAGGCCGGGCAGCCCGTCTGCCCCCGCGCCTTCGCCGTAGTCGCCAAGCGGAATCCCGTTGGGGATCCGGCGCACCCGCGCGGCCGGCTGGCGCCATTCGCCCAGCGCGATGCCTTCAAGCCGGCGCGAGGGCACCACCAGCCGTGCCGCACCCGGCAGGGCCAACCGGCGAAACTGGTTGCGGCGCGGGTTGAGCCCGGCGACTTCATCCTGATTGAAGCCGTCCTCGTGATGGACCAGCGGCGGCAGGCCCAGCACGCCCGCGAACAGGCGGTGCGCCATCACCGCGTCCATCGCCCCCCAATTGTAGGTCAGCACCAGGTCGTGCCCGCGCATTGCCTTGGCCAGGCGCCACAAGCGGGCCGGGCTTGGCGTACCGGTCAGTCCCGGGAATCCGGGAGGATAGCTGACCCGCATCGCCGGATCGATCGCCTCGGCGGCGCCCAGCGCACCGGGCACGCCGGAAACGATCGCGTGCTCGATCCCCGGCCCGAACAGGTTGATCAGCTTGGCCGCGCGCAATTCCTTGCCGCCCGGGTTGAAGCTGGAATGAACGTGGAGAAAGCGCAAGCGACCCGCAATCCCGCCTAGGTGATCCGCGCCAGCAGCCGGTCGATCGCGGCGATCGCCGCGGGCTCGTCGAGCATCGGGGCATGGCCGACCCGCGGCACGGTTACCGCTTCGCAATCGTCCAGCTTCTTCGCCATCTTCCTGAGCGTTGCCGGCGCGAGGATATCCGACAGCGCACCGCGCAGCAGCAGCACCGGCCGGCCATTGAGAGCCGCGAAGCCCGGCCACAGGTCGACCCCGGCCTCGCCCCCCGGCTGCGAAAACGGCTCGGCGATCTTCATGTCGTAGTCGAACACGATCCGTCCGTTGCTGCCGACCACCATGCAGCGCTTGGCCATGTCCAGCCAGTCGGCGATGTGGTAGTCCGGAAAGACCGGCCCTTGCGCCTCTTCCAGTGCGCGGGCGGCATGCATCCAGGTTGGGAAACTGCGGCCCTGGCCGACATAGCCGCGAATCCGCTCAAGCCCCTCGGGCGCGATTTCCGGCCCGACATCGTTGAGCAAGGCGCCGGCCAGCCGCTGCGGCATGGTCATCGCGAAGATCATGGTCAGCAGACCGCCCAGCGAGGTGCCGATCGAAACGAACCGGTCGATCCCCTGCTCGTCCAGCAGGACGGTCAGGTCCTCGGCATATTGCAGCGGGTTGTAGGTGGCCGAATCCTTGGCATAGGCACTGTCGCCGCGCCCGCGCAGGTCCGGGCAGATCACCCGCCAATCTCCGGCAAGCCGTTCTGCCACATGGGAAAAATCCCTGGCATTGCGGGTCAGACCGGGCAGGCAAAGCACCGGCGGACGATCGGCCCGGCCGGGATAGTCGCGGTAGTGCAGCTTCAGCCCGTCGCGGCTGGTCCAGAAGCGGTCGGCGTAACCGCCTTCGGCGACGGCGACGGGCGATGCGGAGGCGCTTTGCATGGTCATGATCGGACGGCGTTATTGCCCGGCGCAGCCTGCGGTGCAAGCGTCTAGACCGAGGCGGCGGGCAAAGCTCGATTAACCTTTCCGCGCTATCGAAATCCAGTGCTTTCCAAACATCTGCCTTGCGGCTAAGGGCACAGCCAACTCCCTGGGTCGCAGCCAGGTAAAACGGGACGGGACAAACCTTGAGCAGAGCGGAACTCATTTCCTACGAGCCCGCAACCGGCGCCGAATTGTGGCGCGGGAAGCACGGCAACGTTGACGACATCGTTGGCCGTGCGCGTCGCGCCTGGCCGGCCTGGGCGGCGCAGCCGCTGGCCAACCGGATGGAACTGGTCCGCCGCTTTGCCAACGAAGTGCGCAAGGAAAACGAAAAGCTTGCTACCCTGATCGCGCGCGAGACCGGCAAGCCGCTGTGGGAAGCCCGCACCGAAGTCGAAAGCGTGATCAACAAGGTCGAGATTTCGATCCGCGCCTATGCCGAACGCACCGCCCAGCGCAAGCTCGACAATGCGCTGCAGGGCACCGCTGCGGTCCGCCACAAGCCGCACGGGGTAATGGCGGTGCTGGGGCCCTACAACTTCCCCGCCCACCTGCCCAACGGGCACATCGTCCCGGCGCTGATCGCCGGCAACGCGATCGTTTTCAAGCCGAGCGAAAAGACCCCGGCCACTGCCGAACTGCTGGTCCAGTGCTTTCACCGCGCGGGGATTTCCGCTGCGGTGGTCCAGCTGCTGATCGGCGGGCCCGACGAAGGCCAGGCGCTGGTCGGGCATGAAGGGATCGACGGGGTACTGTTCACCGGATCGGCCCACACCGGGATCGCGATCAACCGCCGCCTCGCCACCCGGCCCGACAAGATCGTCGCGCTGGAAATGGGCGGCAACAATCCGCTGGTGCTGTGGGATACGCCCAAGGTCACCGATGCCGCTGCCCTGGTCATCCAGTCGGCCTTCACCAGCGCCGGGCAACGCTGCACCGCGGCACGACGGCTGATCGTCAAGAACACGATGTACGATGCGCTGATTGCAGAGGTGAAGCGCCTGTCCGACCGGATCATCGTCGGCGCCCCGTTCGATGAACCCAGCCCGTTCATGGGCCCGGTGATCGACAATGCCGCGGCCGACGGCCTGACCGAGAGCTTTCTCTATCTGCTCAGCCACGGTGGCAAGGCGATCAAGCACCTGGTCCGCCCGCGCGAGGATCTGCCGTTCCTTTCGCCGGCGATCATCGATGTCACCGCGGTCAAGGAACGCCCCGACGTCGAACTGTTCGGACCGTTGCTGCAGGTGGTTCAGGTCGGCGATTTCGACGAAGCGATCGCCGAGGCCAACAACACCCGCTTCGGCCTGTCCGCTTCGCTGATCGGCGGCGGGCCGGCGGAATACAACCGGTTCTGGGCCAATGTCCGCGCCGGGGTGATCAACTGGAACCGCCCGACCAACGGCGCCAGTTCTTCCGCGCCGTTCGGCGGGGTCGGCCTGTCGGGCAACCATCGCCCCAGCGCCTATTACGCAGCCGACTATTGCGCCTATCCGGTCGCCTCGACCGAGATGGAACAGCCCCGCGCGATGATCGGGGTCGGCCTGCGCGAGGAATAGGGCCGGCGGCTCACAGCCCGCTGGTTGCAAGGTCCACTTCGCTGAGCCCGTCCGCGCCAGTGCGGATGTAGACTGCGAACATTCCCGCGCCCTTGCGGCCTGCGATCACCAGGTCCTGCCCTTCGCGCCGGACCTGCGGCGCGAGCCCGGCCTTGCCTGCGGCGGCGTGATAGAAATCGGCCACTTCGTTTGCCGGAACCGGGGTGACGAAGCGCACCGCGCGGATATGGCAGGCCCCCTCGTCCACTCCGGCGGCGACGCGGGCGTGGCCGCGCGGATAGACCGGAAGCGCCGCCGGGAGCCGGGCCGCCCAGGCAAAGCCATAGCCGATCCTGGCCGGACAGCCCTTGCCGCCCAGTTCGAGCGCCTCGGCCACGGCCTGCATCGTCGCGGCCCGGACAAGGCGCGATTCCGGCAGGGTTTCGGCGGGTAGCGGGGCCGGTTCGATCCGGGTGCCAAGCAGGTCCTGCGCGGCCTGGCGCGCGCGCTCGGCCTCTTCCGGCGTGCGCTTGTCCGGCGGCACTTCGGCCGAAGCGGGTCCACCGCCGGCCAGCACCGAACCATCGCGGTTCTGTGTGGTGAGATCGGGATCGGCCATCAGCGGATCGTCGAGCGCCCCGGCCACCGCCGGATCGCGTTCGGCGCGGGGATCTTGCGTCTTCTCGCCCCCGCAAGCGGACAGCAACAGGGCCAGTGGCACAAGGTGGAACAGGCGAGGCATCGCAATGGTCATGCCGCAACTTGGCCGGGATGACCAGTCGGCAACGCCGGCATGCCACGCTTGCCTTGTCAGACTGGCACCGCTAGCGCCGCCGCGATGCGCCCCACCTCCGCCCAATCGGCCGGCAACGGTCTGGCCTTGGCTTTCGCCACCTATTTCCTGTGGGGGCTGATGCCGCTTTACCTGCGGCTGGTAAAGGTCGTGCCGCCGATCGAATTTGTCGGCTGGCGGATCGTCTTCACCCTGCCGGTGTGCCTGCTGCTGGTTGCCCTATTGCGGCAGGGCGCGGCGCTGAAGGCGGCGCTGGCCTGGCCAGTGCTGCGGCTGCTGGTGCTCAGCTCGTTGCTGGTCGGGACCAACTGGCTGGTTTACACCATCGCGATCCAGACCGGCCACCTCTTCGCCGCCTCGATCGGTTACTACATGAACCCCCTGGCCAATGTCCTTGCCGGAACGCTGTTCCTGGGCGAGCGGCTCAGCCAGCGGCAGTGGCTGGCGGTCGGGCTGGCTGCGCTGGGCGTTTCGCTGCTGGCCTGGGGGGCGCTCGACACCCTGGGGATCAGCCTGGCGCTGGCCTTCTCGTTCTGCGCCTATGGGGTGGTGCGCAAGCTGGCCCCGGTCGAATCGCTGCCCGGGCTGACGGTCGAATCGCTGGTTCTCGCAGTCCCCGCGATGGCACTGGTGGCCTGGGGCGGAACCGGCCCGGTGCCATTCCGCTTCGGCGCGGATGCCGGCCTCAGCGCTCTGGTGGCCTTGTCCGGACTGGTCACCGCGGTGCCGCTCCTGATGTTCGCCCAGGCCGCACGGCAGATGGACTATTCGACCCTGGGGATGGTTCAGTTCGTCGCCCCGACCATGGTCTTCGTGCTTGGCCTGACCGTATTCGGCGAACCGCTCCGCCCCAGCCAGCTGGCCTGCTTCGTGGTGATCTGGACGGCAATCGCGGTGTTCATGTGGGACCTGTTCGAACAGCGCCGCCAGCGCCTAGCCGAGCAGGCGCCAGCCTAGCTGCTCGCCGGCGTGGAACGGCACGATTGCGGTGCCGTTGGCGTCGATCACCTCGGGCACCTGGCATCCCGCCTTCTCCAGCGTCACCGTGTCCTCGTTCACCGGCAGGCCATAGAACGCGGGTCCGTTAAGCGAGGCAAAGCCCTCGAACCGATCGAGCGCGCCTTCTTCCTCGAACACCGCCAGATAGCTTTCCAGCGCAAAGGGCGCGTTGAAAATGCCCGCGCAGCCGCAGGCGGCTTCCTTGGTATGCTGGGCATGCGGCGCGCTATCGGTGCCGAGGAAGAACTTCGCACTTCCCGAAGTCGCCGCCTGACGCAGCGCCAGCCGATGCACTTCGCGCTTGGCCACCGGCAGGCAATACATGTGCGGCCTGATCCCGCCGACCAGCATGGCGTTCCGGTTGATGTGCAGATGCTGCGGCGTGATCGTCGCGGCTACGTTCGCTCCGGCACTTTCGACGAACTGCACCGCTTCGCGCGTGGTGACGTGTTCGAACACCACTTTCAGCTCGGGCAGATCGCGGACCAGCGGGGCCAGGGTGCGCTCGATGAACACTGCCTCGCGATCGAAGATGTCGACATGGGCGTCGGTCACTTCGCCATGGACCAGCAGCGGCATCCCGATATGCGCCATGCGTTCCAGCACGCCGCGAATGTTGGCAATCGCGGTCACCCCGTGGGCCGACCCGGTGGTGGCATGGGCGGGATAGAGCTTGGCGGCGACGAACACCCCTTCGGCAAAGCCGCGCGCCACCTCGTCCGGATCGGTGGTGTCGGTCAGGTAGAGCGTCATCAGCGGGGTGAAATCCATCCCCGCCGGCAGTGCCGCCACGATCCGCTGGCGATAGGCCGCCACCCCGGCGCAGTCGGTCATCGGTGGGGAGAGGTTGGGCATGACGATCGCCCGGGCAAACTGGCGCGCGGTGTGCGGCAGCACCCCGGCCAGCACCGCGCCGTCGCGCAGATGGACATGCCAGTCGTCGGGGCGGCGGATGGTCAGGCGATTCGTCATGGCGCGGCCATGCCATAGCGGCGCCGGTTTGTCCTGCCCGTGTCGTTCATCGGACCGGCCACGCCTTCCATCGACCGCCGGCTGACCCGCCGCCGGATCGTGTTATGCCACCAATACACCAAATTCCTGAGGTGGGGAGAAACTCATGAACTACCGCGCGATTCTGCGCCGGGGGCTGTTGTGCGCCGCGGCCCTGGCGGCCCCGGGAGCCGCGCTGGCCGAAGACACCGACAATGCCGTCGAAAGCGCTGAAGACGCATTCGGCACCGCCACCCGGCACGAACAGATCGGGGTCTATGACGAAGGCAACGTCCGCGGCTTTTCCCCCGGGACCGCCGGCAACTTCCGGATGGAAGGGATGTATTTCGACATCCAGGGCGGGCTCGGCAGCCGGGTAGTCGATGGTTCGCTGATCCGGGTCGGCCCGGCAGCGCAGGGCTATGCCTTTCCCGCGCCGACCGGGATCGTCGATCTCAGCCTGAAGAAGGCCGGTGACAAGCTGGGGGTTTCGACCTTCCTCCAGCTCGATTCCTACGGCGCGCACGGGCTGGAAATCGATGCGCAGGTGCCGCTGGCCGGCAAGCAGCTGTCGCTCGCCGCGGGCATCGGGATCTTCGACAACCACTTCCCCAACGGCGGCGAATCGACCGGCTACAACGTCGGGATCGTCCCGCGTTGGCGGCCCGCGCCGAATGTCGAGCTGATCGCCTTCGCCAACCGGCAGTCATTCGGCGACGATACGGCCGGGCCGATCTATATCCCCAACGGCAATTTCGCCCCGCCGCATTTCGACGTGACGAAATATTCCGGGCCGGACTGGACCCGCAACAATTCCACCAGCGACACCTTCGGCCTGGTCGGCCATGCCAACCTGGGCGACTGGACGCTGCGCAGCGGGCTGTTCCGTTCAAACTACAAGGACGATGCGGGCTATGCCAACCTGGTCCACATCAACCCCGATCGCAGCACCGAGCGACAGGTGTTCGCCCGGCCGGGGGTCGACTTCGGATCGTGGAGCGGTGAATTCCGGGTTTCGCGCCGCTTTGCCGAAGGCCCGCGCCAGCACCTGCTGATGGCGACAGTGCGCGGTCGCTCGGTTGACGCGATCTATGGCGGCGGCGATCTGCGTTCGATCGGCACGGCCCCGCTGGGCGAGACGATCCACGCCCCGCGTCCCGCCTTCGCCTTTTCCGACCAGACCCGTGACGAGGTGCGCCAGACCACCGGCGGGGTGTCCTACAGCCTCAAGTGGAAGGGCATCGGCGAGGCGACCGCCGGGCTGCAGCGCAGCCACTACGTCAAGAAGGTCGACATTCCCGGGGTCGGTCCGGTTTCCGGGACGACCAACGTCACCCTGCCCTATTTCAGCGCCACCCTGAACCCGACCGCGAACCTGGTGCTTTACGGCAGTTACGTGCGCGGGCTGGAGGATGCCGGGACCGCCCCGGGCTTTGCCGCCAATGCCAACCAGGTGCTTCCGGCGATCCGGACCGAGCAGTTCGATGTCGGGCTGCGCTGGACCCCGATCAAGGACACCACGGTGATCCTTGGCTACTTCTCGATCACCAAGCCCTATATCGATCTCGATACCGCCAACCGATTTGGCGTGCTGGGCGATCAGCACCACCGCGGGGTCGAATTCAGCCTGACCACCAACCCCACCAGCAACGTTCGGATCGTGGCCGGCGCGGTCTGGCTCGATCCGCGGGTCGAAGCCGCACCCAACATCGCCACCCCGGTGGGACTGAGGCCGGTCGGCCAGGCGCGGTTGCGCTCGCGCTTCAACATCAACTGGACCCTGCCCTTTGCCAAGGCGGTGACGCTCGATGCCTACT
This sequence comes from uncultured Novosphingobium sp., assembly GCA_964573075.1. GTDB lineage: Bacteria > Pseudomonadota > Alphaproteobacteria > Sphingomonadales > Sphingomonadaceae > Novosphingobium. The sequence continues at coordinate 14,606 of CAZNII010000019.1, read as the reverse complement.
GGAACCGCGAGACCGGATCGTACGGGACGGTCGACAACGCGGTCTATGCGCCCGGCGCCAGCCGGATCGGCGCGGGGGTGCGCTACCGCTTCAAGCTTGCCGGCAAGGATTTCACCGCGCGGGTCGCGATCTACAACGTGTTCGACACGCAGTTCTTCCTGCCGGTCGGCAGCGGGGCCTATGGCCACAACATCCCGCGCAACGTCCAGGGCTGGATCGCCGCCGATTTCTGAACCATTGCCAAGCGGCGGCAGAGACGCCACCTAGGCGGGCATGACTGCCACCCATCTTGCCAGCCGCGCGGTGATCCGGATCGCCGCTCTCGATCCGGGTGAGGACGTGCGCGGCTTTCTGCAGGGCCTGGTGACCAACGACGTCACCGGCCCGCTGCCCTGCTGGGCCGCGCTGCTGAGCCCGCAAGGCAAGGTGCTGTTCGACTTTCTGGTCTGGGCCGATGGCGCCGACCTGCTGCTCGATTGCGCGGCGGACCAGGCCGAGGCGCTGGTCAAGCGGCTCTCGCTGTACCGCCTGCGCCGCAGGATCGGCATCGGCATCGACCCGGCACTGGGTGTGCACTGGCAGGACGGCTATGATACATCGCCGGACCCCCGCCTGCCCGCCCTCGGTCAGCGCTGGCTCGGCTCGCCGGAGGGGGAAACCGCGGAAAGCCAGTGGCTTGCTCACCGGCTTTCGCACGGTGTCTGTGAAGGTGCGGAGCTGACCGACCTGCTCTGGCTGGAATGCAACGCGGCCGAGCTAAACGGCGTCAGCTTCACCAAGGGCTGCTATGTCGGCCAGGAAAACACCGCCCGGATGAACTGGCGGCAGAAGGTCAACCGGCGGATAGTGGTGGTGCCGCTGGCCGAGAGCGATCCCGCCCGCCAGCGTGCGGCCTACCCCCAGCTTGGACTGGCGGTGGATCATCGCCGGGTCGAGGATATTCCTGCGGATGCGATACCGGACTGGCTTCAGCTGGAGCGCTGATCCGGCACTACGATCCCGGCGGCGATCGCCCCATCGATCAGCATCCGCTCCGCCATATCGCGCGCCGAGGTGCGCGGCAGGCCGAGCGACTGGGCCAGCGGCCCGCCCATCAGCGCATCGCCGAGCGCCATCAGGCACAGCGCGTGGGTAACGTCGTGCATCCGCCCGCTTTCATGATCGCCCAGATCGTCAACCAGCTCGTGAATCGCCTCGAGCAGCGGATCGAGCGCGTCCTCGTTGCCGTTCATCAGCATCCAGGTGGCCAGCGCCCCGCCGCCTTCCTTGTCGAAGGCGTCGAAAGTCAGATCGACCACTTCGCGCGGGGTCCCCTCCCCCGTGCGACTGGCCAGCACGGCGTCCTCGATCGTGGCGCAGATCGTCACCGCCAGATGTTCGGCCAGCGCCTTCTGCAGACCGGCGGCCGATCCGAAATGGTGCAGCAGGTTGGCATGGGTGCGCCCGATTCGCGCCGCCACCGCCTTCAGCGTCACCGCTTGCGGCCCCAGCTCGATCAGCAGCGCACGCGCCGCTTCGAGCGCCACCGTGCGGCTTTCTTCCTGGGTCAGGCGCTTCCTTATTGACATTGATGTAAGTTACCTTATGTAGGGTGGCATGAACGCCCCCACCAAGTTTTCCCTCGACGTAGAACCGGCCGCGCCCCACGGCAAGCCGGTCAATGGTCCCACCCCCGCCGATCTCGAGATCGTCGTGCGCGATCGCCGCTTCGGCCGCGACAAGGCGCCGCCGCGCTGGTGGCTCAACAACGATCCGATCGCCACGGCTTGGCACAATGCGCTTTCGGCCACCTTCCCGCGCGGCGAGGCGCTGTTCATCGAATCGGTCAAGGCCCACCGCGATGGCGTGCCCCCCAAGCTGGAGGCCGAGATTCGCGCCTTCGTGAAGCAGGAAATCAACCACACCCGCGAACATATCGTGCTCAACAAGGCTGCTGCCGAGGCAGGCTATGACATGGACCGGATCGACCGCCGGATCGAAGAGCTGATGGTCGAGATCCGCAAGCGCCCGGCGATCGTCAACCTCTGCGCGACCATGGCGCTGGAACATTACACCGCGATGATGGCGCACGAATTCCTCGCCAATCCCAAGCACTTCGCCGGCGGCGATCCGGAAACGATCGCGCTTTGGCGCTGGCATGCGATCGAGGAGATCGAACACAAGGGCGTCGCCTTCGACACCTTCATGCACGCCACCCGCGACTGGAGCACCTGGCGGCGCTACAAACTGAAGAGCCTGATGATGCTGGTGATCACGCAGAACTTCGTGCGCAACCGCTGGAAAGACACGCTGGAATTGCTGGCCCAGGACGGCCTGACCGGCTTCAGGATCAAGGCCAAGCTGGCCTGGTACCTGTTCGGAACGCCCGGCGTGCTGCGCAAGATCGTCCCGGCCTGGTTCGCCTATTTCATGCCCGGCTTCCACCCCTGGAAGCACGACGACCGCGCGCTGATCGGCAAGGCGGAAAGCGAATTCCCCGATGCGGTGATGCCCGCCACGGCCTGAGCCGGAACCATGCGAGAAAGGGCCCTGGCCATCCGGCCGGGGCCCTTTTTTCATGCCGCGCGCATCGGAGCGGCCTCATCGTCGCCGCAACCGCGATCGCAATCGCACGGTTCGCCCAGCACCAGCCGGTGTTCAACCGACTGCGTCTCGTACCCGCGCGACAGGCTGAAACGCCGGCGCAGCTGGCCGGTCGGAACGAAGCCGGCCTTGCGCAGCACCGCGCCCGAGGCCGGATTGTCGATGAAATGGCCGGCCACCAGCTCGCGGTGGCCCAGCACCCGCGCCAGCCTGACCACGGCGCGGGCCGCTTCGGTGGCATAGCCCTTGCCCCAGTGTTCGCGGGCGAACCAGTAACCCAGCTCGACGTCTTCGCCGTCCTCGGCGAGGCCGATGCAGCCGATGACCCGCGCCGGTTCGGCGCTGGTCGGCAAGGTCACCAGAAAGTGCGGGCAGCGCGGATGCTGCGGCTGGCTGGCAAACCAGCGGGCATCCTCGGCCGTATAGGGCCAGGGTACCTTGGCGAGGTTTCTGGCCACGCCTTCGTCGTCGATCCCGCTGAGCAGTTCCTGCCAATCCTCGGGCCAGCCGGGCCGCAGAAACAGCCTTTCGCTGCGAATGAACATCGTCACATTCCCTTCATTCGCCCCACGCCGAAGCCATAGCCCCCGGGTGTGACATTGCCATTACGACCGCAACGGTATGACCCCGTAAGGGGCCACCTTGTTCCGGCCATGCAGAGGGAGATGCAAAAAAAGGGAGACGGGCCTGGCCCTCTCCCTCGTTCTGCCGGCCTGGTGGAGCCGGCGGGGCCATCCCATCGAGGATGGCCCGTTATCGACCATCCGGTTATTCGGCGGCTTGCGCCATATCGACCGAGACGTACTTGCGGCCGAGCTTGCCTTCGTGGAAGCGGACACGGCCGTCGGTCAGCGCGAACAGGGTATGATCCTTGCCCATGCCAACGTTGGCGCCCGGGTACACCTTGGTCCCGCGCTGACGGATGATGATGTTGCCGCCGACCACTTCCTGGCCGCCGAACTTCTTCACGCCAAGGCGACGGCCGACCGAATCGCGACCGTTACGCGAAGAGCCGCCTGCTTTCTTGTGTGCCATGTCGAACTACTCCAGGATCTTATTCAGCGGCCTTGTCGGCCTTCTTGGCCGGGGCCTTCTTGGCGGGCTTTTCAGCCGCGGCTTCCTCAGCCTTCGGGGCGGCTTCCTTCTTGGGAGCAGCCTTCTTGGCTTCGGCGCCGACCGACACGATCCGCAGCAGGGTCATCTGCTGGCGGTGGCCGTTGCGGCGGCGATAGTTGTGGCGGCGACGCTTCTTGAAAACGATCACCTTTTCCGACTTCGCCTGGGCGATGATCTCGGCCGAAACGACGACGCCCTTGGCGTCCTTCACTTCGCCGCCGTCGCCGGCCAGCAGGACGTCCGAAAGCGTGATGGTCTCACCGGCTTCACCAGCCAGCTTTTCGACCGCGATCTTGTCTCCGGCGGCAACCCGGTATTGCTTGCCGCCCGTGCGCACAACTGCGAACATGGTGCCCTTATCCGTTCATTTCATTCAAGCTACCCAAGGATTCGGGCAGCATTCCGGCCCTCGCCACAGGGCAAGGGTCCCGAAAGAAGGGCTGCCCCTAGTCCAAGGTGCCCGGACTGTCAACGGAAGAAGAGTCGCTCTGGCATGGTTTTCCAACCGTGCTAAGGGACTGGCCGATGCTTCGCCGCAATAGTCCGCTTCTGCTTGCCTGCGCCAGCCTGGCGCTGGGCGCCTGTGCCACCGACGAGGGCAGCTATCCCTCGCTGGCCAAGCGCCCGGCAGAGCGGATCACCGCCACCTGGCCGCCCGCCCCGCCCCCGCCGCCGCCACCGCCCGCACCGCTCGATCCGGCCAGTGCCGAACGGCTCGACGTTCTGGTGGCGCAGGCTCGCGGCGCCGATGCCCGGTTCCACGCCAAGGAAGACCGCGCGCGTCAGCTGGTCGCAGGCGCCGCCAGCGCACCGATGGGCAGCGAGAGCTGGTCGGTCGCGACCATGGCGGTGAGCGAGCTTGAGGCAGCCCGGGCCGAGGCAATGCTGGCCATGGCCGAACTCGATTCGATCTATGCCACCGCCCGCACCCAGGGCCGCGAGGTCAGCCAGGTCGAAGCCGCGCGCAAACAGGTGACCGCGATCATCGCCGGCGAGGACCGGGTGCTCGATTCGCTCAAGGGCACGCTGGACCGCTAGTCCCAGCGACTTGCAGCCGAATAATCGTCCGCCCGCGGCTCGATCCACTGCCACTCGCCACCGCGCTTCTCGCGCTTCCAGAACCAGCTGCGGCTCTTGAGGTGATCCATCGCGTAATCGACCGCGTCGATCGCCGCGCGGCGGTGATAGGCCGCCGCCGAAACACAGACGATCGGCTCGCCCGGCATCAGCACCCCGGTGCGATGCAGCATCAGCATGCCGAGCAGATCGAACCGCGCCACTGCACCTTCGGCCAGCGCCTGCATCCCCGGCAGGGTCAGCGGGGCATAGTGGCTCAGCTCGAGTGCCTCGACCCCTTCGCCGCTGCGCACTTCGCCAACGAAGGTGCAAACTCCGCCCAGCCCCGGATGGGCATTGGTGAAGGGCCCGATGAACAGACCGGGAATGAACGGTTCGGTGAGCAGCCTTACGTCGATCAAGCGATCAGCCTCCGCTGACCGGTGGCAGGAAGGCCAGCTCGTCGCCATCGCCCAGCACGATCCCGCCACGCTCGGCGATCAGCTCGCCATTGTGAGCGATGCGGATGCGCTCGCCCAGCAGGGCCACGGCCAGTTCCGCAGGCAAGCCGGCCAGCACTGCCTCCAACGGGCCAGGTTCGACCTCGCGTTCGCCGGCACCGGCCAGGTCCGCCAGGCGGCCGAGAAACACCAACCTTGCCGCCATCCTAGCCCCCGGTATGCGACATGTGACGCGGCAGGGCCGGTTCCTGCCCGGCGCGCTCGATCGCGAAATTGTGCCGTGCGGGCTTGATCCGCATGGCGAGGTCGAGCGCAAGCCCCAGCGCCGCGTCGGGTTCCTCGCTGCGCAGCGCGGCGCGCAGATCGACCTGTTCGCGCCCGCCCAGGCAGGCATAGAGCTGGCCCGTGGCGCTCACCCGCACGCGGTTGCAGCCATCGCAGAAATTGGCGGTCAGCGGCGTGATGAAGCCCAGCCGTCCGCCGGTTTCGGCCAGGTCGAAATAGCGCGCCGGTCCACCCGTGCGGTGATCGCTGGGGGTCAGGGTGAAGCGCCGCTCCAGATCTGCCCTGACCTGGCTGAGCGGCAGGTAGTGATCGAACCGGTCCTCTTCGACCTCGCCCAGCGGCATGACCTCGATCAGGGTCAGGTCGATCCCCTGGCCGTGCGCCCAGTCGATCAGATCGGCGATCTCTTGCTCGTTGATGCCTTTCAGCGCCACGGTGTTGAGCTTGACCTTGAGCCCCGCCGCGCGCGCCGTGGCGATCCCTTCGAGCACTTGCGGCAGGCTGTCGCGCCGGGTCAGCCGGGCGAACTTCTGGCGATCGAGCGTATCGAGCGAGACATTTACGCGCCGCACGCCGGCCTCGCGCAAGTCCTCGGCGAAGGTGGCCAGCTGGGTGCCGTTGGTGGTCAGCGTCAGCTCTTCCAGCCCGTCGCCCAGCTTGCGGCCCAGTGCCCTGACCAGCTCGATCATGTCGCGCCGAACCAGCGGTTCGCCGCCGGTCAGCCGGATCTTGGTCACCCCGCGGGCAATGAAGCCCAGCGCCAGGCGGTGCATTTCCTCAAGGCTCAGCACTTCCTTGCGGGGCAGGAAGGTCTGACGTTCGGGCATGCAATAGGAACAGCGCAGGTCGCAGCGGTCGGTCAAGGACAGCCGCAGGTAGCTGATCCGGCGCTGGAACTGATCGATCAGGGGAGCGGCGCTGGTCATGGCTGGTCCGTTATCACCCCGGTCGGGTCGAGCGCTAGCAGCTGGCCGGTCAACCCTTGACAATTATCAAGCAGGGTAAAGGCTTCGGCCAGGCCCTGCTTGCCATCGCAGGCCACCGCGTTGATCCGCCCGGGGGCATGGTCCCGCGCCAGTTCCTGGACCGCCGCCAGCCGCCAGCCGCGATGGCTATGGTCAGCAACCGGGAAGACCAGCACGCTCGATTCGTCGGCCGCCAGCCCGTCGCGGATCCGCGGCAGCCAATCGCGATAGAACGCCGCCGCGGCATCGAGCGGCGCGGCAGGCAGCCCCTCGATCCACAGCAGGGCCATCAGCGCCGCTCACGCCGCAGCGTGATGCCGATCTCCTCGCCATTCTCGGCGATGGCCAGCTTGACGATCTTGACTGTCACCGCCAGCACCCGCTCGTCCTGGATGAACAGGGTGTCGCAGATGTGATCAGCCACCGCCTCGATCAGCTTGAAATGGACGCCTTCCGGCAGCGCCGAGGATGCCGCGAACTTGAGGTCCATGTAGTTCTTGCTGGCATCGAGCGGGGTATCGGGCTCGTAGCGCGGCGCAGGCTTGAGCGCGACCGTGATGGTGAAACGCAGCGGCTGGGGCCGGCCGGTCTCTTCGGAATAGATCCCGGTCAGCACGTCGTGCTCGAAATTGGCGACTTCAAGGATCAGGCTGTCGGCCATGGTCAGTCGTTGCTCCAGCGGGCGAAGATCGCGGTAGGCAGCAGCCGACCATCGGCGCCAAGTTCGCGCACCGCAAGGTCGCCGTGCTCGATCCTGCCGGGCAGGCCCTGAAAAATCTCGTCCATCAGGCCGGCTAATGCCAGCGAGCTCATCCGCACGGCATAGACGGTGAGGAACAGGAACCGGCTCTGTTCGTCGAGCAGGCGGCGGCAATCGGCGAGCAGTCCGGGCAGTCCTTCCTCCAACCGCCAGACCTCGCCCTCGGGCCCGCGGCCGAACTTGGGCGGGTCGAGAATGATCCCGTCATAGCGCTTGCCGCGGCGCACTTCCCGGGCGGTGAACTTGGCCGCATCGTCGACGATCCAGCGCACCGGGCGCGATTCCATGCCGGAGAGCGCGGCGTTGGCGCGGGCCTGGGCGACCGACTTCTTGCTGGCATCGACATGGGTGACCGGGCCGTATTCCGACAGCGCCAGGGTGCCAACGCCGGTATAGCCGAACAGGTTCATCGTCTGGGCATCGCTGCGTCCGGCCAGCCGCTCGCCCATCCAGTCCCACACCGGGGCCATGTCGGGGAAAAAGCCGAGGTGCCGGAACGGAGTGCAGTTGGCGGTAAAGCGCACCTCGTTCCAGGCCAGCGGCCAGCCATCGCGCGGGACCGGCCGCGTGCCATAGGCCCAGCGCCCACCGCCGTCCTCGTCCGAACCGGGCACGAATTCGCCGTCGGCCGGCCAGTGTTCCAGCCGCGGGGTCCACATCGCCTGGGGTTCGGGGCGGATGAAGCTGTGGGGGCCATAGCGCTCGTACTTGCGGCCGTGTCCGCAATCGACCAGGCCGTAATCGGCCCAGCCATCCCCCGTCATGACCACGGGGTCGAGAACGAGTTCGGCCATCAGCCCCGCTGGACCGCGTGCGCCGCCACGTAGTCTGCGACGGCGGCATAATCGCCCGGCAGCTCGGCCAGCCGTTCCTCGCGCTGGAACAGGTCGCCGATCCGCGCCGGCAGGGTCGGCCGCTGCCCGGTTGCGCGTTCGACCGCGTCGCGGAACTTCGCGGGGTGGGCAGTGGCCAGCGTCACCACCGGGACATTGCCCGGCAGGCAGGCCGCCCGCGCAGCATGAAGGCCGATCGCGGTATGGGGGTCGAGCAGCTCGCCGCTCGCCTCATAGGCCCAGCGGATCGCCTGCGACATATCCTCGGGCGTGGCCCGGGCCGAACTGAAAAGCCGCGCCGCGCCTTCGCGCTGCAGGTTGGTCAGCTGCATCGCCTTGCTGGCCTCGAACCCGGCCATCTGTTCGGCCAGCGCCTTGCCGTCGCGGCCATTGAGGTCGAACAGCAGGCGTTCGAAGTTCGACGAGACCTGGATGTCCATCGATGGCGCTGCGGTTGGCGTGACGGTGCCGGCCGAATAGTCGCCACTGCTGAGCGCGCGGTGGAGGATGTCATTGACGTTGGTTGCCACGATCAGCCGCGCCACCGGCAGCCCCATCTGCGCGGCGACGTAGCCGGCAAAGACATCGCCGAAGTTTCCGGTCGGGACCGAGAAGGCCACTTCGCGATGCGGCGCGCCGAGCTGCAGGCCGGCGGCGAAGTAATAGACCACCTGGGCCATCAGCCGGGCCCAGTTGATCGAGTTGACCGCGCCGATCGAGAAGCGCCCGGTCATCACGGTGTCATTGAACATCCGCTTCACCATCGCCTGGGCATCATCGAAGGTACCTTCGATCGCGATGTTGTGGACGTTGGGGGCCAGCACCGTGGTCATCTGCCGGCGCTGGACGTCGCTGACCCGCCCCTTGGGGTGGAGCATGAAAATGTCGATCCGGGCGCGCCCCGCCACGGCATCGATCGCCGCCGAACCGGTATCGCCGCTGGTCGCCCCGACGATGGTCAGCGGATCGCCGCCGCGTCCGAGGAATTCCTCGAACAGCAGGCCGAGCAGCTGGAGCGCGACGTCCTTGAAGGCCAGGGTCGGTCCGTGGAACAGCTCGAGCAGCCACTGCTGCTCGTCGAGCTGTTTGAGCGGCGTGACCGCCTTGTGGGCAAAGCGGCCATAGGCCTGGGTGGTCAATTCGAGCAGGCGTTCGGTGGTCAGGCTCCCGGCTACGAACGGGGCCATGATCCGCGCGGCCAGCTCGGCATAGGGCAGCCCGGCCATTGCCGCGATCTCGTCCTTGGTGAAGCGCGGCCATTCGCGCGGTACATAGAGCCCGCCGTCGCTGGCCAATCCGGCAAGCGTCGCGCCTTCGAAATCGAGCGCCGGAGCGCTGCCGCGAGTGCTGATATATTCCATTGCGAGCCGCGCGATAGCTGCCCGGGGGCGAAATGGAAACCCTGCCCGCGCCCTATCGCAAAAAGCTATGCTCCGCGCAGCCGCTTGCGCAGCGCCAGAGCATAGATCACCAGCGCGGTGGCGGCGAACAGGAACCACTGGATCGCGTAGGACCAGTGGTTGTTGGGAATGGTCGCGGGATCAGGTGCCGCGTTGGGTTCCAACCCCGGGGCCGGCTCCCATACGACGAGGCGGGCAGGCGCCGCGATTCCTTCCACAATCGTTCCGCTGACCACGCCCCCCGGCCATTGCTGCGAGGCAGGATTGCGCGACCAACCGATTACGATTTCCGCCGTTCCGCCGCCCTCCAGCTGGCACGTCACCATGTGCGACCACCCGGTCTCGCCCTGGGCGTTGTGGCCGGCAATCGGCATGTCGGGTCCCGGCTTGCGGCAATCGAGGATCGTTTGCCGGTAGAGCACCGCAACCGCCTCGTCCTTGGTCTGCGGCCAGGCAGGCGTATCGATCCGATCCTGCGCCTGATCGTATTGCGCGATCAGTGCCGCCTTCTGCCCCATCCGGTCCAGCTGCCAGAAGCCCAGCCGCACCATCACCGCCACCGCCACCAGAACCAGCATCGTCGGGATCACGGGCAAGCGCTTGAGCATGGCGCTAGCGCAAGTCCTCGCCGGTCGCCTCGCGGGCGTGGCGCTGGTATTCGGCGGCGAGCAACGCGGCCTTGCTGACGCGCAGACCCCACAGCGTGGTCCCGGCGATGAATGGGATCCACAGGACCAGATGGACCCACAGCGGCGGCGAAAAGGTGAATTCGACCCACAGCGCCAGAGCGACCACTATCGCGCCGATCACCATGGTCAGGAAAGCCGCCGGCCCATCGCCGACGTTGAACTGGCCGAAGTCGAGCCCGCAAGCCTTGCAGCCCGGGGCGAACCTGGCCGCTCCCGCGAACAGGCCCTTGGCCCCGCACTTCGGGCATAGACCGAAAAGGGCAGCCGCGGCGATCCCGGGCTGCCCTTTCGTTTCAGGCGTATCGCCCGGCATCAGTGGACCGGGTGGCCCCAGCCGCCCCAGACGTAGACCCAGATGAACAGGAACAGCCAGACCACGTCGACGAAGTGCCAGTACCAGGCGGCCGCTTCGAAGCCGAAGTGCTGCTTGGGGGTGAAATCGCCGTTGTAGGCGCGCTTCAGGCAGACGATCAGGAAGATCGTGCCGACGATCACGTGAAAGCCGTGGAACCCGGTCGCCATGTAGAAGGCCGAACCATAGGTGTTCTGACCGAAGGCGAACGGCGCGTGGGCATATTCGTAGGCCTGGATCGAGCTGAACAGCAGGCCCAGCAGGATCGTCGCCCACAGGCCCTTCTTCAGGCCATCGCGATCGCCGTGGATCAGGCTGTGGTGCGCCCAGGTGACGGTGCAACCCGAGCACAGCAGGATCAGGGTATTGAGCAGCGGCAGGTCGAACGCGTCCATCACGTGTTCGATCGCCTTGGGCGGCCATTGCCCGCCCACCACTTCGGCCATGGCATCAGGGAACAGCGCGAAATCGAAGAAGGCCCAGAACCAGCCGACGAAGAACATCACTTCCGAAGCGATGAACAGGATCATGCCATAGCGCAGGTGCAACTGGACAACCGGAGTGTGGTGCCCCTGGTGGGCTTCACGCACCACCTTCGACCACCACAGGAACATGGTCAGCAGCACACCGGCGAACCCCAGCAGCAGGACATACTTGCCCAGCCCGCCAAGATCCTCAGGATGCATGGCCATCACGCCACCGCTGGTCATGGTCACCGCCGACATCGAGCCGAGGAACGGCAGATAGTCGGGATCGAGAATGTGATAATCGTGGTTCGTGGTACCGGCCATGGTGCCCTCTGGTCCCTGTTGTGCGTGAGCGGGCAGCACTGCGCCCGCATGGATTCCCTCTCGCCCTTATCGCGGTGCTGGCACCGGGTCCAGTGCCTTTGACGCCACTTTCCCCGCCGGGCCCTGATCGGCCGAGACATGGAAGGTATAGCTGAGCGTGATCTGCTTGACCCGGCTGGCGTCGGGATCATTGAGAATGGCCGGATCGACATAGTACTGCACCGGCATTTCCACCGTTTCCCCCGGCTTCAGGGTCTGCTGGTTGAAGCAGAAGCAGTGGATTTTCATGAAATAGGGTCCGACGACCTGCGGAGACACGTTGAAACTGGCAATGCCGGTGATCGGCTTGTCCGACAGGTTGGTCGCCCGATAGAAGGCCAGCTTGCGGGTCCCGATCGGCATTTCCTGGGTTACCTGCATCGGTTCGAACTTCCACGGCAGATCGCCATCGACATTGCCGTCGAACCGCACCGAAATCGGGGTGCTGCCGATTTTCACCGCGTCGGCCTTGGCCGCGTCGGCGCGCTGGGTGGTCCCGCCAAACCCGGTGACTTCGCAAAACAGCCGGTAAAGCGGCACCGAGGCAAAGCCGAGGCCGAGCATGGCGAGCGCCACGCCCCCGGCTATCAGCGCGGTGCGGCGGTTGCGGTCGGCCATCGGCTCAGTGCTTCAGCTTGACGATCGTCAGCGCGAAGAACAGCACCACCAGGCCGAACAGGACCAGCGCGAGAGCGCGGTTGCGGCCGGCGATGATGCGCTTGCGTTCTTGCTGCGGATCGAGGTCCATCGAATTCATCCAACCAGGAAACGGTCCGCCACCAGCGCGGCGAACAGGGCGAAGAGGTAGAGCACGGAAAAGCCGAACAGGCGCTTTTCGGGGCGCATGTCCATATCCGCCGCGCCCATCCGGAACACCGCGACGCGCAGCGCCAGCAGCAGGAAGGCAGCGGAAAGCAGCAGCGCCGCCGCACCATAAAGCCAACCGGCCAGCTCCAGCCAGAATGGCGCCAGGCTGATCGGCAGCATCAGCACGGCATAGATCAGGATCTGCCGGCGGGTCGATTGATGGCCGGCCACCACCGGCATCATCGGGATCCCGGCTGCGGCGTAGTCGGTTTCGACAAACAGCGCGAGCGCCCAGAAGTGCGGCGGGGTCCAGAAGAAAATGATCGCGAACAGCAGCACCGGCATCAGCGTGATCTCGCCGGTGGCGGCGATCCAGCCGATCATTGGCGGAAAGGCCCCGGCCCCGCCCCCGATCACGATGTTCTGCGGGGTGCGCGGCTTGAGCCAGACGGTGTAGATCACCGCATAGTAGAAGATCGAGAAAGCCAGGATCGCCGCAGCCAGCCAGCCTGCGGCCAGCCCCATGACCAGCACCGACCCGGCCGACAGCGCGATCCCGAAATCCCGGGCCGAGCCGCGCTCCATCCGTCCGGCCGGGAGCGGCCGCGCGGCGGTGCGCTTCATCTTGGCGTCGAGATCGGCCTCCCACCACTGGTTGAGCGCGGCCGATCCCCCCGCCCCCAGCGCGATGCACAGGATCGCGATCGTGCCGATCACCGGATCGACCGGAACCGGCGCGGCCAGCAGACCGCACAGCCCGGTGAAGATCACCAGGCTCATCACCCGCGGCTTGGTCAGCGACAGGAAGTCGCGCCAATCGGCGGGCAAGGGAATCGGTTGGGCGGAAGCGGTGGACATTGCCGGGGCGCTATAGGCGCGTGCTAGAGCCTCTTCAACCAGTCGATCAGCAGCGCGTTCACTTCCCCGGGCCGTTCCTGCTGGGTCCAGTGGCCGACGCCTTCCAGCAC
>CAZNII010000019.1:0-1401 GCA_964573075.1 uncultured Novosphingobium sp. | reverse complement strand
GGCGGAACGTCGCCCGAAATCGAGTACATCATCCGCGCCACGAAATCGCGCGGGTCGGCCTCTGCCTCGGCTTCGGCCACGCCGGGCTGCTGGAAATACTCCTGGTAGAAGAACCGGCCCTGGCTGGTGAAATGCTCACGGAACACCTCGGTAAAGGGCCGCAGCGGCGCGCCGGCGAAGGGAACCGACAGGCCGGCCACAGCACGCACTCGCTGCGGATTGGTGAAGGCCGTGTTCCAGACGATCGGCGCGCCCCAGTCATGCCCGATCAGCACCACCGGTGCGTCCGGACTGAGCGCATCGGCAAGGCCGATCAGATCGCTGGCAATCTGCTCAAGCCCATAGGCCTCGACGGGATAGGGCTTGTCCGAACCGCCATAGCCGCGCACGTCGATCGCGCAGGCGGTGAACCCGGCCGCGGCAATCGGGCCGATCTGGTGACGCCAGGAATACCAGCTTTCGGGAAAGCCGTGGACCATGATCGCCAGCGGCCCCTGCCCCTCGATCGCGCAGCGCAGGCTTACCTCGCCGGTATCGATCATCCGCAATTCGGGCATCTACTCCCCTCCCGCTTGCGGGAGGGGCCGGGGGAGGGCCTGTTCCCGATAAGCGGGGGAGGGCGACAGGCCCTCCCCTAACCCCTCCCGCAAGCGGGAGGGGGACTGGATCAATGATGACCCTTGTCGTCGATCACCGGCAGGGTTTCGAACTGGTGGAACGGCGGCGGGCTGGACAGGGTCCATTCGAGCGTCGTCGCGCCTTCGCCCCAGTAGTTGCCTTCCGCCTTCTTGCCCATGGTGAAGGCATAGATGATGTTGGCGAACCAGATCACCAGGCTGACGACCAGGATCTTGTAGCCCAGGGTGGACATCGCATTCCACTTTTCGAAGGCCGGAGCATAGTCCGGAATACGGCGCGGCATCCCGTTCAGCCCGAGCATGTGCATCGGGAAGAAGATCGTGTTTACGCCGACGAAGAACACCCAGAAGTGGATGTGGCTGAGCAGTTCGGAGTGCCAGCGCCCGCTCATCTTCGGGAACCAGTAGTAGAACCCGGCGAACAGCGCGGTGACCGCCCCGAGACTGAGCACGTAGTGGAAGTGGCCGACCACGAAATAGGTGTCGTGGACCACGTCGTCGAGGCCGCCGTTGGCGAGATAGACCCCGGTCACCCCGCCCATGACGAACAGGAAGATGAAGCCGATCGCCCAGACCATCGGGCTCTTGAACTCGATCGAGCCGCCCCACATCGTCGCGATCCAGCTGAAGATCTTGATGCCGGTCGGCACCGCAATCACCATGGTGGCGAGCGTGAAGTAGAGCTTGGTGTTGAGGCTGAAGCCGGTGGTGTACATGTGGTGCGCCCACACGACGAAGCCGACCACGCCGATCGCGACCATCG
>CAZNII010000018.1:2939-33101 GCA_964573075.1 uncultured Novosphingobium sp. | reverse complement strand
TCAGATCGCCAGCGCGCCGGCCGGGGCCGGGTACTGGTCGCGGCACAGCTTGACCAGCGGGCGGACCGCCTCGCGGGTCGAGTTCTGGGCGTCGCGCATTTCCTGGCCGACGACGTTGGGGTTGACCGAATTGGCCATCACCCACTGCTTTTCGATGTTGGCGCAGACCCGCGCGGTCGGCGCGCCGTCGACGCGCAGCATCGCGTAGGTGTTGCCCATTTCCAGCGCGGCTTCGTAGAAGGCATAGACTTCCTTCTGACCCGGGGTGGCCTTGGAGTCCTTTTTGCGCATCTGCGCGAGTTCGGCCTTGGCGGTCTGGCAGGCGTTGTACTGTTCGATCGCCGGGCGTTCCTTGGCCTTGTCGGAATCGGTGCAGAAATCGAACGCGGCGGTGGTCATGCTGCCAAGCATGGCATTGGCATCGGGATCGCTGATCGACTGGGCGAAGGCCGGGCTGGCAGCAAGGCAGAGCGCCGGAATGACGGAAGCGGCAAGAAGGATACGCATGCGTGGAATTCCCCTGTAAAGTGGCGTGATCGGGTCTGATCGGCCTAATCACCTAGGCCTTGCTGAATGAATAACAGCAAAACAGGCCGCTGCGCGATTGTAATTTCCCGTCAACCGATCCGGCGGACCCAGCCATGGCTGTCGGCCGCTTCGCCGCGCTGGATCGCGGTGAGCCGGGCCTTGAGCTTGCCGGTCAGTTGCCCCGGGCCGCCCGAGCCGATGGTGAATTCGCCATCGCGGCCCGCCACCTTGCCGACCGGGGTGACCACCGCCGCGGTGCCGCAGGCGAAAGCCTCGATCAGCTGGCCCGAAGCGGCATCGGCGCGCCACTGGTCAAGGCTGTAGCGCTCTTCGCGCACGTCGAGCCCTTCCTCGCGCGCCAGGGTGATCAGGCTGTCGCGGGTGATCCCGGGCAGGATCGTGCCGGTCAGCGGCGGGGTGGAAAGGCGTCCGTCGGCAAAGGCGAAGAACAGGTTCATGCCGCCCAGCTCCTCGATCCACTTGTGTTCGGCCGCGTCGAGGAACAGCACCTGATCGTGCCCCTTGGCAAAGGCTTCGGCGGTGGGGACCAGGCTGGCGGCATAGTTGCCGCCGCACTTGGCCGCGCCGGTGCCGCCCGGGGCGGCGCGGGTGTAGTCCGACACCCAGATCGACACTGCCGGCGCGCCGGACTTGAAATAGTTGCCCGCCGGGCTGGCGATGACGATGAACTTGTAGGCCTTGGCCGGGCGCACACCGAGGAACGCCTCGGTCGCGATCATGAACGGGCGCAGGTAGAGCGAGCCGCCCTCTACGCTCGGGAACCAGCCGGAGTCGGCCTTCACCAGTTCCTCGATCCCGGCAATGAACAGCTCGACCGGCAGTTCGGGCATGGCCAGCCGCCGGGCCGAGGCGTTGAAGCGTTCGGCATTGGCATCGGGGCGGAACAGCGCCATCGACCCGTCGGGGTGGCGATAGGCCTTCAGCCCTTCGAAGATTTCCTGGGCATAGTGCAGCACCGAGGCCGCCGGATCGAGCGCGATCGGGCCATAGGGCAGGACCTGGGCATTGTGCCAGCCGGCATCCTCGGTCCAGTCGATCGTCACCATGTGATCGGTGAAGCGGCTGCCGAAACCGGGATTGGCAAGAATCTCCGCGCGAACCGATTCGGCCACCGGCGCGGGGTGGGCCTGGCGGGCAAACTGGAGCGGGGATTCGGCGAGAGTCGCCATCGGCTTCGATCCTTCAACTGCGAAGCGCGGCCTTTGAACGAAAATTACGTCCAGTGCAAGCGCAATGTAATAAATGAAAAGAGGCAATCGCCCTTTCCTGCATAGCCGGGATTGCGCCAAAGGCCAAGCCGGGTGCATGAACGGATCCATGCGAGTCCATCCGATGATCCGACCCGGGCTGATCGCGCCCGCCATGGCGCTGGCCGCGCTGCTTTCCTCCTTCGCGGCCGCCCCGGCCAAGGCCCCGCCGATCCGCCCGATGACCTGCGCGGTGCCAGTGAAGAAGGGCGACACCGCGGCCAGCCTCAAGCAGCGCTACGGCGCCCAGGCCCGGCTGATGAAAATCCACGCGGCCGAGGGCGAGATGGTCGACGGCATGGCGCTGTGGCCGAACGATCCGGCGCGGCGGATCGATGTGTTCTTTGCCGATGACCCGGGCAAGCGGGTCGAGACGATCCGCATTGCCGAAGCGCACTCCGCCTGGCGGATCGGCGGGCTGGGGATCGGTTCGCGGCTCGATGCGGTGGTCAAGGCCAATGGCCGCCCGGTGCGGGTCGGCGGCTTCGGCTGGGACTACGGCGGCGGGGTCGATGAACGCGGCGGCAAGCTCGCCCATTGGCCGGGTGGTTGCCGGATCGGCCTGGTGATGGATGTCGGCCCCGAAGTGCGCGACCCGCCCGATAACGTGTTCGGCGATGGGGTTTCGATGGGCTCGAACAGCCAGGCGTTGCAGGCGGCGCGGCCGCGGGTGGTCAAGATCTTCGTCAGCTGGCCGTGACGGCGCAGCACAAATGAGAAGGGCGGCCCTGCCTGACAGGAACCGCCCTTCGCATGGTCAGCGGCCGGAAGTGCCGCTCACGGTGCCTCTATCGCGAATTCGTAACTCAGCGATAATGCTCCATGACGCGGATTACCGACCTCCCTGCTGAACCATGAGACATCGGTCACCTCCTTTCGCGCTGTTGAGCCATTCGCCTTCGGTCGAAGGCTGGGGCCGGGGCGCCGGGCGGCGTACCGTCCTTGCCCCTAGGTGTGAATCATTCGCGCGATTACAACAAGTCTTGCATTGAACTTTTTTGGTGTCAGAATTCGTGCCTTCGGGCTGCGCCGCCCGGTTCTCCACAGCCAGCGCTAACGGCAGTCCTCGATCACCCGGCTGAGCTCGGGCCAGGCGGGGAGGTAGAATGAGTCCTGCCCCAGCAGTTCGAGCGCAAACCGCCCGCGCGAAAAGGCGATCGCGTCAAGCAGGGGATCGCGCGCGGGTAGCTGAATGCCGATCCACAGCGCAGCAGGGCGCTCCGAAGCGCTGAGCAGGCGCGGCGCCATCGATGTCGTGCGAACCATCAATCCCATTGGCGGTTCGCCGACACCGGGCCGCGCCAGGAGGATCGTGCCTTTGGCAGGGTCGCATTTCAGCATGGCGATCTGCTTTTCATCGGCCCCGATGAACAGCGCGGTCGACTGCCCGTTCACCAGTGCCCAGCGCCAGGCCCCCGGCGTTTCGGGTTGATCGCGCCAGTCCTTCACGGGGAGTGGCTCGATCTTCATTGGCGGCTGCGTGACGATCTCGATCACCGGTGGCCTGGGCGCGGGCTTTGGCGGCGCAGCACAGGCGCCAAGCATGGCGGCCAGCACGGCGGCGAGCAGGAGGGGAGCATTTGCCTTCACGGCCCTTCTATGGAAGGAGCAGCCGCGATGAGCAAGGTGCCGAAATCGCGGGTCGATCAGCTGCTGGTGGAGCGGGGCCTCGCCGAAAGCCGCACCCGTGCCCAGGCACTGGTGCTGGCCGGCACGGTATTCTCGGGCGAAACGAAGATCGCCAAGCCCGGCCAGGCGCTGCCCGGCGATGCCCCGCTCGAGGTGCGTGGGCGCGACCACCCGTGGGTTTCGCGCGGCGGGATCAAGCTGGCCCACGCGATCGATCACTTCGGGCTCGATCCCGCCGGGGTGACCGCGATGGATATCGGCAGTTCGACCGGCGGGTTTACCGATGTACTGCTGAGCAAGGGCGCGGTGCACGTTTTCGCGGTCGATTCGGGCACCAACCAGCTGGCCTGGAAGCTGCGCCAGGACCCGCGGGTGACCGTGCTGGAACAGACCAGCGCGCGGCTGCTGACCCCAGAACTGATCGACAGGCCGTGCAGCTGGGTGGTTTGCGACGCCAGTTTCATTTCGCTCGCCAAGGTACTGGAAGTACCGCTGAAACTGGCAGCGCCGCAATGCCGCTTGGTGGCCCTGATCAAGCCGCAGTTCGAAGTTGGCCGCAGCGAAGTGGGCAAGGGCGGGGTGGTGCGCGATCCGGCGCTGCACGCCCGGGTCTGCGACGAGGTGCGCGGCTGGCTCGAAGGGCTCGGCTGGCAGGTCCAGGGAATCGTCGAAAGCCCGATCAAGGGGCCTGAAGGAAATGTGGAATTTCTGATTTCGGGACAACGCGGATAATTGCCACGTCGGCCCGGCCCCGCCACAGTCGTTGGCGAATCCGCGCTCCGATTCGAGGTTTCTTCGATGAGTGAACTTGCTTCGCCCGGCCAGTTGAGGGCCGCCCTGCTGCGCTGGTCGCTGTTCCTGGCGCCCTTGCTGCTGTTGCTGGGAAGCCTGTCCGGCCTGATGTCGGGCAGCGGCGAGGGCAATGTCTGGTTCTTCGCGCTCAACAAGCCGGCGATCTATCCGCCGCCGGCCACTTTCGGAATCGTCTGGACGGTGCTGTACCTGCTGATGGGGGTTGCTCTGGCGATGGTGGTGACTGCGCGCGGCGCCCCGGCGCGCAATGCCGCGATCGCGGCCTTCGTGGTGCAGTTCCTGATCAACCTGGCCTGGTCGCCGGTGTTCTTCGGCATGAACCAGCTGGTCGGAGCGCTGGCGGTGATCGTCGCGCTTGACCTGGCGGTGATCGTCACCGTGGTGCTGTTCCACAAGGTTCGCCCGCTGGCGGCCTGGCTGCTGCTGCCCTATCTCTGCTGGGTGCTGTTCGCGACCCTGCTCAACTGGCAATTCATCCAGGCCAATCCCGAAGGGGTGAGCAGCGCGGACGTCGCGATGGTCTTGCACGGCGGGGATGGAAGGTCCATCTAGCGCCCATGCAAAGCGAAAACCCCCTGCTCGCCGATATCTCCAAGCTGCTCAACAGCGCCGCCGGAACCGTTGCCGGAATGGGCCGCGAAGCCCGCGATGCCGCGCGGGAGCGGGTCAGGGAGGCAGTCGGCGGCCTCGATCTGGTCAGCCGCGAGGAATTCGACACGGTCAAGCTGATGGCCGCCAAGGCCCGCGAAGAGAACGAGGCGCTCAAGGCCCGGATCGAAGCGCTCGAGGCGGCGCTCAAGGCCAAGGCGAAGAAGTAACCCTGCAAGTCCGCGCTCCCGCCATCGTCTGCGCCGTCCGCCCGCATGGCGAGACGGCGGCGATCGTGCGGCTGCTCAGCGAGAACCACGGGCTGATCGCCTGCTATGTCGCAGGCGCGCGCGGACGGCAGCTGCGCCCGGTGCTGATCCCGGGCAACCTGGTCGAGGCCGAGGTCCGTTCGAAAAGCGAAAGCCAGCTGCCGTTCGGCCGGGTCGAACTGCTCGCCAGCCGCGCGCCGTGGCTGGCCGAGCCTTTGCCGGCGGTGGCGATCGGCTGGGTCACCGCGCTGACCGCCGCCGCGCTGCCCGAACGGCATGTCTATCCAGCGCTGTTCGTGGCGCTTTCGGCGCTGCTCGATGCGATCTGCCATGCCCCTTCGGCACGCGGCTGGCTGCCCGGACTGATTGCCTATGAAGCGCTGCTGATGCGCGAGCTGGGCTATGGCGGCATAGCCCCCGATGCCGATGCCGGCCTCGCCGAATTCGATGCCCAGGGCCAGCGGCTGGAACGCTACCTGCTTGCGGATCGGCGCGGCGATGTTATGGGCGCGCGCGTCATGCTGCGCGAGCGGCTGGCACGGATCGGGTAAGGGCGGACATTTCTCATGAAGATTGCGGTACTCGCCGGTGACGGCATCGGCCCCGAAGTGACGCGCCAAGCGGTCCGGGTGCTCCACGCGCTCGACCTGCCCGGGCTGGAACTGGTCGAGGCCGATGTTGGCGGCATGGCCTACAAGCGGCATGGCCACCCGTTGCCCGCAGCAACGCTTGAGGTCGCCCGGTCGAGCGACGGGATCCTGTTCGGCGCGGTCGGCGATCCCGATTGCGACAATCTTGAGCGGCACCTGCGCCCGGAGCAGGCGATCCTGGGCCTGCGCAAGGAGCTGGGGCTGTTCGCCAACCTGCGCCCGGCCAAGGTTTTCAAGGGCCTGGAAGATGCTTCTGCGCTGCGTCCTGAAGTAGCCGGGGCGATCGACCTGCTGATCGTGCGCGAGCTCAACGGCGATGTCTATTTCGGCGAAAAGGGCATTCGCACCCTGCCTGACGGGCGCCGCCAGGGCTGGGACATGATGTCCTATGCCGAAGACGAGGTGCGCCGGATCGCCCATGTCGCCTTCCGCGCGGCGATGGGCCGCAACCGCAAACTGTGCTCGGTCGACAAGGCCAACGTGCTCGAGACCTTCCAGCTGTGGCGCGACGTGGTGATCGAGGTTGCGGCCGAATATCCCGAAGTCGAGCTGACCCACATGTATGTCGATAACGCGGCGATGCAGTTGGTCCGCAATCCGGGCCAGTTCGACGTGATCGTCACCGGCAACATGTTCGGTGATATCCTCTCGGACCAGGCCAGCATGTGCGTCGGTTCGATCGGGCTGCTCGCTTCGGCCTCGCTCAGCGAAGGCACGCTGGGGCTCTACGAGCCGATCCACGGCAGCGCGCCGGATATTGCCGGCAAGGGGCTGGCCAATCCGATGGCGACGGTGCTTTCGGCCGCGATGCTGCTGCGCCATTCGCTCGGGCTCGAAGCCGAAGCTGCGCGGATCGAGGGGGCGGTTGGCCGGGCGCTGGCCGATGGTGTGCGCGGCGGCGATCTGGGCGGTGCCATGGGCACTGTTGCAATCGGCGACGCAATCCTCGAAAGACTCTAGCCGGCCACCTGGCGGAGACCCCCAAAGGGCTTGGCCCGGACAGATATTTGGTTTGAATTCAAGGTCCGCTCAGCCTGAGCTTGTCGAAGGCCACGCGCGGCGTTTCGGAGCAGTTTGCATGACCCTTCGGCTCGGCGTTGTCCTTCCCACCTATAACGAGCGCAAGAACCTGCGCGGCATGGTCGAACGCATCGACAAGGCGCTGGCCGGGATTCCCTGGGAAGTGATCATCGTCGATGACAACAGCCCCGATGGCACTTCGGACGAGGCTCGCGCCATCGCCCAGGAAGACAGCCGGGTGCGGGTGATCCAGCGGATCGGCCGGCGCGGGCTGTCTTCGGCCGCGATCGAGGGGATGTGCGCAACCGCCGCCCCGGTGGTGGCGGTGATGGACGCCGATCACCAGCACGATCCCGAACTGCTGCCGGGCATGCTGACCGCGATCGAAAGCGGGGAATATGACCTCTCCTATGCCAGCCGCTTTGCCGAAGGGGCCAGCACCGAGGAATGGGGCCGGCCCGACCGGGTCAAGGCATCGAACCTTGCCAACAAGATCGCCAACAAGGTGACGGGGGTCGAACTGACCGACCCAATGAGCGGCTATTTCATGCTCAAGTCCGAAGTGCTGCGGGCCGATGCGCACCGCCTGTCGGGCGTCGGCTTCAAGATCCTGCTCGACATCCTCGCCACGGTCGAGGCACCGCTGCGGATCAAGGAAGTGCCGATGAACTTCGCCGCCCGGCTCGAGGGCGAGAGCAAGCTGGACCGGACCGTGGTGTTCGAATTCCTGGTCGGGCTCTACGACAAGTGGCTGGGCCGCTGGATCCCGACCCGCTTCGCCCTGTTCGGGACGATCGGCGGGCTGGGCGTGGTGGTGCACATGGCGGTGCTCGCGCTGGTGCTGAACCTGTTCGGCGAAGCTTTCGCCGTCGCCCACTATCCCAAGGAAGTGGCCTTCATCGCCGGGCAGACCACCGCCGCGCTGGTGGCGATGACCTTCAACTTCGTGCTCAACAACGAACTGACCTATGCCGACAAGCGGCTGCGCGGGTTCGTGCCGTTGCTGACCGGCTGGGTCCGGTTCCTGATCACCTGCGCCTTCGGCCTGCTCGCCAACATCGGCGCGGCGACCGCGCTGGTCCGGCTGGGCTTCAACCCCTATCCGGCGGCGATCGTCGGGATCGTGCTGGGTTCGGTCTGGAACTTCGCGCTGTCGAGCAAGTTCGTCTGGGGCAAGTATTGAGGGCTCAGCCCTCGACGAAGCCCTTCCAGGTCTGCATGTAGCTGACGAAGGTCTCACCCAGGCCCTCGGCGCGCAGGTGCGCGGCGGTGACCGGGGGCTTCGCGGCGGCAAAGCCCGGATCGGCCACACAGCGCGCGGCGAAATCGTGATGCAGGATCGCGCCGCGCCCGATCAGCACGAAATCGGCCCCGGCATCGAGGCAGGCCTGGACCCTGGCCGCGTCCATGATCTTGCCGGCCACGCCCAGCCGGGTTGTGCCGCGCGGCAGGCTGGTGAACTGGCTGATCAGCGTGGTGCCGGCGAATTCCGGCTCATTCGGTTCCTTGAAACAGTCCCACAGCGACATGTCGAGGTAATCGAGCTGCCCGCCGGTCATCACTTCCTCGGCCAGTGCCCTGGCCTCGGCCAGGCGGATGTTGAAGCGCTCCGGCGAAATTCGCAGCCCGACCTGGAAATCGGCCCGGCAGGCCGCGCGGATCCCGTCGATCACTTCGAGCAGCAGCCGCTTGCGGTTCTCGAAGCTGCCGCCGTAGCGATCGTCGCGCAGGTTGTTCTCCCCATCGAGGAACTGGGCGAGGATGTAGCCATGGGCGCCGTGGATCTCGACCCCGTCGAACCCGGCCTTGTCGGCCCGGACCGCGGCGGCGATGAAATCGTCGCGCAGCTGCTCGACCTCGGCGGTCGAAAGCGCGCGGGTCCCGGTCTCGGCATCGGCAAAGGGGCCTTGCGGGGCTTCGCCGATCAGGTCGGCCGGACTGCGCATCCCGGCGTGGTGGAGCTGGACCGAGGACAGGCTGCCATTCGCGCGCAGCTTGGCCGCCAGTGCGGTCAGCCCCGGCAGGTGATCGTCAGACCAGATCCCGAGCTGGCCGGGAAAGCCCTGGCCCTGGCGCTGGACATGGGCCGCGGCGGTCATCACCAGCCCGAAGCCGCCCCTGGCGCGCATCGTCAGCCAGTGGACCTCGTCATCGGACAGGGTGCCGTCGGCATGGCTCTGGAGGTTGGTCAGCGGGGCCAGCATGAAGCGGTTGGCCATGGCCGGGCCACGGGCAAAGGTCAGCGGTTGGTTGCAGGCGGTCATGGCGGCGAATCTCCCCGTTTGCCGGCAGGGTAGTTTAACCGCCCGGTTAACGCCAGCTTCTAAGCCACATCCAGAATTCGAAGCTGGGCCGGCCGCAGCACAGCGGATAGCCGGAGATGATCGGATAGAACCAGGCGAACAGCGCCAGGCTCAGCACCATGCTGCCAGGGGCCAGCCAGCGCCAGCGGTCGGGCCGCCGCCACAGCTGATCGAGCCCCAGCGCCAGCAGCGCCATCAGGAAAGTGCTGGGCAGCAGATAGTGGTAGATGAACTGGATCGGCTTGCCCGACAGCGCCCAGAACAGCAGCGACACGATATAGAGCGCGGCAAAGCCCAGCAGCTCCATCCGCCAGCGCCGCACCCCGGCCCACAGCGCCCAGGCCAGCGCCGTCAGCCCGGCGTACATGGTGAAGGGATTGCCGATCAGCACCACCCCGCGCTGGGCCCCGTCGACCTCCTTGTAGAGGTACCAGATCGCTCGCCAGTTGCCGACCCACTGGTACCAGACCGAGCGGTAGGGATGGGGCTTCTTCACGCTGTCCTGCAATTGCAGCATGTATTCGTGCCAGGCGATCGGGTGCCACGGATCGACCGGCTTGCTGGTCCAGTGGAAGGCCGGCCAGAAGGTCAGCCAATAGACCGCCAGCGGCACCAGGCCGAGCCAGACCCCGGCTTCGGCCAGAGCGATTCCCGGCACCGGTCCGCCCTCGCGCGCCAGCAGGAAGCGGCGGCCGTTGTCCTTGAGCTTGAGCGCCAGGAAGACCAGCCCCGGCAGGGCGAGCGCGGGGGCGATCGACCATTTCGAGCCCAGCGCCAGCCCCATCAGCAGCCCGGCCAGCGCCAGCCGCCAGCGCCCCTGGTGCGGCAGCCGCACCGCCGCGACCACTTGCCACAGCGCCGCCATTCCCAGCGCGGCCATGATCATGTCGAGCATCGCGATCCGGCTCTGGATGAACCAGAAGAAGTCGGTGGAGAGCAGCAGCACGGCCAGGATCGTCGCGCGGCGGTTGCCGCTGGCGAACCACACCAGCCGCGAGAAGGCAAACAGCCCGAAGGCACCGCACAGCGAAGAGGGTATGCGCCAGACGATCGAGCGATCGCCGAACCAGTCGATCGCGGTGGCGATCACCGTCTTGGCGAACATCGGGTGTTCCGGATTGACCCGGATCCCTTCCAGCTGCTTGCGGGCAGCGGCGACGTAGTGCAGCTCGTCGAAATAAATCTCGCCGGGGATCCCCAGTCGCCACCAGCACAGCGCGAGGAAGAACACCGCCAGCACCGCGCACCAGTCGGCGGGATCCTCGTCGGTGGTGAAGCGGGGCTGCATGGCGGTTCGATTATCGAGGCCTGAGGTTCCGTGCAATGGCAAGATCCTCCCCGTTTTCGCGAAGCGCAAACGGGGAGGTGGCAGCGCGCAGCGCTGGCGGAGGGGTAATGACGCTGGCGTCGAACCCCCTCCGTCTCGTCCTTCGGACGATCCACCTCCCCATTTGTGCCCTTCGGCAAAAATGGGAAGGAGCTTGGCCTTGCCCCGCGCCAATCGCCTGCCTAAAGCCGCAGCCACCATGAAACGCACTACCGGACAAGACCGCTCGATCACCCGCAAATGGCGCCCGGCCACCCAGGCCGTGCGCGCCGGGACCTGGCGCAGCGAGCAGGGCGAGACCAGCGAGGCGCTGTTCCTCACCTCGGGCTATTGCTACGATAATGCCGAAACCGCGGCGATGCGGTTCCGCGGCGAGGATCCGGGGATGACCTATTCCCGGCTCCAGAACCCGACCGTGGCGATGCTGGAAGAACGGATCGCGACGATGGACGGGGCCGAGGCCTGCCGGGTCCAGGCGTCGGGCATGGCGGCGATGACCGCGGCGCTGCTTTCGCAGCTGTCCGCCGGGGATCACGTGGTGGCCGGGCGCGCCGCCTTCGGTTCGTGCCGCTGGCTGGTCGATCAGTTGTTCCCGCGCTTCGGGATCGAGGGGACGACGATCGACGCGCGCGACAATGCCCAGTGGGAAGCCGCGATCCGGCCCAATACCAAGGTGTTCTTCTTCGAAACCCCGGCCAACCCGACGATGGATATCGTCGACCTGGAATTTGTCTGCGGCCTTGCGAAAAGCCGCGGGATCACCACTGTCGTGGACAATGCCTTCGCCACGCCGGCGCTGCAGCGGCCGATCGAATGGGGCGCCGATGTGGTGGCCTATTCGGCGACCAAGCTGATGGACGGGCAGGGCCGGGTGCTGGCCGGGGCGGTTTCGGGCAGCGCCGATTTCATCAACAACGTGCTGCTGCCGTTCCAGCGCAACACCGGGCCCAACCTTTCGCCGTTCAACGCCTGGGTGGTGCTGAAGGGGCTGGAAACGCTCGACCTGAGAATCCACCGCCAGAGCGAGAATGCGCTGAAGGTCGGCCAGTTCCTTGAAGGCCGGGTGCCGCGGATCAACCATCCGGGGCTGGCCAGCCATCCCCAGCACGCGCTGGCGATGAAGCAGATGGACGCGGCCGGTTCGATCTTCTCGTTCGAAGTCGACGGTGGACGGGCCCAGGCCCACGCGCTGCTCGACGCGCTGGAACTGATCGACATCTCCAACAACATCGGGGATTCGCGCAGCCTGATGTGCCACAACGCCAGCACCACCCACTATTCGGTCAGCGCCGAGGCGCGCGCCGAAATGGGCGTGGGTGAGGGGATGCTGCGGCTCAACGTCGGGCTGGAAGACCCGCAGGACCTGATCGAGGATCTCGACCAGGCGCTCAGGAAAGTCGGGCTCTAGGTTACCGGCCTAGGCCCGGCCGAGCGGGCAGCCCATCTCGATCAGCGCGCCGGCCAGCAACCGTGCCGCCGCCAGCGGCGCATCGACATCCTCGCGCCCGGTCAGTTCGCGCAGATGCGCCCGCGCCCCTTCGCCATCGCGCAGCGCCAGCACCAGGGTATCGATCAGCCGGCCCTCGTCATAGGTCATCCGGCCATGGTCCTTGCCGACCATGCTGATCCGGCGGGTCGCGCCGGTGCAGGTTTCGATCAGATAGGCGCGGATCAGGGTCAGCGGGCGTTCGTAATCGCGCCCGAAGGCCTGATAACCCAGCGCGGCAATCTCGTCGCGGTGGAGATCGCCCGAAGCCATCCTGCGAAGCAATAGCAATACGAGGGCAAGATCCGGGTCCTGCGGAACCGCCAGCGGCAGGACCTTCTGCTTCGATTCAGCCTGATTCATGGCAGTGCCCCGCGCTTCGTCTGAGGGCGTTATTGATAATCATTATCATTAGAGTCAAGCGAAATCGGAGTCCCGATCCGGCACGGTTCGGGCCGGCCGGATCGCGCCCCAATTGCGGAATTCAGCGGGCTCTGCGTCGGGCGGGCGGGCGTCAGCCGGCCTTGGACTTCAGTGCTTCGAGCCTTCTCAGCGCTGGCGAAACCACCGGAATGGTCAGCATCGTGCTGCCCACCGCGGCCAGCAGCTGGGCGGTGAAGGCGCCGCTGGTAATGATCGCCTTGTCGAACAGCACGTTGACGAAGATGATCATGATCAGCGCCTTGGTCTGGAGCAGCCAGCCGATGATCCAGGCCTCGCCCTTGCCCCATTTCAGCAGTTTGCCGGCCAGTCCGATCCCGGCCAGCTTGCCCGCGACCATTGCCGCCAGCAGCAGCGCGGCGGCAGCGAAGGCAGCGGCTCCGCCCATGTCCCAGCTGGTGCGCAGCCCGGTCGAAAGGAAGAACACCGGCATGAAAGCCAGCAGCACGGTTTCGCGGAAGGTATCGATCGCCTCGATCCCGAACCACTTCGCATCAAGCGCCGCGCCGGCCAGGAACGCCCCGACCATGTAGTGCAGCCCCGACCAGTCGGCGAGGTAGCCGTTGGCCGCCAGCCAGACCAGCGCCACGTACCAGCGGTCGCGCGCCGGGATCGCCGCGATCAGGCGGCGCACCAGCACTACCGCGACGACCAGCCCGGCAAGGTAGGCCGCCTGCCGACCGACCCGTTCCCAATCGAGCAGGATCAGCGCCAGCACCGCCCAGATCATGATATCGTCGAGGCTGGCATAGCGCAGGATCCGCTGCCCCAGCGGCGTGCGCAGGATCTCCAGCTTCTGCATCAGCAGCACCAGGATCGGCAGGGCGGTGACCGCACAGGCCATGCCGATGCCCAGCACGAACTGCCAGGTCTGGCCCTTCGGCCCGATCCAGGCGGCGGGATCGCCGAGCTCGAGCAGGACCAGCGCCGCGCCCGCGCCAAGCAGCAGCGGCACGCCCAGCGCCAATCCGGCGGTCAGCCCGGTTTCCCCGCGCCATTTCCAGGCCTCTTCCAGGTCCAGCTCCAGCCCGGCGACGAAGACGAACAGCATCACCGCCCACCAGGCAATCCCGTTGAGCGCGCCGATTACCGGGGGAATGAAGATCGTCTGGTAATAGGCCGGAAACACCGCACCCAGCACGCCTGGGCCGAGCAGGATCCCGGCGACGATCTGCACCACCACCAGCGGCGCCCAGTAATCGGTGCGCAGCAGCCGCCAGACCAGCCAGGGCAGGGCGAAGATCACGATCAGCGCGAGCAGGAACAGCTCGGATACCGGCAGGGCGGGTGCGGCTTGCATGGCGCAGTGGTTAGCAAGGAAGCGCTGCCATGCAATCGGCTTACAATCGTATTCCACCGCGCGGCTTGGGGCCATTGCGGGCGGGCGGGGCAATCGCTACCTTGGCGGGCATGAAGGAACTGTTCCAACATGCCGCGATGACCGATGGCATCACCGTGCGCGTCGCGGTGAATTACCTGCCCGAACAGTCGCGTCCCGGTCCGCCGGACCAGGGCGGCAAGTGGTTCTGGGTCTATCACATCCGGATCGAGAATCATTCGGACGAAACGGTCCAGCTGGTCACCCGCCACTGGCGGATCACCGACGGGCGCGGGATGGTCAACCTGGTCGAAGGCGACGGGGTGGTGGGCGAACAGCCGGTGCTGAAGCCGGGGCAGAGCCATGACTATGTCTCGGGCTGCCCGCTGACCACGCCGATGGGCAGCATGGAAGGGCACTACACCTTCGTGCGGCGCGAGGGTGAGAAGTTCGCCGTGGCGATCCCGTTCTTCCCGCTGGCCGCACCGGCGACTGCAGGGTGATTTTGTTCACACGAAGACACGAAGATCACGAAGACGCCGCGCCAGGCGCCGCAGGCACCTTCTTATTCCGGCATTTGGGTCAGACGCGAAGGCAAGAATGGCAAGCGGCTTCGCCGCAAGAGCAACCGCTTCGTGACCTTCGTGTCTTCGTGTGAAACCGAACTCCATTCCCTTCATCGCGTTCCCAACGCTTGCCCAATCCAGACCCCGGCCATAGGGAGGCGTCATGAAGCGCACGCACCTGCCCCTCAACGCCTTGCGCGTGTTCGATGCCGCGGCCCGGCACCTGTCCTTCACGCGGGCGGCGGACGAGCTGGCGGTGACCCCGGCAGCGGTCGGCCAGCAGATCCGCGCGCTCGAAGATGTGCTGGGCGTGGTGCTGTTCCGGCGCACCCCCAAGGGGCTGGAGCTGACCGACGAGGCCAGCGCCGGGCTTGAGGCGCTGCGCACCGGCTTTCTCCATTTCGAGGACGCGGTCCAGGCGATGCAGGCCGGCCAATCGAGCCACGTCTATACCATCGCCGCCCCGCGCGAATTCTTTGCCGCCTGGCTCGCCCCACGGCTGGCGCAGTTCCGCAAGGCCAACCCCGAAGTGCGCTTTGCCCTGGTTTCCGACGAGGATGCCGATTTCACCGAGGCCAACCTCGACCTGGCGGTGCGCTGGGCCGAGGGCCCCGGCGAGCTGGAAGGGGTACCGTTGGGCGAAGCCGGACGGGTCACCGTGGGCGAGGGCTGCTGGATCGCCTGGCCGGGCGATAGCAGCCCCGAAGGCGAAGAATGCGAGCAGCCGCCGCTCAGCGTCGGCGATGCCGGCCAGGCGATCGCCGCCGCCGCTGCCGGGATGGGCAAGGCCCGCGTCCCCGCGCTGCTGGCCCAGTCCTGGCTCGAAAACGGCCGGATCGCCGCGCTGGGCGAACCGGCCCCGTGCCGCCAGGGCTACTGGCTGGTCGCCCCCGCGCCGCAGTGGCGGCAGAAAAAGGTCAAGGCGCTGGTGGCGTTTTTGACCGCCTAGATCCTCCCTGTGCGCGGAGCGCATGGGGAGGGGGACCATCGCTGAAGGCGATGGTGGTGGGGCCTTGCGCGGTTGCGCCAAGGCCCCTCCGTCAGCGCTGCGCGCTGCCACCTCCCCATCGGCTGCGCCGACAGGGAGGATTGGCTCAGTTCAGCGTCACCACATCGCCGCGGACCATCACGAAGGCCATCCGCTTCAGCACCTTCACGTCGGCCAGCGGATCGCCGTCGACCGCGATGATGTCGGCGGCCTTGCCGACTTCGAGCGTGCCGATCTCCTTGTCGAGGCCGAGGAGGGCAGCGGCGTTGACAGTGGCAGCCTTGATCGCTTCCATCGGGCTCATCCCGAACTTGACCAGCAGCTCGAACTCGTCGGCATTGCGGCCGTGCTTGGAGACGCCGGCGTCGGTGCCATAGGCGATCTTCACCCCCAGCGGCACGGCGATCTGCAGGCTCTTGCCGGTGATCCCGATCCGCCAGTCGATCTGCTTCTTGATCGCCGGGGGATAGGCGTTGGGATTGGCCGCCAGCCGCTCAAGATAGCCGTTCACGGTGCTGAGGGTCGGGACATAGAAAGTCCCGTTCTTCGCCATCATCCGGGCGGTTTCCTCGTCGATGGTGGTGCCGTGCTCGATCGAGTCCGCACCCAGCCGCACCGCCAGCTTGATCCCGTCCAGCCCGTGGGCGTGGACCGCCACCTTGCGGCCATAGGCATGCGCCGTGTCGATCAGCGCGCGGGCCTCGTCCTCGAACATCCGGGTGGCGAGGCCCGTGCCGGAATTGACCCCGCCGGTGGTGGCGAACTTGATCACATCGGCCCCGCGCCCGATCTGGCGGCGCACCGCGCGGCGGCAATCGTCGACCCCGTCGCAGAGGTTTTCGGTGCCGATCATCGCGTGGATATCGTCCGACAGGCCGACCCGCCCGTCCATGTGCCCGCCGGTGGTGGAAATCGATTCGCCGGCATCGACGATCCGCGGACCCTGAACCCAGCCGCGGTTGATCGCATCGCGCAGCGCCAGCGTCTTGCCTTTCTCATCGCCGAGGTTGCGGACCGTGGTGAAGCCGGCGCGCAGGGTCTTCATCCCGTTCCACTGGGTTTCGAACGAATTGAGCGGGACGCTGTCGGTCATCGCCGCGGCCAGACCTTCGTTGCCGGCGCGGTCGCTCGACAGGTGGGTGTGGCTGTCGATCAGCCCGGGCAGGACCGTGCGGGTCTTGAGATCGATCACCGTGGCCCCGGCCGGCGCGGGCAGGAACCCGTCGTGCAACGCGGCGATCCGCCCGTCCTGGACCACGATCGTGGTCGCCCCGCGCGGCGCCTGGCCGGGCACCGCGATCACCCGCCCGGCGTGGATCCAGGTCTGGGTGCTGGTCGCCTCGGTGGGGGCCTGGGCGCTCACGGCAACCGCAGCCACGGCTCCGGTCGAGGCAAGCAGGGCAAGGGCAAGGGTGGTGGGTTTCATGATCGGGGCTCTCCGGAAAGGCGGTCTGGTTGGACGCTAGCGACGCGGGCCGGACTGTGCAATTCCGGCGCGGGTTACCTCGCCCGGTACCGCGCGATTGCGGCGATGGCCTCATCGACCGAGCGATTGGTTCCGGTCAGGCTGAGCGGCACGTCGCCGCCGGTCAGGGCCTTGTTGGCCTTGGCCGAAAAGCCCAGCACCCCCTTGCCCGGAAAGCGATCGGGATCGCGCAGGTGCAGGATGATCGAGCGCTGGCCGCGCAGGCTCCATTCCGAAACATCGGTGATTTCGGACCAGGGGATGGTCTGATCGGACCAGGCCGCAAAGGCAATCCCGGTCCGGTCGATCCGCAGCGCTTCGCCGCCTTCGATCAGCCGCTTGGCGATCACGATGGCGCCCAGTCCGAAAAAGGCGATCCCCAGCCACCCGAAAATTGCGATCTTGAGCGGCGAAAAGCGGCTTGCGTTGGGCGGTTCGCCGAATGCGCCGACCATCACCAGCCCGCCGAACACGAAGGCGATCGCGACGAGCAACAGCAAGGCCAGCCGCGCCCGCGAATGGTGTGCGACAAATCCATCCATACCTGTCTGCCTCCCGTCCTCAACCGGCTCGCCGAAGCGGTTCTAGCGCACCACAACTCCGCCCTTGATGACGTGTTCGACCTGCTCCAGCACGCTGACATCCTGAAGCGGATTGCGCTTTAGCGCGATCATGTCGGCATAGTGCCCCGGCGTCAGCGAGCCGACGTCCTTGCTCCAGCCCAGGAATTCGGCCGCGACCGTGGTGGCCGACCGGATCGCCTGCAGCGGGGTCATCCCGTACCTGACCATGTATTTGAACTGCCGCGCGTTGAGCCCGTGGGGGAACACCCCGGCATCGGTCCCGTAGGCGATCCTGACCCCGGCCCTGACCGCCTTGGCAAAGCCCTGGCGTTGGGCTTCGGTCGTCTCGTCGTTTTTGCGCAGGATCGAGGCGGACCAGCCATCGCGGCGGCCGACTTCGGCGATGTAGTCGCCATTGTAGACGTCCATGACCAGGTACGTGCCGCGCGCCCTGGCCAGCATGATCCCTTCGTCGTCGATCAGGCTGGCATGCTCGATCCCGCGCACCCCGCTGCGGATCGCCAGCTTGATCCCGGCGGCGCCGTGGGCATGGGCAGTTACCCACGATCCGCGGGCTCCGGCAGCCTTGACCGCGGCGGCGATCTGCGGCCCCGACAGCTCGATCTGCCCCGGCTCGGTCCCCTCGGTCAGCACCGCGCCGGTGGCGATCAGCTTGATCGAATCCGCCCCCTTGTCGAGCATCAGGTTGACCTTGCGGCCGACGTCGGCCGGGCCGGCCACGACCCCCATCCGCATTTCCGGCGGCACGACCATGCCCTTGGGCAACCCGGTCACTTCGCCGCCGCCGCCCGGCACGGTGATATAGCCGCCGACCGCGTTGATCCGCGGGCCGATCACATCGCCCCGGTTGATCGCGTTGCGCAGCTCGATGTTGCCGGTGGCACGGTACGAGCCGACATCGTGGACCGTGGTGAACCCGGCCTCCAGCGTGATCCGGGCATTGCCCGCGCCGGCATAGGCGGTTTCCTCGGGCGAGTGCAGCAGCGGTTCGGCCGGGTTGCTGGTCTGGAGGAAATCGGCAAGGTGGACGTGGGCGTCGATCAGTCCGGGCAGCACCCAATAGGCCGACCAGTCGATCACCCGGGCCTCGGCCGGAGGCGGCGCCCAGGGCGTCACCGCCGCGACCCGCCCGTTCTCGACCCGGATCAGCCGGTCCTCCAGCACCTCGCCGCTCGAAGGCTCGATCAGGTGCCCGGCGCGGACATAGACCGTGTCGGCGAGCGCCGGGGCGGCAAGGACCAGCGCGGCAAGCGCGGTGAACAGCCGGGCGAAGCGGTTGAAAAGCCGAGTCATCGCCGCAGGTTGCCTCGCGCGGGGCGGCCGCGTCAATCCGGCGGGTTGTGCGCGCGCAGGAAGGCCTCGAGCGTTTCGAGCCACAGCGTCTCGTTGTCGGCCTTGTCGAAGCCGTGGCCTTCCTCGGGAAAAGTCAGGACCTGGATCGGCTTGCCTTCCTTGGCGGCCGCATCGCGCATCGCCTTGAACTGCTTGAAGGGGACATTGGTATCCTCTTCGCCATGGGCCAGCAGGACCGGCCGGGTCAGGCGCGCCACCTGTTTGGCCGGGCTGACCGTGTCGAGGTTGAAATTGGCCTGGTCGCCGCTGACCCGCTGCTTCCACTTCTTGCCGCTTTCCCGGCTGAAGAAATTGCGGTCATAGCGCAGCTGGGCATTCCAGTCGGTCACCCCGGCAAAGCTGGCGGCACAGCGATAGCGTTCTGGATTGCGGATCACCGCCCACAGCGCGGCATAGCCGCCATAAGAGGAACCGACCACGCAGACCCGCTTTGCGTCGGCAACCCCCTGGGCCACAGCCCAGTCCATCGCATCGTCGAGATCGTCCTGCATCTTGCGGCCGATCTGGCCATCGCCGAGCTTCTCGAACGCTTCGCCGAACCCGCCCGAGCCGCGATAGTTGGGCTGGAGCACGGCATAGCCGCGGTTGGCGAGGAATTGGACCTCGGTATCGAAATAGAGCTGGTCGCGGATCCCGTAAGGCCCGCCGTGGGGCAGGATGATCAGCGGCAGGTTCTTCGGATCGCGGCCGACCGGCAGGGTCAGGTAGCCCTTCACCTCCACCCCGTCGCGAGCCTTGTAGGCGATCGGCTGGGGCTTGGCCATCAGCGCCGGATCGAGCGCCGGCTTGAGCTCGAACAACAGGTCGAGCCGCTTGGTCGCGGCGGTGTAGACATACCAGGCGCCGGGATCGTCCTCGCGTCCGGACCAGACCAGCATCCGCGAACGGTCCTTCGATCGCCCGGTAATCCACACCTCGCTGCCCTTGAGCGCCTTGTCGAGCTTGGCCTGAAGGGCCTTGTAGGCCGGATCGAACCACACCACCCGGTCTCGGTCGTCGGAATAGAAGGCGGCGATCAGCTTGTTGTCGTCGTCGATCCACGCCTCGGTTACGTCCAGCCCGGGCTGGGCGAACAGCGTTTCGCCCGACTTGCCGGCGGCATAGTTGAACTTGCGCAGCACGTAGTGGCCGCTGTCATCCTTCTCCAGCACCATGCCTTCGTCGGATTCGGTGACGATCCGCAGCATCTGCCACAGGCCCTTCTTGGCCTCCTCCTCTTTGCCGCTGCGCAGGTCGATCGTGGTAATGACCTTGAAGCTTTCGCTCTCGTTCTTGCGATAGTGGACCTTGAGGTTGCCGCTATCCATGTATTCGATGCCCATCCGGACCACGCCCTTGTTGTCGGCGTACCAGTCCCAGACATCGCGCTTGGGCGGGAGGATCGACTTGCCGGTCTTTTCCGCGGTCCCGTCGAGCGGGAAGCGCCAGACCGAAGGATAGTCGACGATCGTGCGCTGCATCGCCAACAGCACGTACTGGCCGGCCGGATCGATGAACAGCACATCGTCCCCGGTGATGCCCATGTCCCGCTTGCCGACGAAGGTGAGTGTCTTGGTATCGAGATCATAGACGAACAGCCGGGTCAGACGGTATTCTTCGCCCAGTATCTGGGTCAGTTGCGAAAGCGATACGATCAGCCGGTTGTTGCCGGCCCAGCGGAACCATTCCATCTGGTTCTTCGGCGGCATGGCCAGATCGTGTTCTGCCTTGCGGGTCGCCGCGTCGAGCACGGCAAGGTGGACCCGTCCGTCCTTGGGCGTGACGCGCAGTGCGATCTTGTTGCCATCGGGCGAGAGTTCCATGTCGCTGAGGCCCGAGCGCACAGTAAAGGCGCTGGTCGGCACCAGCGGCGGGCGGACCGGCTTGGCCGGCGCTGCGCCCGGCTGGGGCGCCGCAGCCGCCGGCGGGGAAGCCGGCGCAGCCTGACCCAGCAGCGGCTTGAGCGGAGCCAGCAGCAGAGCGGCAAATAAAACCAGGCCGGTACGGACGCGCATTGCCAACTCTCCCAAGTAAAACGGGCAGGCTATGCTTGCGAGACTATTGCGCGGACAGGAAAAGGCAACGGGATTATATGCTTGTCCGCTTCGACCGGAGCAGTCCGCCCTAACCCCGCAGTGCCGCGCGCAGCATTGCGCCCAGATCGCGGCGCAGGATTCCGGGGTCGGAACTGGCGCCGGCCCCGTCCATCGCGGTTTCGATCGAGATCCCGGCGAGCAGGCAGCCGACCATGAAGGCGAGGTGTTGCGAGGGCAGGGCGGGGGCAATTTCGCCGCTGGCCTGGCCGGCGATCACCAGGTCCTCGATCCGCTGCCCGAAGCGCTGCTGGACTTCATCGAACACGCTGCGGGTTTCAAGGCGGTTGGCGATCATCGCGCTGAACAGCACGAAATAGGCCCTGACCGAGGTATCGCGCAGAGCCAGTTCGACGAACCGGTCGAACAGCGCCAGCAATTGCTCGAGCGGGCTGGGCAGCCCGGCGATCGCGGCATCGACTTCGGCATGGACCCGGGCCGAGACGCGCCAGATCACCGCCTCGATCAGCCCGTCCTTCGATCCGTATTTGCGCCCGGCCAGCCCGCGGCTGAAGCCCGCGCGTTCGCCCACCCGCTCAAGCGTGCAGGCGAGATAGCCTTCGCCGGCGATGATCTCTGCCGCCGCGGCGAGCAGGCGGTTCTCGGATTCCTCGCGCCGCTGGGCCTGGGTGCGCCGGGGGGGTGGGGTGGCGAGGTTCATGGCCGTGCTTGTGGCGCAAGCGGAGTAATCTTGCAAGATAGTTGTTGACCGACAACCAACATAGCCATAGCCTCGCTCGCGAATCCGGTGCGGTGCCCCGCGCCGGGTACGTTCTGGTAGAGGGAAGGCAGACATGGCAATTTCCGAGCAACTGGCCCGCACGATCATCGATCCCAAGGCCTATTCCGAGCGCGAGATCGTTGACGCGGCATTCGCGCAGATCCGCAGCCAGCAACCGCTCGACAAGGCCGAACTGGAAGAGTTCGAGCCGTTCTGGGTGGTCAGCCGCCATGCCGACATCAAGGATATCGAACGCCAGCCGGATATCTTCCACAACGGCGACAAGAGCACTTTCATCACCAACATCGAGGGCAACGAACGGGTCAAGATGCTGACCGGGGGCGAGCCCAACCTGATCCGCAGCCTGGTTTCGGTCGATGGCGACGAGCACAAGGCGCTGCGCGGGATCGTCTTTCCGCATGTCACCCCGCGCGCGATCAAGCCGCTTGAGGATGCGATCCGCGGGATTGCCCGCGAATTCGTCGATCACATGCTGAGCTTCGACGGCGAGGTCGATTTCGCCCAGGACGTGGCCTTCCTCTATCCGCTGCGGGTGATCATGACCGTGCTGGGCGTGCCGCAGGAGGATGAGCCGTTCATGCTCAAGCTGACGCAGGAACTGTTCAACAACGCCGACCCGGAACTCAACCGCGCCCGCGCCGAGCTGACCCCTGAGGAAATGCTCAAGTCGCTGTGGGAAACCACGATGGAGCTGGAAAACTATTTCAAGGCGGTGACCGAAAAGTTCCGGGCCGAACCCAGCACGGCGATCAACAGCCTGATCGCCAATGCCAAGATCAATGGCGAATACCTCAACCACCGGCAGATGATGGGTTACTACATCATCGCCGCGACCGCCGGGCACGATACCACCAGCAACACCACCGCCGGCGCGATGTGGGCCCTGGCGGAGCGGCCGCACCTGCTGAAGCAGATGCAGGACAACCCCGAGCGGATCAACGCCTTCGTCGAGGAATCGATTCGCTGGGAAGTGCCGGTCAAGCACTTCATGCGCAGCGCGGTGGCCGATTGCGAGGTGGGCGGGCAGCAGATCAAGGCCGGTGACTGGCTGATGCTGTCGTACCAGTCGGGCAACCGCGACGAGAGCGTCTGGGCCGATCCGTTCGAATTCCGCATGGACCGCGAACAAAACCCGCAGATCGCCTTCGGCTACGGCGTCCACGTCTGCCTGGGCCAGCACCTGGCGCGGATGGAAATGCGGATCCTGTGGGAAGAGCTCTTCAAGCGGCTCAAGTCGGTCGAGATGAACGGCAAGGGCGAACGGACGATTTCCAACTTCGTCTGCGGGCCCAAGCACGTGCCGATCCGCTTCACGGTGAACTGAGCCAGAGGCCGCCATGCGCAAGTGGAAGTGCCGCAATTGCGGCCTGATCTATGACGAGGCGCTGGGCCTGCCCGAGGACGGCATCGCCCCCGGCACCCGGTTCGAGGACATTCCCGACGACTGGTACTGCCCCGATTGCGGGACCGAGAAGGAAGACTTCGAGCTGATCGATTAACCGCCCGGTTAAATTGCGCTTGACCTGCGCCCGGCGCGCGGGTCAAGTCGCGGCCATGCATACCGATACGATCCGCATCCCCGTGGCCCCCGGCGTCGAGATCGCCGCCGATGTCGCCGGGCGCAAGGGTGCGCCGACCGTGATCTTGGGCCACGGCGGCGGGCAGACCCGCCATTCGTGGGACAAGGCCGAACATCAGCTGGCCGAAGCCGGCTACTACGCGATCAACTATGACCTGCGCGGCCATGGTGACAGCGACTGGTCGCCCGACGCCGATTACAGCCTGGAAACCCGGGCCGACGATCTGGCCGCGGTGGCCGGCCAGGGCACCCGGCCCTTTGCGCTGGTCGGGGCTTCGCTGGGCGGGATAACGGCGATGGTCGCGGCCTCGCGCGGGCTCGATCCGGCGGCGATCGTGCTGGTCGATATCGTCCCCAAGATGAGCCAGAAGGGGGTGGCCAAGATCACCGCCTTCATGACCGCCAACCCGAACGGCTTTGCCAGTCTCGAGGATGCGGCCGATGCGATCGCCGCCTACTATCCCGACCGGCCCCGGCCCAAGGACCTTTCCGGCCTCAACAAGAACCTGCGCCGGGGCGATGACGGGCGCTGGCGCTGGCACTGGGATCCGCGCTGGATGGAAAGCCCGCGCGGCAATCCGCACCTGCTGCTTGAGATGATGGATGCGGCCGATTGGACCGATCGGGTCCCGACCCTGCTGGTCAGGGGAATGAAGAGCGACATCGTCGACGATGACGGGGTTGAGGATCTGCGCCGCCGCGTCCCCCAGCTGGAGATCGCCGACATCCGCGGCGCCGGGCACATGGTGGCGGGCGACAAGAACGACGAATTCAACGCCGCGGTGATCGAATTCCTGACCCGGGTAATGCCGCCGGCCGGGTAAAATCCCCCTCTCGACTTTGCCGCCGAAATCCGTAACCCCTTGCGGTTCTATGGAACTGCGGCGCGACCGGGGGAATCGATGAAACTGTCCAAGCTTGCCCTGGCCCTGGCGCTGTGGCCGGCGCTTGTCATGGCCGATGCCCCTGGGGCGGGCCTGCCGGTACTCACTCCCGCGGCGCCGGCCCCGGCCGAGGCCGCGCCCGCCGGGCTGCTGGTCCGCCCGCAGCTGGCCCCGCCGCCGGCCTGGGTCGAAATCGTTCCGCTGCCCAAGGCGCCCAAGGACGCCGATGGTGCCGCGACGATCGACCTCTTGGGCGATGTCCAGGTCAAGTTCACCAACCGCGGCGAAACCACCTATTACGGCATGGCCTGGATCATCGGCACGTCGCACGGGCTGGATTCCGGCTCGCTCAAGCTCGATTGGGATCCCAGCCTCGAAACCTTGACGATCCACCGCTATCGGGTGCTGCGCGATGGCAAGCCGATCGACCTGCTCGGCGATGGCTCGAAGCTCAAGGTGATCCAGCGCGAAACCCGGATGGAAAGCGCCATGCTCGACGGACGGCTGACCGCCACGCTCCAGCCCGAGGACATCCGCGTCGGCGACGTGGTCGAGCTGGCCTATTCGATCGACCGGCACGACCCGGCGATGCAGGGCTTTTCCGAATATGTCGTCGGGCCGGCCGATGGCGCGACCTTCGGCCGCTTCCGGGTGCGGATGCTGTGGGACAAGGACAAGCCGATGCAATGGCGCGCCTTTCCCGGCGTGCTCCAGCCCAGGCTGAAGAAGACCCCGACCGGCAGCGAGCTGGTTGCCGACCTCTATGATACCACCGCCCCGGCCGCGCCCGAAGGCGCGCCCAAGCGCTATTCGCTGGTCAACGCGGTGGAAGTGACCCAGTTCAAGGACTGGCAGGGCGTTTCGCGGCTGTTCGCGCCGCTCTATGCCAAGGCCGCCACCCTTGCGCCCGACAGCCCGGTCCGGGCCGAAGCGGCGCGGATCGCGGCGGCCACCCCCGACCCCAAACGCCGCGCCGAGCTGGCGCTCAAGCTGGTCCAGGACCAGGTCCGCTACCTGTTTCTGGGGATGAACGACGGCGGCTTCGTGCCGGCCAGCGCCGACCAGACCTGGGCCCGCCGGTTCGGCGATTGCAAGGCCAAGACCGTTCTGCTGATCGCGCTGCTGGGCGAACTGGGGATCGAGGCGCGCCCGGTGCTGGTCCACACCGAGGACGGCGATCTGGTCGGCAACCGGCTGCCGACGATGGAAGCCTTCGATCACGTGATCGTCGAGGCGAAGATCGGCGGGAAAAGCTACTGGCTCGACGGCACCCGGCTGGGCGATGACCGGCTCGAGCTGATCGACACGCCCAATTACAAGTTCGGCCTGCCGGTGACCGCTGCGGGCGAGGGGCTGGTTTCGATCGTCCCGCCGCCGCTGGCCCGCCCGGTCAGCACGATCACCCTGGCGATCGATGCCAGCAAGGGGATCGCCGTGCCTGCCCAGGTGACCGGCGAAATGCGCTTTACCGGGCAGCTCGCCTCGGACGTGCGGGTCAAGTTCGCGTCCTATTCCACCGCCGATCGCAATCGCGAGCTGCGCCGGATCTGGCGTGAGAGCTTCGATGCGATCACGCCGGGCAAGGTTGCCACCCACACCGATCCGGCGACCGGCGATTACATCCTGACGATGACCGGCACCGCGCAGATGGAATGGCTCAGCGACCTTGGCACCCGCTGGTACGAGGTTGACCGCTCGCGCCTGGGCTGGCGGATCGACATCGCCCGCGAGGGCGAGGTCAGTCCCGATGCGCCCTATGCCTTCGACTATCCCGACTGGTGGGCCAGCAAGGTGACGATCGTCCTGCCCCACGGCGGCAAGGGCTTTCGCCTGCAAGGCGCCGAACCGGTCGATAAGACCGTCGGCGATCTCTATCGCTTCCGCCGCAAGGTGAAGCTGGATGGCGGAGTGGTGACGATGGAGGCCGAGACCCAGGCGCTAAGCGCCGAGCTGCCTTCCGAACGGGCCCAGCGGGCGCGGGCCGAAATGGTCGAACTGGCCAATGTCGGGGTCTATATCCGCGCCCCGAGCGACTACGAGCCGACCGAGGCGGAAAAGGAACAGACCCGCCGCGCCGATGCCGCCGAGGCCAAGGGCCGGGCGCGCGAGCTCGCCCCGGCCAAGGCGATCAAGGGGACGGAGTAGGGAACTCCTCTCCGCAACGGCGTGGAGTTCAGGCCGCGCCCTTCAGTTTGCGCATTGCCCGCCAGGCCATGGCCTTGCCCCTGTTCTGCGCTGGGAAGGCGCCGGGGCTGGCCGGGTTCAGGCCGAACTTGCGCAGCACGTGGTTGAAGGCGCGGGCATCGGCTTCGGCATAGGACCAGTCCGAACGCCAGGTGATCGACAGCGAAACCGAAGGCTCATCGCCGTTCTGGACCCAGTGCGGCGCCTTGACCGGGACGTGGATCGCCTCGCCCGGCTGGATCGTGATCGCCCGGCCCTTGGCGGCAAAATCGTCCTGCCAGGGCAGGTTCCGGTGGTGCAGACCCAGGTGATACTGCTCGTGCACCGGGGCGGCGAACATCACTTCGTCCTCGACCGGGAACAGCGTCATGGTCTTCGATCCGATGATCTGCAGCAGGATGTTGTGTTCCGGATCGAAGTGGAACGGGGTGACCGATCCGGGCGAGGTGACGAAGACGAAGCCTTCCAGCTGCATCATCGCCCCGGTGCGCGGTTCGACCACGTCCTTGAGTTCGGCCAGCACCGCATGGAGCAGCTCGCGATAGGCCGGCACCTGCTCGATCCGCTTGAGCGCGACCCAGGATCCGGCCGTGGCGATCTTGCGGATCGTTTCGACCGCGGTCAGCCCGCTGCCGGGCACGTCTTCGGGGCGGATCCCGATCGGCAGCTTGCCGGGATTGTACTCGATTTCGCTGTCCGGCAGCGCCTCGGCGAGGCTGGCCAGGGCATCGAGCGTGAGCAGCGGATGGCCGAGCAGCCGGTGGCTCAGCTTGACCGGCTGGGCCGGATAGGCGGCGGCGAAGGCTTCCAGCGTTTCGGGCGGAAAAACAGCGTCTTGCATTGGACATTTCCCAGATCGATTCCCGGCGCGGATAGCACCGCCGGGTTAAGATCGGGTATGCGCTGCTCCGGAAAGGGCCAGTGGAACAAGCGGTTGCCCCGCCCGGTCGGGCCGGGCGGGGCTCCTGTCAGGCCGGAAACCTCATTCCTCCGGGATCTGCCAGGTAACCGATCCGCTGTAGTTGCCGGCGGTGCGGGCGCCGGTCTGGTCGGTGGCGGGATCGAATTTGGCGCGACGCCTGACGTTGTCGCAGGCGGCCTTGTCGAGCCCCGGCCAGCCGCTGCTGCTGGTCACCGTGCAATCGGTCACCGCGCCATTGGCGTCGATCGCCAGGCGATAGCCGGTGCGGCCCTGGTGCTCGGCGCGCAGGTCATTGGTCGGATAGTCGTTGGTGGTAACCCACAGCCCGGTCTTGTTGCGGGGCGTGGCGCGCTTGGGGGTAAAGCGCGGCGGCTCGGGCAGAGGCGGGGGAGTGATTTCTGGCGGGACCAGGCCGCCGACCGTATCGTCGCCGTCCGCGCCGGGAAACAGCTCAGGCGGGGGCAGTTCGGTGCCCGGCTGGGGCGGCAGCTTGACCAGCGGATCGACCCGGTCGATCACGCTGTCGTTCTTCTGCACCGGCTTGGTTTCGGGCGGCTTTTCGGGCGGCTTTGGGGTGATGATCGTCTCGCCCCGCAAGCTCGTGTCCTTGACCCGCGTGAAGCTGGCGGTCAGCCCGGCGACCAGCGCCAGGCCGATCCCGGCCTCGATCGCCAGCACGGCAATCCCCGCGCCCAGCTTGGTCCTGGTATTGGTGGCATCGACGAAGGCCATGGCATCCTCTCCTCGGGTTTGATCGCCTGCCGCCCCGGTCTGTCCGAGTCGCGCCTGAGCGACCGTGCTGTGAATGTAATAGTATACCATAACGATTCAGAGTCAAGAGGGTTCCGTAACGTCAACCCGGCGGGCTTGTATCGGGGGCATCGCGGGATAAGCTGGTGGCCAGACCCGCTGCCACGGTTTCCGGAAAGGCCCGCCAGATGCCCACCTTCTATGATTGCACCCCGGCTCCCAGCCCGCGCCGCGCGCGGATCGTCCTGGCGGAGAAGGGGATCGCGCACGATGTGAAGATCGTCGACCTGTCAAAGGGCGAGCAACTGACCCCCGAATTCCGCGCGATCAACCCGGCCTGCACCGTGCCGGCGCTGGTGCTGGATGACGGCGCGGTGCTGACCGATAACGCCGGGATCGCCGCCTGGGCCGAAGCGGTCCAGCCCGAACCGTCGCTGCTCGGCACCACCCCGCTGGAAAAGGCGGCGGTTGCCAGCTGGAATTCGAAGATCGAGGGCGAATGCTTCATGGCGATCGCCGAAGTGCTGCGCAACACAGCCCGCGGCATGATCGACCGGGCCCTGCCGGGGCCGGAAAACTATGCCCAGATCCCCGAACTTGCCGAGCGCGGCCGGGCCCGGTTGGGTCATTTCCTCGATCGGTTCGAAACCCACATGACCGGGCGGGACTGGGTCGCGATCGACCGCTTCAGCCTGGCCGACATAACCGCCGGGGTGGCGCTGGACTTT
The DNA here is from genome assembly GCA_964573075.1 of uncultured Novosphingobium sp. Classification (GTDB taxonomy): domain Bacteria; phylum Pseudomonadota; class Alphaproteobacteria; order Sphingomonadales; family Sphingomonadaceae; genus Novosphingobium. Next base: position 4,644 of record CAZNII010000018.1, on the reverse strand, counting down.
GCCGGCTGGGTCAAGGTCGATGTCAATGCCGGCCGCCCGGCGATCGCCGCCTGGCGCGCCCGTCTGGCCGAGCGGCCGAGTTTCAAGCTTTAGGGTCAGGACCGTTCCTGACCCTAGGCAACTTGCCAGCGCCTCGGCGGCGATGATATGGCACAAGCCGGCTCGCGCGCCAGATCGGAGAATTCCCGATGTTTCGTCATGCCTTGCGCGCGCTGCCGATCGCAGTTTTGTCGATGATCCCGGCGGCGGCCCAGGCCGGGGTTCCGGCCGAAATCGCCCAGCAGTTCCGTTTCGTCAACGATGCGGTTGAGGCATCGGAGAGCGAAACCGGCTATTGCCAGAATGGCGCGCGCGATGATTTCAGCTATTCGGCCAATGCCCGGTGCGCCGATGCCTATGGCCGGTTGCTGCGTGAACTGCGCAGCCGCGACCAGGTGATCGAACGGATGATCGCCGAGCGCCGCGGTACGCTCTCGGCCGAGGATCTGGCCGAAACCGAACGTCGCCACGGCCAGCTTCATCAGCTGATCGACGCTGTGCTGAAGTTCTACAACTTGTTCACCGCGCGCAAGGGCTCGGCCACTTACTAGGGTTCGGCCCCATTACCAGCAGGCCCGAGGCGTCAAAATGGCGAACATATCGGGCCGAAAGGCACGCCGCAGGGGCTGGTTGCCCCTGCAAGGGCGTTTCGGATCGAGATGGAAGCCATTTTGACGCCCCTGCGGGGTTTGATGAATTTGCCCCATTGCAGCGTCGGGAAGCCTTGAAATATTGACATATTCCAGCGCCTTCCCTCCTCGCACTGAGGCAAATTCCTTCAAACCTCGGGCCTGCTGGTAATGGGTCCGAACCCTAATCACAGCCGCGGCCCGGCACCCTATTGCGCCGGGACCAGACCCAGCATCGCAGCATTGGCCAGCCACATCATCTGCACCACGTCCTGAGCATAGCCCTGCGGGTCGGTCAGCGTGACCAGGTCCAGCCCGTTGATGTCGGCGCGTTTCTGGGCCGAGAACAGCCCGCCGGCGCGCTGCCATTCGCCAGCCTGGATCGAAAACCAGTCGGTTCCGCCCATCACCGGATCGGTGATCCGCACCACCACGTCGCCGTCCTTGGGCGGGACGATCTTTGCCATTGCCACTTTCTGCCACTTGGCATTGCCGGTGGGGCTGCGGAAGGCGATGTGGGTCTGGTCGGGGATCAGCGCGGCCTGGGCGTAGGAGCTTGAGGTGCCGCCGGTGGTCTTGACCTGGCGGGTATCGGTCCGGTTTCCGTAAGGCGTCACGACTTCGCCGGTCACGGTTTCATAGCCGACCTTGCGCTTGACCGAGGTCTTGCCCAGGCTGACCACATAGTACGCCTTGACCACGTGGGCGTTCAGTTCCTTGGCCAGCGCCACTTCCAGTCCGGGCACCTTCCAGGCATTGCTCTGCTGCATGATCGAGAGCCCACCCGGGGTCACGCTCTTGCCGCCGAACCCGGAAGTCCAGGCCATGTAGGTGGTTGAAGGATAGACGAAGTTGCCGGTTTCCCCTTGATAGGCGGTGTAGGGCGGCAGGCTCTGCGGGCCGACCAGGAAGACATCGCCCAGCGAATTGGCGAACTTCGAATTGTTGGCATAGCCGGCCTGCTTGATGATCCCCTGATAGCTCGCGCTGGCCTTGACCTGCGCCTCGGGCACCACTTCGTAGCCGGCCTTTTTCAG
>CAZNII010000018.1:0-2839 GCA_964573075.1 uncultured Novosphingobium sp. | reverse complement strand
GCGGCGGCGACCGAACTCTGGGCGTCGGCCCTGACCGCAACTGCCGCGACCCAGGCGACCCCGAGCGCCAGCCCGGCAGCGAATGTGCGCATTCTCATCTTCATGGCAACCCATCTCCCCACAGGCGGATTAGACCCCGAACCTGCCAGCAAAGCCCCATGCGGCAATGTAAAAACGCGACAGGCCGAAATTGTCGGTGGGCAAGCGAAACTGGGGCGCATCGCCTGTCAGATTCTGCTAAGGTCCGTATCGGACCCGGTGCTGTGCGGGTCGGGCAACAGGTGCAAACGGGTCGCGGATGATCGACAACCGGGATGGGCAGGGCGCGGCCCTTGAAGCCGGCGACCGGACGCTGCTGGCCGAGGATTTCGAGCAGCTTGAGCGCGCGCTGAGCGATCTGCTTGCGACCCAGCACGAGCCGGACGACGAGCCGGTCGCCACGCCGGCGCGCCCGGCGGCGATCTTTGCCGAAGCCTGGCTGGTCTGCGGGCTCGATGCCAGGGCCGCCCGCCTTGACGCCGATTGGGAGCAGGCCTTCACCGCAACGGAGCGCGAGGAACTGGAATTCGAGCTGCCCGGTGCCGGGGCAACGCCGCAGATCCGCTTCCTGCACCCCGCAGCGGCCAGCCCGGTCATGGTGCTGATCCTGCCGGTGGAAAGCTATCGCCACTGGCCGATGATCGCGGCCTGGCTGGAACGGCGCGGGGGACGGAGCCCGGGCCATGCCGTAATCCGGCTGGCCGCGCTCGATCCGCGGCAGGGCCGGTTCAACCGGGCCCGTTCGATGTTCCGGCTGACCCCGGCGGAAGAACGGCTGCTGTGCCGGCTGGCCCAGACCGGGGTGCTGCGCGAGGCGGCGCGGCGCGAAGGGGTGACCTATGAGACCGCGCGGACCCTGCTCAAGGATGCCCTCGCCAAGAGCGGCCATCCCCGCCAGCCCGCGCTGGTCGCCGCCGCGCTCAAGCTGGGCGCGCTTGACGAGCCGCTCGAGCTCGACAGCGATGCGGCGATGCGCGAGGTGTTCGGGCTCAGCCCGCGACAGTGCGCCATCGCCCGGCTGTTCGCGCTGGGCCGCACGCGTGAGGAAGTGGCGGGCCAGCTCTCGCTCTCGGTCGAGACGGTCAAGGCCGAGCTCAAGGTGCTGTACCAGGCGCTGGGGGTGGGCAATGCCACCGCGCTGGCGGTGATCGTCGCGCAGATCGGGCTGGCGGCGCGGATGCTGGCCGCGCAGGATGTCGGCGGGGTGGACCTCGCCGCCTCGAGCGAGCCGGTCCGGCTGCTGCCGCGCCCGGGCAAGGCGGGGCGGATCGCCTTTGCCGATTATGGCCCGGCCGATCGCATCCCGACCTTCCATTTTCATACCGCCACCACCAGCCGCTATCTGCCGCGCAGCTATATCGCTGCGCTGCAGGCCGGCGGGCTGCGTCCGGTCTCGATCGACAGCCCCGGCTTCGGCCTGACCGAAATGGTCGAGGGCAACTACTACGACGAATGCTCGCGCGATGTGATCGCGGTGGCCGATGCGCTGGGCGCGCCGCGCTTCAACGTGATTTCGCGCGGGGCGCGGCAGGTTTCCTATCTGCTCAAGCACTGCCCCGAACGGCTTGCGAAAGTGGTGATCCTCAACCCCGAGAGCGAGCCCAAGGCCGACCGGACGATGGGCGGGATCCAGGGTGCCTACAAGCGGGTGTTCTATTACCTGCCGCGGCTGATCGTGCCGCTGGCCAGCCAGCTGGCCAACCGCGCCAGCGATGAGACGATCGAGCGGCTGATGGAAAAGTTCATGGGCGACAGCCCGGCCGACCGCGCGGTCCTGGCCGATCCCGAGGTCCGCCGCGCCCACATCCATTCCAACCGCCTCGCCGCGTTGCAAGGGGGCAAGGGGCTGGCCGCGGTCGGCCTGTCGCGGCCCGACGACATGGTGGTGCCGACCGCCGATGGCAGCTTCATTACCGTGATGTGCGGGCTGCAGGATGCGATGTACCGCCCGGAGGATACGATCCCGCGGCTCCAGGCCGCCTGGCCGGGCATGAAGGTGCGGCTGATCGAGGATGCCGGGCGGCTGCTCCACCTGCAGCGCCCCGATCTGGTTGCCGCCGAACTGGCCGGCCCGGCCCGCAACCCGGCCGCCCGGCAGCAATCGCGGCGCCAGGCGGAAGGGCATCCCCCGGCACCGTCGCAGTCAGGCTAAACAGCAGCCGATAAAGGGAAATTCCCGTTCGGGGGATGGCAGGCACTAGCCGTCCGCCCCATCCGCTTCGTCCGCCGCGTCCTCCGCGTCCTCGTGCTCCAGCAACAGCCGGTTGGCGGCCTCGCGCTCGCGCATCTGGTCGATCATCGCGTCGATCGAATCGAGCACTTCCTGCTGGCTCATGCTGTCTTCGTCGTCCCACCGGCCCGGCCGCCGCAGCGCCTCGGGGCCATAGCGCGCCGGGCGCCGCTGGCTGAGGATGAAGCGGATGTGCCCGAAGTTGAGCTTGCGATAGGTGCCCAGCAGCTTGCCGGCGGAGACGATCGGCAATTCCTCGCCGCGCAGGGCCAGCTCCAGCGCGCAATCCTCCAGCCGGGTGATCCCGCGCTCGATCGCCTGCTCCCAGGCCCGGGCAAAGCCCTCGGCCCCCGGCTGGTGGCGCAGCCGGTACAGCGCCTCAAGGCTCGCCCCGATCCGCCGCGCCGCCTGGGTCACGATCCCGCTCGCCGCCAGCGCGGCAATGAACGCCCGCTGCCGATCCGGCGTGATCGAATTGCCGCGCGGCGCCTTGTGCAGATAGGGCACGAAAGCCAGCAGCGGATCGTCCGGATCGGGCGGATCGGCCACAAAGGCACTGCGCGAAGTGCG
>CAZNII010000017.1:31862-33326 GCA_964573075.1 uncultured Novosphingobium sp. | reverse complement strand
CGCGATGTGCGCGAGCTCAAGGAGCGGGCCGGGCTGTCTCCCGCGCTGATCGAGCGGCTGGCCAGCGCCGATTGCTTCAATTCGCAGGGGCTGACCCGCCGTCAGGCGCTGTGGGATGCGCGCAGCCTGATCGCCGCGCCCGACCTGCCGCTGTTCGCCGCCGCCCGCGCCCGCGACGAGGGGGCCGAGGCCGTGCCGACCAGACTTCCGGCGATGCCGCTCAGCGAGGAAGTGGTGGCCGATTACCAGACCCAGCGGCTCTCGCTGAAGGCCCACCCGCTGGCCTTCCTGCGCGCCAGCCTGGGCGAGCGCGGGTTCATCCGGGCGAGCGAGCTGAAGGAGCGCAAGTACCGCTCCACCGTGCAGGTCGCCGGGGTGGTGCTGATCCGCCAGCGCCCCGGCTCGGCCAAGGGGGTGTGCTTCATCACGCTCGAGGACGAGACCGGGGTGGTCAACCTGGTGATCTGGCCCGATGTGATGGAGCGCCAGCGCAAGGTGATCATGGCCGCGCGGCTGATCGAAGTGCGGGGCAGGGTGGAATACGATGACGGGGTGATCCACGTGATCGCCCAGCAACTGACCGACGCCACCGCGAGCCTCCACGCGCTGTCGGAGGACCTGCTGCCGCACCATGTCGACAATGCCGATCATGTCCGCCGCCCGGTGCAGGGCAGCCGCGGCGGCCACCCGCGCGACGTGCGGGTGATTCCCCGATCGCGCGATTTTCATTGAGGCGGGGAAAGAGAAAATGCCCTTGTGCCCAGCAAGCCCTTCGCCCAAGGCGCCGCTGTCTTGAGTCCGTCGCATTTGTCGCCGGATTCGTCATCAATGTGTCACAGAACCTTCATAGGGCGGGGCTGCGACAACATTCACGGGAACATGCCGATATGCGCCGTCACCTGATCCTTGCCCCGCTGGCCCTTGCCGCCAGCGCCCTTGCCACTCCCGCCATGGCCGGCGAGGATACCCAGTACTGGCAGACCCTGACGGTCAACGTGGCCCTGCCGGACAACTTCAAGCTCCAGAACGAAACCGTGTTCCGCTCGAGCGATGCCAAGGGCTTCTACGAGCTTGAGAACAACTTGATGGTCGGGCGCAAGATCAACAAGACCATGACCGTCTGGCTCGGCTACACCTTCGATCCGCAATACAGCCATGGCAACTTCACCCGCCGCGAGCACCGGTTCCGCCAGCAGGTCAGCTTTGACGGCTTCGCCAAGCTCGGCAAGGTCAAGCTGAGCGGGCGGGTGCGGATGGAAGAGCGTTGGCGCGAAGGCCAGCCCGGCACCGGCTGGCGCCTGCGTCCGCAGCTCAAGGCCAGCATGCCGCTGGCCGGCAAGGTCAGCCTGTCGGTCGCCACCGAACCGTTCATCAACCTCAACAACACAGTGTTCCAGACCACCGACGGGCTCGACCGGGTGCGCAATTCGATCGCGCTGTCGGTGCCGCTGGGCAAGAAGTTCA
>CAZNII010000017.1:10696-31762 GCA_964573075.1 uncultured Novosphingobium sp. | reverse complement strand
GCCCACCTGCGCTTCCGGTTGGTGACCCCTACGGGACTCGAACCCGTGTTTCAGCCGTGAAAGGGCCGCGTCCTAGACCGCTAGACGAAGGGGCCACACCGGCTGCGCGGTGGGCAGGCCCGCGCCTTTAGGCAAGGAGCGAAGGGGGGTCAAGAGGGCAAAAGAAAGAATGTTTCAATCGGCGAAGGCAGCATCGTCGACATGCAGTTCGGCCTGCGGGCGGCTGGCCCAGTCGTCGATCTTCGCGCGGCCCGCCAGCCAAAGCCGGCGGTGGTGGGTGGCATTGAGCAGGACTTGACCCATTTCGCTGCCGGCGGCGCGGAAGGCGATCGCCTTGAAGCTTGCCCCGTCCTCGCCGCGCACGATCAGGCGGACATGATCGGTGCCGACCAGATCGGCCTTGACCAGCCGCACCGGCCCGACCGCGACCCGCGGACCCGGCCAGCCCATGCCGTAGGGTCCAGCGCTTTCCAGTTCCTCGACCAGTCGCGGGGTCAGCCCGCCCGGGGCGACGGCCAGATCGAGCAGCATGGCCTGATTGGCCATGGCGCCGGTAACCGCCGCACCCAGCCGCTCGTCGAGCCATTCGCCCAAGGCATCGAGCTGGCCGGGCGCAACGGTCAGTCCGGCCGCCATGGCATGGCCGCCGCCCGCCACCAGCAGGCCGTGCTCGCGCGCGGCGATGATCGCGGCGCCAAGATCGACCCCGGCGATCGAGCGGCCCGAGCCCTTGCCGTTGCCGGCCTCGTCAGCATCGAGCGCGATCACAAGCGTCGGCTTGCCGGTCTTTTCCTTGATTCGCCCGGCGACGATCCCGATCACCCCGGGATGCCAGCCGCGCCCGGCGAGAGTCAGTACGGCGCGGTTGTGCTGGGCTTCGATCTGGGCCTCGGCCGCTTCCTGCACCGCCGCCTCGATCGCGCGGCGTTCCTCGTTCAGCGCCGAAAGCTGCGCGGCGATCTCGCGCGCCTCGTCCGGATCCTCGGTGGTCAGCAGCCGCACCCCCAGGGTCGATTCGCCGACCCGGCCGCCGGCATTGATCCGTGGCCCCAGCGCAAAGCCAAGGTCGCTGCAGGCCGGCGCGCGGGTCAGCCGGCTGGCATCGATCAGCGCCGACAGGCCGACACTATCCCGACGGGCCATGATCTTGAGCCCCTGGGCGACCAGCGCGCGGTTGAGCCCGTGCAGCGCCGCGACATCGGCCACCGTGCCCAGCGCCACCAGATCGAGCAGCGCGAACAGGTCTGGCTCCTTGCGCCCGTCGAAGAAGCCCTGGCGGCGCAGCACCCGCACCGTTGCCACGGCCAGCAGGAAGGCGACGCCGACCGCGGCGAGGTGGCCGAACGAAGCCGCCTCGCTACTCTCATCCAGGCGGTTGGGATTGACCAGCGCGGCGGCTCTGGGCAGCTCGGCCGAACACTTGTGGTGATCGACCACGATCACCTCGACCCCGGCTTCGCGTGCCATGTCGAGCGCCTGGTGGGCCATCGCGCCGCAATCGACCGTGACGATCAGGCTCGATCCCTGCTCGGCCAGCCGGACCAGCGACTCGCCCGAGGGGCCATAGCCTTCGAGCAGCCGATCGGGGATGTAGTAGCGGGCATCGTGGCCCAGTGCGCGCAGCAGCCGGATCAGCAGCGCCGCGCTGGTCGCCCCGTCAACGTCATAGTCGCCATAAACCGTCACCGTCTCGCGGCTCAGCACCGCCCGCGCCAGCCGCTCTGCGGCGATGTCCATGTCCTGGAACAGCGACGGATCGGGCAGGAAAGCCCGCAGCGAGGGATTGCGGTGCCGGTCGAGGTCGTCGGGCGGAACCCCGCGCGAGAGCAGCAGCTGCGCGACGATATCGTTATCGAGGCTGGCCGCGCCGCCCAGATCCATGTTGCCGCCGCGCCAGCGCCAGACCTTGCCCGAAAGCGAACGGTCGAGGCCGAGGATCGAGGCTGGGGCGGTCATGGCGGTGTCCTAGCCAAGCCGCGGCCATGGCGAAAGGGAGCAGCCTGTCGATAATTGACAATTCTCATTGCCAAGCGGGCCTATTGTGTCAGGCAAGCAAGGCAGAGGAGGAATCCGCCATGTCCAATCGCCGCATCGCCATCGCACTCGGCCTCGGGGCCGCCACGCTCGCCGCCATTCCGGTGCTTGCCCAGCAACGCGGGCCGACCAGCGGGCCGATCGCCCGTTATGACATGCGCGCCGGAACGGTATCGGGCTTTGCCGCGATGGGCGGCGGGGCCGGTGGGGCGCTGTCGATGGCCTTTGGCGGCGGGGGCAACAAGGTCCAGCACGAACTCCACTTGCGGCTCGGCTCGAGCAATCCGCCGGTCAAGGGCGCGCCCAAGGCGGATCACTTCATGCCGGCGGGGGCCAAGCTGGGCAAATCGGTTGCGCTGGTCACGCCCAAGCAGGAGCGCGGCGGGACCGACGAACTGCCGCAAAAGCCCAAGGGCCGGATCCTGATCTTCTGGGGCTGCGGCGAACATGCGCCCAAGGGCCAGCCGGTGGTGATCGATCTGGCCAAGCTGGCCGCCGGCCAGGCCCCTCCGGGGCTGTGGTCGAGCACGGTGATCCGCGATTGGGGCCCGACGCTGGAAAACAGCAAGACCTTCGGGCGCTGGCCGGCCGAGGACGGCAAGTTCGTCAAGGCCGATTCCTCGCTGGTCGGGGCACACAAGGTGGTCGGCAACTATTCGCCCGAGATCGCCTTCAACCTGACCCGCGATTTCATGGGCGCGCTTACCGCCACCAACACCGAACAGGCCAGCGGCTCGGCGCTGCTGCGCTGGAACGCTCTGCCGGACGCGACTGGTTACCTCGCCTTCATGTTCGCGGGCAAGATGGCCCCGGGCGGGGGCGAGATGCAGGACATGGTGATGTGGACCAGCAGCGCCAGCCGCCAGTTCGGCGGCGGGCTGTCGGACTGGCTCAGCCCGGATCAGGTGGCCAGGCTGGTCAAGGAACGGACCGTGCTAGCACCCAGCGTGACCCAGTGCGTGATCCCGGCCGAAGTGCGCAAGGCCGGGCCCGATTTCCGCATGGGCATGCTGACCGCCTTCGGCCCGCAAGAGGATTTTGCCTATCCGGCCCGGCCGGCCGATCCCAAGGCGGCCTGGAACCTGCAATGGACTGCCCGGATCCGGCATCGCTCGATGACCAGCTGGATGGACATGCCCGGGATGGGCGCGATGGGCGGTGAGCCGGCCGCCGACGGCCAGACCCAGCAACCGGCCTGCAAGAAGAAGGGCGGGCTCGGCGGGATCGTCGGCGGGGTGCTGGGCGGCGGCAAGGGCTGCTGATCGCGCCGAGATGCTGGCGATCGTCTGGCACAGCCGCACTGGCGCCAGCCGCGCCCTGGCCGAAGCCGCTGCCCGCGGCGCCGGGCAGGCGGCGCGGCTGATCCCGGCCGACCGCGCAAGCCCAGAGGACCTGCTGGCCGCGGCGGGCTATCTGTTCGCCTGTCCGGAAAACCTCGGCACGATGAGCGGGGCGATGAAGGAGATGTTCGACCGCTGCTATTACCCGCTGCTCGGCCGGATCGAGGGGCGGCCCTATGCGACGCTGATCGCGGCGGGCAGCGACGGGCAGGGGGCCCAGGCCCAGCTTGACCGGATCGTAACCGGCTGGCGGCTGCGGCGGGTGGCTGAACCGTTCATCGCGATGATGGATGCGCAGACGCCCGAGGCGATTCTCGCCGAAAAAGAGGTGCCCGAGGAAGTACTCGCGCGGGCGCAAGACCTTGGCGCGGCGCTGGGCGAGGCACTTGCGCAGGGCATATTCTGAATCCGCCGATCGGAGATTGGTCCGTTCCGGCACGAATTGTTGCACCGGGACTCGACTAATAGCTTGGAATGATGCCAGATGAACGGAATCGTTTCGTGGCAATTCGGGGGGATCGATCATCGTCGCAGGGGCTGGCCTGGCCGGTGGCACCAATGGTGCGATCCTTTCGCTGCTCTTCGCGCAAGGGCAGCGGCCCGGTGTCGATTCGCTCGCTGATCTGGCCGCGCAGGGCGGGGACGGTGTGGGCTTCACGCTCAGCCACCTTCCCGGCGATGGCGGCAACTGGGTAGAACTGCTGGCCGGCGGGCTGACCTACGATTGCCATGGCCTTGCACCCGGCGATCCGCTGGCGGTCCCGGGCAAGGGGGCGCTGCTGGGGCTTGAGTCCGTTCCCGCCGGGGAAGCGATCGGGCTCGGCCCGGCCCCGCACCTGGCGGAAGGCATGGCAATGGTCCCGGTGGTGCGGGTGCTGGCCGGGCTCGGGGCCGAACTGGCCCGGCTGCCGGGGGTCGAAGCGGTTTACTGGCATCCGGCGCATTGCTGGATGGCGGTCGATTATTATCGCCGGGTGGTCGGCAGCTGGCTGGGTGGCGGGGCCTTTCCCGCGCTCGGCCTGACCTCGCTCCAGCGGGAGCCTGACGGTGCGATGGTTTCGGTCGGGCTGGCCCTGCTGACCGGGCAGGAGCTGCGGTTCGAGCCCGATCGCACGCTCGCCCCGGCCGCGGTCGCGCGGATTGCGGTGCGGCTGATCCACAGCCTGATCGAAAGCGGCCCCTTGTCTCACCGCAGCGAGGCCGAAGGGCCCGAGGGGGAGCGGCTGGTGATCGAGCCGGTCCGGCGCGGACGGCAATTGCGGGTCACGCTGCGGCGGTGAAGCGGGCGGCGGCAGCGGTCCCGGCCCGTGGTCGCAGGCAGACCGGGGAGGCAGTGTGGCCGATCTGACCCGGACCGGACAGGGCAGCCTGCTCCAGCAGCGCCAGCGGATCCCGTTCCGGGCGGTCAACCGGCGTGATCGGCCGGGCTTCGATCCGGGGCTGCAACGGCACCATATCCTGCCCTGCCAGATCCTGGCCCGGCAGTGCTTCGGCTCGATGCTGAATGCGCTGGGACGTGAGCGGCTGCATTTCGACGATTTTCGCCGCAACGGCCTGCTGCTTCCGGCCAACGATGTCGCGGCGGTGCGGATCGGCCTGCCGCTGCACCGCGGGCCGCACCGCGATTACAACGCGATGGTGATCGAACGGGTCGGCCAGATCGAGGCGGGCTGGTCCGGCACCCGCCTGCGCGCACCCGAAGTGGCGCTGGTCGAAGCGTTGGAGCGGCTGTCTTTGCTGCAGCGGGCGCTGCGCCGCCGTCTGCTCGATCAGCGCCGCCGCCTCAGGCTCAACCGCCGCGATCCGCTGGGTGGCACGGCCGACTTTGCCGAGCTTGACGCCATGGCCGACCTGCTGTGGCCGGCCACCGCTCCGGTCGAGGGTTAGGCCAGCGCCATCCGCGCCTTGGCCGCCAGCTCGGCGCGGGCCTGGTTGTATTCCGCCTCAAGCCGGTCGACCCGGTCGGCCACGCTTTCCACTGCCTTGACCGCGCCGATCCCCTGGCCAGAACCCCAGATGTCCTTCCACGCCTTGGCTTCGGTATTGCCGCCCGATCCGAAGTTCATCTTGCTCGGATCGCTTTCGGGCAGGTTGTCGGGATCGAGCCCGGCGGCGACGATCGAGGGGCGCAGGTAATTGCCGTGCACCCCGGTGAACAGGTTCGAATAGACGATGTCATCGGCCCGGCCTTCGACGATCGCGGTCTTGTAACCCTCCACCGCGCGGGCTTCCTTGGTCGCAATCCATGGGCTGCCGATATAGGCAAAGTCGGCGCCCATCGCCTGGGCGGCGAGGATCGAGCGGCCGCAGGCGATCGAACCCGACAGCGCCACCGGCCCGTCGAACCATTCGCGGATTTCCTGCATCAGCGCGAAGGGCGAGAGGGTTCCGGCATGGCCGCCGGCGCCGGCCGCCACCGGGATCAGCCCGGTCGCGCCCTTTTCGATCGCCTTGCGGGCAAAGCGGTCGTTGATCACGTCGTGCAGCACCATGCCGCCCCAGCCGCGCACCGCCATATTGATATCCTCGCGCGCGCCGAGCGAGGTGATGACCATCGGCACCTGCCACTTGGCGCAGATCTCCATGTCCTCTTCCAGCCGGTTGTTCGACTTGTGGACGATCTGGTTGACCGCAAAGGGCGCCGCGGGACGATCGGGATTGTCGCGGTTATGCGCGGCCAGTTCCTCGGTGATCTGGTGCAGCCACTCGTCGAACACGCCAGAGGGGCGCGCATTGAGCGCGGGAAAACTGCCGATCACCCCGGCCTTGCACTGCGCGATCACCAGTTCCGGCCCGGAAATGATGAACAGCGGCGAACCGATTACGGGCAGGCGCAGGCGATCGAACGGAGCAGGAAGCGGCATCTTCAGGTATCCCCCATCAGGCATCTGGTCTTGGTGGGTTTCCTTATGAGACCCAATTGCCGCTGTCTACAGGACTTGCCCCGGCGGGCAGGCCAGCCTAGCCATTGGCCATGGCACCGACGATCCTTGCGCTCGCGCGCGATGACCAGCACCGCTTTTCGAAGCAACCGGTCGATCGGTTGACCCTGATCGCCGGGCTCGGGGTCGAAGGCGATGCCCACGCCGGGCGGTTCGTCCAGCACCTGTCGCGGATGAAGCAGGACCCGACCATTCCCAACCTGCGCCAGGTCCATCTGATCCATGCCGAACTGTTCGATGAACTGGCCGGCAAGGGCTTCAGCGTAGGTCCGGGCCAGCTGGGCGAGAACGTGACGACCCGGGGCATCGACCTGCTCGGCCTGTCGCGCGGCACCCGCCTGCGGCTGGGGGAGGAGGCGCTGATCGAGATCACCGGCCTCAGGAACCCCTGCAAGCAGATCGACGGCCTCGCCAAGGGCCTGATGGCCGCCACGCTCGACAAGGCCGAGGACGGCAGCCTGATCCGCAAGAGCGGGGTGATGGCCGTGGTGGTGACCGGCGGCGAAGTGCGGGTGGGTGATCCGATCCGGCTGGATTCGGTGCCGAAGGAGTTTGAGCCCTTAGGGGTGGTTTAGGCCGGTTCGATCACGAGAAGCTACTTTTCCCCCGCCGCGCGGCGCAGGGTCAGGCCCTGGGCGTGGCGGCGCTGGAAGCCTTTCCACAGGGTAACGCCGTCCCCACCCGGGCTGTAGGCGCCCCAGGGCGTTCCGGCGGGCGCGTTCCATGTGCCCTCCCGGGCGTTCTCGATCGGCACGTCGAGGTAGGCCTTGAGGCTGGCATCGCCTTTCAGGTTCACGCCAAGGAACGCGGTGATGAAGTGCAGGTTGATCGCGTTGACCCGGTCCGCGCGCCAGATCGGGTCCTCGAACCAGTCGATATCCCACAAGGTGCCGCGCATTTCCGCCGGTGCCGGATTGAGGCCGATGCCGTGGCCGGCCTGCAGGAAGGTCAGTAGATAGCGGTCCGCGTTCCGGGCGTTCTCGAACACGGCGAAGGCGCCGGTGCGGTAATCGACCGTCTGGTCATTGTCGCCCTGGATCAGCAGCAGGGGCGCGGTCAGGCCGCCCAGACCTTCGCCGCCCCAGGCGCTGCGGGGCCTGCCGCCGGCCGGGGCAATGGCGACAATGGCCTTGACCCCCGGGACCTTGCCTTCGGGCTCGGTCGGGGCACCGCGGGCGAGCTTCCTGAGCCACCCTCCGGCAACCTGGTCCATATTCGGGCCTTCCGGATCAAGTCGGGCGCCGCCGGCGGTCAGAACGCCGTAGCCGCCCTGCGAAAAGCCGATCAGGGCGACCCGGTCGGGATCGATCAAGGTACCAAGATCGCGGCGCAGCGTGGCCGTAACGAAGGCAATGTCGACCGGCCGGTCGTAATTGGGGGCGGCCCGCTTTTCGGCGGATACGACATAGGCGTTGGGATCGGAATGGCGAATGGCGGCCACGACATAACCCTTCGAGGCCAAATTTTCGGTCAGCCAGGTCATCGCCGCCGGGACGTTGCCATAACCGTGCGAGACGATCACCAGCGGATAGCCGGTACCGTCTGCCGCGGCGCCGGCAAAGGCCAGGCCGGGTACGGTAAAGGCCACCGGCGGGGCAGGCGGCTCGCCAACCAGGCTGTCGCGGTAGGTAACCGGCATGGCGCCGCGGCGGGCCTTGGCCGGGTACCACAGGTCGACCGTCAGCGTGCGGGCATGGAGCGGAACGCGACCGGTGGCCGGATCGGCATTGACCAGATCCGGCCGATCCTTGTGGACCAGCGTCAGGCTGCGAAAGCCCACTTGCCGCGGACCCAGTTGCGCCAGTTGCGGCGCATCGACGCCCGGCACGCTGGGCGGGCGCGGGTTGGCCGGACTGGCGGCGGCCAGCAGGCCGGCGAATGCCATCAGGGTAATTGCCGTCACGCGCGCCATTCATTCATCTCCCAGAGCCGGGGTTTCGGCTGTGCTCCTGCCGGTAGGCGGCTCTCCAAGGTGGGTCAGCCCCAGGCCTGCCGGTACAGCCCGACGATTTCATCCAGCCCGGGCACCCTGGGGTTGTTGGCCGGGCTGCCGCTGGCCAAGGCCTGCTCCGCCATCAGCGGGGTCAGCTCGTCCCAGCGCTGGCGGGAAATGCCGTAATCGCGCGGGGTGGGAACCTTGAGGTCGGTGTTGACCTGCTCCAGCGCTTCCACGAGGCGGGCGACGGCGGACTGGTCGCTTTCGTCCTCACCCGCGACGCCCATCGCCCGGGCGCAGTCGGCATAACGGGGCAGGGCGGCCGGGGCGCTCCACTGGGTCACCAGCGGCATCAGCATCGCGTTGCTGAGGCCGTGGGCGACATGGAAATGCGCGCCGATCGGGCGGCTCATCCCGTGGACCAGCGCGACCGAGCTGTTTGAAAAGGCGATGCCGCCCTGCAATGCGCCGAGCATCAGCGCCTCGCGCGCGGCGCGGTCGGCGGGATCGGCGCAGGCCCGCGGCAGGTTGGGCCAGATCAGCCGCATGGCGGAAAGCGCCATCGAATCCGCAAAGGGATTGGCGCGCTTCGAGACATAGGCTTCGACTGCGTGAACCAGGCTGTCGATCCCGGTATCGGCCGTCAGCCGCGCCGGCTTGGTCAGGGTCAGCTCGTAATCGACCACGGCGATCTGCGGCAGGTAGGCGAGGCCAGCGCAGAGCATCTTCTCATCGGTTGCCGTGTCGGTGATGATCGTGAAACGGGTCGCCTCGCTGCCGGTCCCGGCGGTGGTCGGCACGGCCACAATCGGCAGGCCGGGCGCGTCTTCGAGATGCGGGGCCTTGAGTGCGGGGATCGCGCGGTTTCCCTTCACCGCAATCATCTTGGCACTGTCGATCGGGCTGCCGCCGCCCAGTCCGATCACGCAATCGTGCTGGCCTCCGGCAAGAAAAGCGCAGCCAGCCTCGATTGAATCGACTGTCGGGTCCGGCACTACTCCGGTGAAGCTACGCGATGCCATGCCGGCGCCCTTGAGCAGCCCTTCGACCCGATCGAGAATTCCGCAGCCGGCGATCCAGCTGTCGGTAACGATCAGCGGGCGTGACAAACCGGCCGCAGCCAGCACTTCGGGCAATTCGTTCAGCGTGCCCCCGCCGATCCGGATCGTGCGGGGCAAATGGATCGCGGCCAAGGCTCTCTCCGATTCGGGGTCAACCCGGCGGGTTGTACCAGATCGGCGAGGTATAGGCGCGTTCCTGGTCTTTCAGGCGGGCACCCACTGGCGGTTTCACCTTGTAGCGGACCATGTCGTAGGCGACCCAGCGCGGGGTGGGGATTTCCAGCACCCGGACATAGTAGAACGCGCGCTGCCCGGGCCTGAATTCCGGATCGCGCCAGACGCAGTGGATTTCGGGCGTGCCGATCGTGTTGCGATAGGTGGCGGTGGCCAGATCGACCGTATCGCCAACCGGGGTGAGCCGGCCCTTGACGATCCTGCGCTGGCCCGGCGCGCTCCAGGCGGCATCGAAGACCTTTTCATGGGCCTGGCCGTTGGCATCGACCCAGCCCTTGATCACCTGGACCCGGTCGAGGTTGGCGCCGGTCGGGTCCTTCAGCGCGGAAATGATCAGGCTGGGGGCACCTTTGCCCGGCTTCATCGTTCCACCCATCGGTACCCCACGGGCATAGCCGGCGCCGACCCAGTCGCCCTTGAAGTCGCCCAGGCGGAAGTCCCACCCGGCGAAGACCCGGACGGTCATCCGGGTGCCGGTGGTGGCATAGACCTCGCGCCGCTCCATCGCGTCGAAGATCGCCTCGCGGGTGTTGGCGGTGGCCCAGACCGCGGCCAGCCCGGCGGCCTGGTATTGCCAGCCGATCCGGCTTTCCTTGACGCCGGGGTTGACCACCGCGCCGGCGCGGTCACTGCCGGGGCCTTCGTTGGAGAACTTGCCGGCGAAGTTGTCTTCCTCGGAGGAGGCGAGCGCGGTGTGGCTGTCGGTCGATCCGATCATCCCGAAGGCATACGGATTGACGCCGGTGCGCTGGGCGATCACCAGCCCGCGCTTCAGTGCCTCGCGGGCATATTCGCCGCCGAACATCTCCGGCTGCTTGAGCGTGGTCAGCGGGGCATTGCCGTTCTCCCAGCCGGCATCACCGAACCCTGAGAATTCGTCATTGCGCGACAGGGCGGGGTGGCTTTCGCTGTCGCCCTTGTACTGGGTCACCTCGACCAGCGGTTCGCGGGCGGCGCGGCGGCGGGCATACTCCGCGCTGATCGGTCCGCCGCTCGGATCGGTCAGCATGAAGGCCATGCCGTTGGAGAGGTTGGCGTTGTGCGGGATCGCCAGCATCCGTCCGCCGGTCTTGGCCTCATAGCGGTCCATGTAGCTCCACAGGTCCTCTGGCCCCTTCTTGCCATCCGAGGGGAAGGGCAGAACCTGGCGAGCCTTGTCCACTCCGTCGCGGAACATCACGTTGCGGTGCAGGGTGTTGCCCTTGGGCTGGAGCGAATATTCGAACCCGATCATCGCGGTGAACTTGCCCGGCTCGTTGTAGCGCTCGACCGCCTCAAGCTGGCCGTCCCAGACCCGCCGGGCGATCTCCTTCTGGCGGGTCGGGTCGGCGAAGCTTGGCGGCAGGGTGCCGTTGGAAGCGGCGGTGACCATTTCGCGGAACGCCTTGTAGGCGCTGTTGCCGCCCTCGTGCATCATCGCCCGCCAGCGCTTCAGCGTCGGGTCGGTGACCTGGTCTTCGGGGGTGTGGTAGAGGTCGGCCGTTACCCCGATCGCATCGGAGTGGTCGGTGATCACCAGGAAATCGAGCGGGCGGTGCAGCCTGGCTTCCTGCCCGGATGCGGTCATCACCGCCTCGCCCCGGGCAAAGCGCAGCGCATCGGCCGGGCCGAGCCGCAGCCCGGCAGTGAAGGCATCGAACGAATTGGCGGTGTGAAGGTGCGTGTCGCCCCACAACGGACGTTCGGGATGGGCCGAAGCCTTCACTTCGGCAGGCTTGGCCTGGGCTGCGGCCGGAGCCTCGCCGGCTCCTCCTGCCGCAAATGCCAGACCTATTGCGAGCGCGCCAAGCGCGACCGGGGCCAGGATCCTCATGATTGGGTATCGATCCTTACAGCAGGTGTTCCAGCCCATAGAACCGGGCCGCGGTGCCGGCGTAGAGCGCGCGCTTCTCGTCCGCCGAGGCACCGATGGTCAGGTGCTTGAAGGCGTTCCACAGCACTGCGTAACTCGCGCCCCACTTGTCGACCGGGTAATTGCTTTCGAACATCCCGCGCTCCGGCCCGAAGGCCTCGATGCAGGTTTCGATATAAGGCCGCCACATCGCCGCCAGCACTTCGGAGGACAGTCCCGCGGCTGGACCGTGATCTGGCATTCCGGCGAACGACATGGCCAGCCCGCCCAGCTTGATCGAGACGTTGGGGCACCTGGCGATTTCATGGATTATCGCGCGCCAGGTGTCGAAGCGTTCGTGCAGCTTGCCGTGGTAGGACCCCATGCCGAGCGGAGTGCCGCAGTGATCGAGCACGATCGGCTGGTCGGGAAAGGCGCGGGCAAGGTCAAGCACGTCGGCCAGCTGCGGCTCGAGCAGCCAGGCATCGAAGGTCAGCCCGCGCTTGCCCAGTTCGGCAAAGCCTTCGCGGAACGTCGCGTCGAGGTAGAGCCCTTCCGGGGCATGGAACGGCGGGCCGAGCACGTCGAGATCGGCATTCCAGGCGCCCTGGTGGCGGATGCCCTTGAACCGGGGACTGGCGGCAGCGAGGGCATCGAGCACTTCGCCGGCCTTGGCGCCGAGTCGCAGGTCGGCATGGCCGATGATCGCCTCGCACAGCCGGATGTCGCCATAGAGCCCGCTGGCGCTCTGCGCGGCGACGCCGTTGACGTATTCGACCTCACCCACGACCTTGCGCTCTTCGCCGTAGGCGGCGTTGTAGAAGGCCCCGCATTCCATGAAGACCGTGGCGATCACGTTGTGCCCACAGGTCGCATCGGCGTGCAGCTCGTTGAAGGTGTAATAGGGCGAAAGCGCGACCGAGGCGACGAAGGGGTGAAGCGGTTCGGGGAAAGCCCCCATCATCGGACGCAGATCCCACAGGTGGTGGTGCGGATCGATGATCGGCAGATCGGGTTCGAGGATCGCTTCGCTCACGGGCTCTCTCCTTGTCGCGGTAATTGTCGCGTTTGGGCCAGCTTATGCCGCGCTTCCGGTTTGACAAGCGCGGATCGTCTGCTCATTAATCGCGCGATTAAAAATGTGGTGCAAAAGCGAGGACGGGAAGATGGATTTCGAACACAGCGACAAGGTGAAGGACCTGCTGGCCAAGGTCGGGGCCTTCATGGACGAACACATCTATCCCAATGAAGAATCCTATCATGACTGGGTCAACGATCCGGCCAGGATCTGGCAGGAATGGCCCGGGATGGAGGGTCTCAAGGAAAAGGCGCGCGCCCAGGGCCTGTGGAACCTGTTCCTGCCGCACGAATACGGGGAATTCTCGCCCGGGCTGACCAACCTTGAATATGCACCGATTGCCGAATTGCTGGGCCGCGTGCCGTGGGCCAGCCAGGTGCTGAACTGCTCGGCCCCTGATACCGGCAACATGGAAGTGCTGGCCAAGTACGGTTCGCCCGAGCAACAGGAAAAGTGGCTGAAGCCGCTGCTCGATGGGACGATCCGTTCGGCCTATGTGATGACCGAACCGCAGGTCGCCTCGTCCGATGCCACCAACCTTGAACTCTCGATCACCCCCGATGGCGACGAATATGTCCTCAACGGCCGCAAGTGGTGGATCTCCAACGCGATGCACCCGCGCTGCGATATCTGGATCGTGATGGGCAAGACCGATTTCAACGCCCCACGCCACGCCCAGCATTCGCAGATCCTGGTCGAACCCGATACCCCCGGCATCACCATCGTCCGCCACCTTACCGTGTTCGGATCGCACAACTCGCCGGGCGGCGAATGCGAGCTGCGGTTCGACAATGTCCGCGTGCCCAAGGGCAACCTGATCCTGGGCGAAGGTCGCGGGTTCGAAATCGCGCAAGGCCGCCTCGGACCCGGCCGCATTCACCACTGCATGCGCTCGATCGGGCAGGCCCAACGCGCGCTGGAAATCATGGCGCGCCGCGCGGACGAGCGTGTTGCCTTCGGCAAGAAGCTGGCCGACCAGTCGAGCATCCGCCAGGATATCGCCCGCAGCTTCTGCGAGATCGAGATGGCCCGGCTGCTGACGCTCAAGGCCGCCGATGCGATGGACCGCTATGGCAACAAGGTGGCCAAGGACCTGATCGCCGCGATCAAGGTGGTTGCCCCGCAGATGGCGCAGACCGTCTGCGACCGGGCAATCCAGGTTCACGGCGGGATGGGCGTTTCGGACGACACCCCGATCGCGCGCTTCTTCACGCTCAACCGCTTCGTGCGGATCGCCGACGGGCCGGACGAGGTTCACATGAGCCAGCTCGGCAAGCAGAAGATCAAGGAATATGTCGCGATGAACGAGCGCTAGGCCGGTGGCCTCGCTGTTCGATCTATCCGGCAAAGTGGCACTGGTCACCGGCGGCAACAGCGGCATCGGGCTGGGCATGGCCGAAGGGCTGGCCCAGCACGGCGCCACCGTGGTGATCTGGGGCACCAATGCCGAACGCAACGCCTCTGCCGCCGAACACCTCCGCAGCTTTGGCGGCGAAGTGCGCGAGGCGCTTGTCGATGTCTCCGACGAAGCCGCCGTGGCCGCCGGAATCGCGGCAATCGTCGCGGAATTCGGCCGGCTCGACCAGGCGATCGCCAATGCCGGGATCTCGATCTCGCGCAAGAGCGTGTTCGATATCAGCGAAGAGGACTTTCGCCGGATCGAAGCCGTCAATGTGCATGGCGTGCTGTTCACCCTGCGCGAGGCCGCGCGACACATGGTCGAGCGGCACAAGGCGGGCGACAGCGGCGGCTCGCTGGTCGGCATATCCTCGACCTCGGCGATCCACGGCGCCGCGCGCAACGAACATTACGCCGCGAGCAAGGGCGCGGTGGTGACGATGATCCGGGCGATGGCGGTGGAATTCGCCCGCTATGGCATCACCGCCAACTCGATCCTGCCGGGCTGGACCCGCTCGGGCATGACCGCCGGCCTGCAACAGTGGGACAAGTTCACCGAGGCGGTGATCGGCCGGGTCCCGACCGGAGACTGGCTCGACGGATCGGACTTTGCCGGAATCGCGGTCTATCTCGCCAGCCGGGCCTCGCGCCACCACACCGGCGATACGATCGTGATCGACGGCGGCTACACGATCTACTGAGAAGGGACAGGCAATGAAGGCCCTCAGGTACCATGGCGCGCGCGACGTACGCTACGAGACAATGGACGATCCCGTTCCGCAGTCCGACCGGGACGCGGTTATCAAGGTCGAGGCCTGTTCGATCTGCGGGTCGGACCTGCACATCTACCACGGCCATGGCTTTTCCGAGGACCTGGGCTTCTGCGTCGGCCACGAAGCGGTGGGCGAGGTGGTCGAGGTCGGGCGGGGCGTCCACCGGCTGAAGGTTGGCGACAAGGTGATGCTGCCCGCGGCCGTAGGCTGCGGCGCGTGCCGCTCGTGCCTTGCCGGCAATGTCGCCACCTGCGAATTCAACGCCGGGGCCTGCTATGGCCTGTCCGCGCGGCTGCAGGGCTCGCAGGCCGAGGCAGTTCGGGTACCTGCGGCCGATATGAACGCGGTGCCGGTGCCCGAAGGCGTCTCGATGGAGCAGGCGCTGATGATGACCGATGCGCTCGCCACCGCCTGGTTCGGCGCGCGCAATGCCGACATCCGCCCCGGTTCCAGCGTCGCGGTGATCGGGCTGGGGCCGATCGGACTGATGGCGGTCGACAGTGCCTTCGTAATGGGCGCGCACGTGGTCTATGCGATCGACCCAATCCCCGAACGCCGGGCGCTCGCCGAAGCTTCGGGAGCAATTGCGCTCCATCCCGACGAAGCGCTGGAGCGGATCAAGCAGGACACCCATGGCAACAAGCTTGACTGCGTGGTCGAAGTTGTCGGCAGCGATGCGACGGTCGATTTCGCACTGCGGCTGGTGCGGCGGCGCGGCACGGTTTCGGTAATCGGCGTCCAGCAGAGCCGCCGTTTCGAATTCCCGCTTGAACGGGCCTTTGCTGCCGGTTTGACCTTCCGGATCGGCACCTGCTCGGTTCCCGAGGAACTGCCGGCGCTGTTCCCGCTGGTCCAGTCCGGACGGCTGCGGCCCGAACGCTACGTCAGCCACCGGCTGCCGCTCAGCGAAGGGGCCGAAGCCTATCGCCTGTTCGAGGCGCGTGAGGCCGGCGCGCTCAAGATGGTGCTGACGCCCTGACCCCGCGTTGACCGTGCCGGATTAGCGGCTCGCCGCTTCGTTCGCCGCGGAAAGCACAGCGCGAACCGAAGCGGTCGCGATGTCCTCGTCGATGCCCACGCCCCAGACGGTCTTGCCGTCGGGGCCCATGCATTCGACATAGGCCGCGGCGCGGGCGTCCGACCCGGCGGTCATCGCGTGCTCGGCATAGTCCTTGACCTCAAGTCTGACGCCGAAAGTCTCGCCGATCGTCGCCACGACCGAGCTGATCAGGCCGTTGCCGCGCCCGGAAACCGATTGCTCGCGATCATCGACCGCGATCTTGCCGGCGAACAGGCGGGTGCCGTCGGGCGCCTTCGATTCCTCGTAGTCGACCAGCTGGAAGTGCTGCGGGGTGTTGATGTGGTAGACCCTCTGGAACACCTGCCAGATATCGTCGGCGAACAGCTCGCGGCCAACCTCGTCGGCTAGTTCCTGGACGTGCTTGGAGAAGTGCGCCTGCATCTTCTTGGGAAGCTTCAGGCCCTGGTCCTGTTCAAGCACCCAGGCGAAGCCGCCCTTGCCGGACTGCGAATTGACCCGGATCACCGCCTCGTAATCGCGGCCGAGGTCGGCCGGATCGATCGGCAGGTAGGGCATTTCCCAGAGCTCGTCGTTCTGCTTCTCGCGCGCGGCGAAGCCCTTCTTGATCGCGTCCTGGTGACTGCCCGAGAACGAGGTGTAGACCAGTTCGCCGACGTAAGGGTGGCGCGGGTGGATCGGCAGCTGGTTGCAGTATTCAACCGTCTTGGCGATCTCGTCGATGTTCGAGAAATCCAGTTCCGGATCAACGCCCTGGGTGTACATGTTGAGGGCGACTGTCACGAGGTCGCAGTTGCCGGTGCGTTCGCCATTGCCGAACAGGCAACCTTCCACCCGGTCGCCGCCAGCCATCAGGCCGAGCTCGGCAGCGGCAATGCCGGTGCCGCGGTCGTTATGGGTGTGGAGCGAAATCACCACGCTGTCGCGGTTCGGGATCAGCCGCCCGAACAGCTCGACCTGGTCGGCATAGACGTTGGGGGTCGCGCATTCGACCGTGGCGGGCAGGTTGAAGATGATCGGCTTTTCCGGGGTGGGCTGGAGCACGTCCATCACCGCCGCGCAGACCTCGACCGAGTATTCGACCTCGGCAGTCGAGAAGGTTTCCGGGCTGTATTCGAACACCCAGTCGGTGCCGTGATACTTGGCTGCCTGATCGCGCAGCACCTTGGCGCCCTCGATCGCGATCTGCTTGATCTCGTCCTTGGTCATCCCGAACACTACCTTGCGCCAGACCGGCGAAACGGCGTTGTAGAGGTGGACGATCGCGGTCTTCGCGCCTTCGAGGCTGGCAAAGCTGGTCTCGATCAGGTCGCGGCGCGACTGGGTGAGGACCTGGACGGCGACATCATCCGGGATCTTGCCATTGCGGACCAGCCCGCTGATGAAATCGAAATCGGTCGCGCCCGAGGCCGGGAAGCCGACCTCGATCTCCTTGCAGCCGACCTTGAGCAGCAGGTCGAAGAACCGCATCTTCTTTTCCGCGCCCATCGGATCGATCAGCGCCTGGTTGCCGTCGCGCAGGTCGGTGGAGAGCCAGCGCGGGGCCTTGGTGATCTGGCGGCTCGGCCACTGGCGGTCGGGCAGGTTGATCGGCGGAAAGGCGCGGTACTTGACGCCCGGGTTCTTCAGCATGGTCATGGGTTCAACTCGAATTGGCAATGCGACGGTTTGGCGGTGTCAGGTCCCTTGAGCGGCGCTGCGTGCCGCTCAGTGCGCACGCCAGCTCACGCCCAAGGGCGGATAAGTCGCAGGGTAAGGCCAAGCGGCGAGATCATGGGTTTGCCTATGGCGGCGGGATCGTGCGGTGTAAAGGGGGCAGGTTAGCCTTCAGCCTGGCAAAATTCGCATGGCTGCGCCTTTTCGAGCGGCCGCCCGCAGTTCTTGCAGCTGGTGTAAGGCCCCGGGACCAGCCCATGGCCGACGCTGACCCGTTCGTCGAAGACATAGCATTCACCCTGCCACATGCTCTGCTCGGGCGGCATGTCCTCAAGGTATTTCAGGATCCCGCCCTTGAGGTGATAGACCTGATCGATCCCTTCGGCCTTGAGGAAGGCGGTCGATTTCTCGCAGCGGATCCCGCCGGTGCAGAACATCGCGACCTTGCGGTCCGGCTTGCCCGCCAGCAATTCGTCGCGGTGCACCCGGAACCAGTCTGGGAATTCGCGGAAACTGCGGGTGCCGGGATCGATCGCACGCTGGAACGTGCCGATCGCCACTTCGTAATCGTTGCGGGTGTCGATCACCACGGTTTCGGGATCGGCGATCAGCGCGTTCCATTGTTCGGGATCGAGGTAGTGGCCGACATCGCGCAGCGGATCGATCTCCGGCTGGCCCATCGTCACGATCTCTTTCTTGAGCCGCACCTTCATCCGCTTGAACGGCAGTGCCGGGGCCCGTGAATACTTGACCTCGATCCCCGCGCAGCCCGGCAGGGTGCGGATATGGGTAACGATCCGGTCGATCGCGGCATCGGCGCCGGCTATCGTCCCGTTGATCCCTTCGCGGGCCAGCAACAGCGTGCCCCGGATTCCTTCCGCCTGGCACAGCGCCAGCAGCTCCGCGCGGATCGCCGGCAGCTCATCGAGCGGCGTGAAATGATAAAGCGCGGCGACGCGGATCGGGAGCGAGGCAGGGTCCATGGCTCGCGCCCTAGTCGATCCCGGGCTATCCCGCCAGCACCTCGCCGACCACCGAGACCCGCTCGCCATAGCGGCTGTTGGGGAAGTAATCCCACACCGCGTGGTGCTGGGTGGCGATGTTGTCCCAGATCGTCAGCGTGCCGTCTTCCCAGCGCACCCGGCACTGCGCGGTCAGGGTGCTTTCGATATGCTGGAAGAACAGCTCCAGCAAGTGCCGGTTCTCGACATGGCCAAGCCCCTTGATCCCGGTGGTGAACCCCCGGTTGACCCACAGCAGCTTCTTGCCGGTCACCGGGTGGCGGATCACCACCGGATGGACCGTGCGGTTATAGGCCACGCCTTCGGGTTCGATCCCGTAGATCTGGCGATAGGGAAAGGCGCCGTCGTGGGTGGCCTTGAGCTGTTCCGCCAGCGCCTTGATCGGCGCCGACAGCCGTTCGTAGCATTCGACCATGCTGGAATAGACCGTGTCGCCGCCACCGCCGGCCGGGCACTGGTGCATGTAGAGCAGGCTGGCGGCGATCGGGGCGGGATCGCACGAGACGTCGGTGTGCCAGCCTTCGCCGGCGGTCATCTTGGATTCGCCGGTGGTGCGGACCGGATAGACCTCCTCGTCGTCCCCGCCACGCGCCTTGTTGAGCGCATGGCGGTGCAGCACCCCGGTGCCGAACAGCCGGGCGACCGCCTTGTGCGCCTCGCGATCGAGCTTCTGGTCGCGGATCACCAGCACCATCCGCTCGGCCAGCCGCTCGCGCAGTTGCGCCACCAGTGCGTCGTCGAGGTTGTTGAGGTCGATCCCGGTGACTTCGCTGCCGATCACCGGACCAAGCTGGGTTTCCGTCCAGGCCATTTGTCTTCTCCCGCCGCGCGGCGCCCTTGCGCCTGCCGATGGGGAGAGAATGACAAGCGCGGTGCCCGCGTGCTAGCGCAAGCCGACCTGGAATGGGTCACTAGGGAGAGTGCAGCCATGCTGGCAGTCAATTCCGAAGCGGCCGATGCCAAGCTGCGACTGTCGGGATTTCTGGTTGCCAACCAGTTCCTGGCGACATCTGCCGCGCTGCGCCGGGCCTTCGGGCTGGGGCATGAGGACGTGCTGATCGTGCTGACCGTGGCGCTGGGCAATGTCCAGCGGATGCTGCGCACGCCCGATGCCGCGGGGCTGGCGGTTTCGACCGCGCTGGTCGAGCAGGAGCGGATCATTCCCGTCTCGCGCCGGGCGGTGGCGCGGGCTACCGGCCTGCCGCGCGAAACGGTGCGGCGGCGCATCAACGCGCTGGTCGGGAGCGGCCAGCTGCTGGAATGGGAAGGGGGCCTGCGCACTGCGCGGCGGCTGGTCCTGTCACCGCCGATCCGCACCGCAATTCACGAAATGCTGGAGCTGACCGCCGGCACTGCCCGCGCACTGCTGCGCGAAGGGGTGATTGCGGCGGGATAAATGGCCGCTTGGCGCTTGCCCTGCCGCGCCGCAGCCGCAATAACCGGTGCGAAACTGCAACCGATCCACACGGAGCCCCGATGGCCCATATTTCCAGCGCGAGCGGCAAATTCGACCCCGTCCGCCTCAACCGCCTCGATGCCTTCATCAAGGAAGCCTACCTCGAAACCGGCAAGCTGCCCCATGCGCAGCTGCTGGTCGCCCGCGACGGCGAGGTCGCGCACTTTTCCTCGCAGGGACCCGCACGCGAAGGGGGCAAGCCGATCGACGAAGGCTCGCTGTTCCGGATCGCAAGCATGACCAAGCCGATCACCTCGATCGCCTTCATGATGCTGGTCGAGGAAGGCAAGGTCGCGCTCGATACCCCGGTCCATTACATCCTGCCCGAATTCAAGGGACTGGGTGTCTATAACGGCGGCGGCGGCGGGGTGCCGTTCCTGACCAAGGCTTGCGAACGGCCGATGCTGATGGTCGACCTGCTGCGCCACACTTCGGGCCTGACCTATGGCTTCCAGAACCGCGGCAACATCGACGCGGCGATGCGCGAGGGCAAGTTCGAGAACTGGCACGGCAATCTCGACCTCGACGAATTCATCGCCGCGCTGGGCAAGCTGCCGCTCGAATTCTCGCCGGGAACCGCGTGGAACTATTCGGTCTCGACCGATGTGCTGGGCGCCTGCATCCAGCGCCTTTCCGGGCAAAGCCTCGACCAGTTCTTTGCAACCCGGATCTTTGCCCCGCTGAAGATGGACGACACCTTCTTCGCCGTGCCCGAGGGCAAGCTCGACCGGCTGACCGATTGCTACACCTTCGTGCCCGGCAAGGGGCGTGTGATGTACGACAAGGGCGGGACAAGCGCCTGGAGCCGGATGCCGCGCCAGCTTTCCGGCGGGGGCGGGCTGGTTTCGACCGCGCTCGACTATCACCGCTTCTGCCAGATGCTGCTCAATGGCGGCGAGCTGGAGGGCGAGCGGGTGATCGGGCGCAAGACGCTCGAACTGATGACCATGAACCACCTGCCGGGCAACGGCGACCTCGCCAGCTGGTCGCAATCGCTGTTCAGCGAGGCGACCAATGCCGGGGTCGGCTTCGGGCTTGGCTTCGCGGTCAACATCGATCCGGCCGCCAATCTGATCCCGGGATCGCTGGGCGAATATTACTGGGGCGGGATGTTCTCGACCGCGTTCTTCGTCGATCCGGTCGAAAAGGTGCACATGGTGTTCATGACCCAGCTTTCGCCCAGCAGCACCTATCCGATCCGGCGCGAGCTCAAGACCCTGCTCTATTCGGCGCTGCTCTGATGGCGGAAAATTCGCTGTACGAGAC
>CAZNII010000017.1:0-10596 GCA_964573075.1 uncultured Novosphingobium sp. | reverse complement strand
AAGACCCTGCTCTATTCGGCGCTGCTCTGATGGCGGAAAATTCGCTGTACGAGACGATGGGGCTGACCCGGATCGTCGAAATGAGCGCCGAAAAGGGCGCCATCCTGGAATACGAGGCCACGCTCGAGCAATGCCACTCCGGCGGGGTGGTGCAGGGCGGTTTCGTGAGCGGCTGGATCGATGCTGCCATGGCCCACGCCGCGATCGCGATCGCCGGCGAGGGCGTGGTGCCGATGACGCTGGAGCTGAAGGTCAGCTTCCTTGCCTCGGCCCGGCCGGGCCCGGTCTTTGCCGAAGGCTGGGCGCTGCGCCACGGGCGCCGCACCGGCTTTTATGAAGGCGCGCTCAAGGACAAGGACGGCAACCTGCTGGCCAAGGCAACCAGCACGCTGCTGATGATGGAGCGCAGCAAGGTCGAGGCCGCGGCCAGGGCCGCAACCTCTGCCTAAGCGAAACAGGGTCTAGCGCGCGCCGCCGGCCAGCTGGGCCGAACCGCGGCCGTCACTGCGTTCGGCCTTGGCCAGCGCCGAACGGTCAGCCTGGAGCTTCTTCTTCGCGGCAGTAAGCTTGGTCTTGGCCGTATCGTAGGCTTCGCGGGCACAGTCGACCGCTTCGAGATCGACCGGCTTGGCCGACTTGGCTTCGTCGAGCGCTTCCTGGGTCGAGACCACTTCGTTTTCGAGACTGCGAACCCGCGCCTCGTCTGCGGCTACCGTCTGGGCAAGGCTGTCCGCGCCCGGCGCATCGGGCGAAGCCATTACCGGGCCGGCAAAGGCCGCCACAGTGGCGGAAAGGACCAGTCCGGCAAGGCCGGCCTTGAGCGAAGTGCGATCCATTGTTCTGTTACTCCTGGCCTTGTGTTTTTGCCGTGGTCCGGTCGGTGCCATGCGAAGCACCAATAACGCCTTTTCAACTAGGCTTACCGGCCGGTTTAGAATTGACCCCTCCGGACGAGCCCGTAATCTTTTCGCATGACCGCGATCCGCCCGTTCCAGCTTGCGATCGAGCAGGCCCAGCTCGACGAACTCAACACCCGCATCGACCTGACCCGCTGGCCCGAGCGCGAGACGGTTGACGACTGGTCGCAAGGCACTCCGCTCGCGGCCCTGCAGGATCTGGTCGCCTATTGGCGCAACGGGTATGACTGGCGCGCCTGCGAGGCACGGCTCAATGCCCTCGGCCAGTTCGTGACCGAAATCGATGGACTGGACATCCATTTCATCCATGTCCGATCGCCCCATCGCGGAGCCTTGCCGCTGGTCATGACCCACGGCTGGCCCGGTTCGGTGATCGAATTCATGGGCGTTGTCGAACAACTGACCCAACCCGAGGACCCGCTTCTTGCGTTTGATCTTGTCCTGCCTTCGCTGCCGGGGTTCGGCTTTTCGGGCAAGCCGGGCGCGACGGGCTGGGGCGTGGAGCGGATCGGCCGAGCCTGGGGTCAGCTTATGGCAAGGCTTGGCTATTCGCGTTGGGTCGCGCAGGGCGGAGACTGGGGCTCGGCGGTGACCACCGCGATCGGGGTGCAGAAGGTTGAAGGCTGCGCCGGGATCCATCTCAACATGCCGATCGGACGGCCACTGCCCGAAGACCTGGCCAATCCTTCGCCGGCAGAGCTCAAGGCGCTGGGCGCGCTCAAGCACTATCAGGACTGGGATTCGGGCTATTCGACCCAGCAGCGCACCCGCCCGCAAACCGTCGGCTATGGCCTGGTCGACAGTCCTGTCGGTCTGGCCGGCTGGATCTTCGAAAAGATGTGGGCCTGGACCGACAACGCCGGATCGCCGTTCGATGCGCTGGGCAGAGACCAGATCCTGGATAACATCATGCTCTACTGGCTGCCTGGCACCGGGGCCTCGTCGGCACGGCTTTATTGGGAAAGCTTCGGCTCGTTCGCCCCGCAGGAAATCGACCTGCCGGTGGCGGTCAGCGCCTTTCCAAGAGAGATACTGCCGACCCCGCGCAAGTGGGCGGAGCGCAATTACCGCAACCTGGTACACTGGGGCGAGATGGACCGGGGCGGGCACTTTGCCGCCTGGGAACAGCCCGACGCCTTCGTCGCTGAACTGCGCACCGCCTTTGCGGCGATGCGCTAGTCCTGTCGCTCGAACCCGGCGGTGATTTCCAGCTGCACTTCGTCTCCGACCAACGGGATATCGCCATCGAGGCCCCATTCGGAGCGCTTGATCATGGCCGTGCCTTCGAACCCGACGGTCTCCCTGCGGGTCAGCGGGTTCTTGCCGGCGCCGGTGAAGCGGGCCGCGATCGTCACCGGACGGGTCTGTCCGTTCATCGTCAGCTTGCCCTCGATCGTCGCGCTACGGCCGTCGGCGCCGGGTTTGACCGCGGTCGAAACGAACAGCGCGTCGGCCGGCTTGGCTCCGAAATAGTCCGGCTTGCCGCCCTGGCTGGACGAGCGGAGCAGATGCCCCGTCAAGGCCGCGCTTGCCGTGGTGACCTTGCGGATCGGGATGCGCATCGCAACCCGCGCTGCGGTGGGGTTGGCCGGATCGAGCACGAGGGTGCCCTCGATCGATCCGAACAGCCCGAAATAATCGTTGAAGCCCAGGTGGTTGACCCGCCAGGCGACCAGGGTGTGAAGCGGATCTGCCTGGTAAGTGCCGGCAGCGACGCGACTGGGATCGGGCTGGCCGGGCGTCTGGGCGGGGGCAGCGGCAAGCGCGGTGCCGGTGGCCAGCAGCAGGGCGAACAGGGGGCGTGGAATCATGCGGGGCTCCTTCGCTGCCGAAGGAGCCCCGCGAATGCCTGCCGGTCAAGCGGCAAGCGGCAGGATCAGTTCTTTTCCTGGTCGACCAGCTTGTTCTTGCCGATCCACGGCATCATCGCGCGCAGGCGGCTGCCGGTCTGTTCGATCGGATGGGCTTCGGCAGCCTTGCGAGCGGCCTTCAGCTCCGGCTGGCCGGCGCGGTTGTCGAGCACGAAGTTCTTGACGAACCGGCCCGACTGGATGTCGGCCAACACGCGCTTCATCTCGGCCTTGGTTTCGGCGGTGATGATGCGCGGGCCGGTGGTGATGTCGCCGTATTCGGCGGTGTTCGAGATCGAGTAGCGCATGTTGGCGATGCCGCCTTCATAGAGCAGGTCGACGATCAGCTTGGTTTCGTGGAGGCATTCGAAATAGGCCATTTCCGGCGCGTAGCCGGCTTCGACCAGGGTTTCGAACCCGGCCTGGATCAGGTGGGTGATCCCGCCGCAGAGCACGGCCTGTTCGCCGAACAGGTCGGTTTCGCACTCTTCCTTGAAATTGGTTTCGATGATGCCGCTGCGGCCACCGCCGACGCCGCTGGCATAGGCCAGGGCTACGTCATGGGCATTGCCGGTCGCGTCCTGGTGGACCGCGATCAGGCACGGCACGCCGCCGCCCTTGAGGTATTCGCCGCGCACGGTGTGGCCCGGGCCCTTCGGCGCGATCATGATCACGTCGATATCGCCGGGAACCTCGATCAGCCCGAAATGGATGTTGAGGCCGTGGGCAAAGGCCAGCGCCGCGCCGGGCTTCATGTTGCCCTTGAGGTCGTTTTCCCAGATCGCGGCCTGGTGCTCGTCGGGGGCCAGGATCATCAGCACATCGGCCCAGCCGGCGGCATCCTTGTTGGACAAGACCTTGAAGCCGGCCGCTTCGGCCTTCTTGGCGCTGGCCGAGCCGGGGCGCAGCGCGATCGCCACGTCCTTTACCCCGCTGTCGCGCAGGTTCTGGGCGTGGGCGTGGCCCTGGCTGCCATAGCCGAGCACGGCGATCTTCTTGCCGGTCACCAGGTTGAGGTCGCAGTCGGCGTCGTAGTAAACCTTCATTGTCGCTTCCTATTCAATCGTCATGCTGAACTTGTTTCAGCACCCATTGTGCAATCAATCCCGCGCTTCGCCTTGGGGCACCATGGACCCTGAAACGAGTTCAGGGCGACGGTGCAGGTGAGGGCGGGGGTGAATTCCTAAGCCGCGCCCGCTCCGCGCATCATGCCGACCACGCCGGTGCGACCGACCTCGACCAGGCCAAGCTCGCGCATCAGCGAAACGAAGCGGTCGAGCTTGTCCGGGGTGCCGGTCAGCTCGAAAATGAAGCTGCTGGTGGTGGTATCGACCACCTTGGCGCGGAACACTTCGGCCAGCCGCAGCGCCTCGACCCGGGCATCGCCGGTGCCCGAGACCTTGACCAGCGCCAGCTCGCGCTCGACATGGTCGCCGGCCTCGGTCAGGTCGATCACCTTGTGGACCGGAACCAGCCGGTCCAGCTGGGCGTGGATCTGGTCGATCACCGCCGGCGGGCCGTGGGTGACAATGGTGATCCGGCTGACCGCGTGGTTTTCGGTAATGTCAGCCACGGTCAGGCTGTCGATGTTGTAGCCGCGCGCGGTGAACAGCCCGGCGATCTTGGCCAGGATCCCGGCCTCGTTATCGACCGTGATGGTCAGGACGTGGCGTTCCGACGCCTCTTTCTTGATTTTCATCATCGCTCTTACACCAGCGCCTTGGCTTCGTCGTCGAGGGTTCCGGCCACCTGATCGCCATAGAGGATCATGTCGGTATGCGCCGCGCCGCTGGGGATCATCGGGAAGCAGTTGGCTTCCTTGGCCACCAGGCAATCGACGATCACCGGACCGTCATGGTCGATCATCGCCTGGATCCCGGCGTCGAGCTGGCTTTCGTTCTCGATCCGGATGCCTTTCCAGCCGTAAGCCTCGGCCAGCTTCACGAAATCGGGGAGGCTGTCGGAATAGGAGTTCGAATAGCGGCTTTCATAGGTCAGTTCCTGCCACTGGCGGACCATGCCCATCCATTCGTTGTTGAGCACGAAGACCTTGACCGGAAGGCGATATTGGCTCGCCGTCCCGAGTTCCTGGATGTTCATCTGGATCGAGGCATCGCCGGCGATGTCGATCACCAGCCGGCCCGGATTGCCCAGCTGCGCGCCGATCGCGGCGGGCAGGCCATAGCCCATGGTGCCGAGCCCGCCCGAGGTCAGCCAGCGGTTGGGGCCGAAGAAGTGGAAATACTGCGCCGCCCACATCTGGTGCTGGCCCACTTCGGTGGCGATCACCGGGTCAAGCGTGCGGGTCAGGGCGAACAGCCGCTCGACCGCCAGCTGCGGCATGATGGCATCGGCCTTTTTCGGATAGGCCAGGCTCAGCCTTGCGCGCCAGCCGTCGATCCGGGCCTTCCATTCGGTCAGGTCCTGGGCCTTGCGGCTGCCCCAGGCCGAAACCAGCTGTTCCAGCACGGCGGCGCAATCGCCCAGGATCGGCAGATCGACCGGAACCGTCTTGTTGATCGAGGCGCGGTCGATGTCGATGTGGATCTTGGTCGAATTGGGGGCGAAGGCATCGAGCCGGCCGGTCACCCGATCGTCAAAACGGGCACCGACGCAGAGGATCAGGTCGGCCCGGTTCATAGCCATGTTGGCTTCGTAGGTGCCGTGCATCCCCAGCATGCCGAGCCAGTCGGGATGGTCGGCCGGGAAAGCGCCAAGCCCCATCAGGGTCGAGGTCAGCGGGGCGCCGGTCAGCCGCTGCAATTCGCGCAGCAGTTCGGCCGCGCGCGGGCCCGAATTGATCACCCCGCCGCCGGTGTAGAACACCGGGGCCTTGGCATTGGCGAGCAGTTCGATCGCCCTGGCAATGTCGCGATCGCTGCCGGTCGAGGGCGGGGCATAGCGGACCTTGCGCTGCGGCGCGGCCTCGCTGAACGGGGCCGAGGCGACCTGGACGTCCTTGGGAATGTCGATCACGACCGGGCCGGGGCGGCCGGTGGTGGCGATCTGGAAAGCCTCGTCGATCACCGCGGCAAGGTCGGCCGGGTCCTTTACCAGATAGTTGTGCTTGGTGCAGTGGCGGGTGATCCCGATCGTGTCGGCTTCCTGAAACGCGTCGGATCCGATCAGCCCGGTCGCGACCTGGCCGGTGATGACGACCATCGGAATCGAATCCATGAAGGCGTCGGCAATCCCGGTGACGGCATTGGTCGCGCCCGGGCCCGAGGTGACCAGCACCACGCCGGGCTTGCCGGTCGAGCGGGCATAGCCTTCGGCGGCATGGGCCGCGCCGGCTTCGTGGCGGACCAGGATGTGGCGGATCCGGGCATCGCCGAACAGGGCATCGTAAATCGGCAGCACCGCGCCCCCGGGATAGCCGAAGACGAATTCGACGCCCTGGCGAACCAGGCTTTCGACCAGGATGCTGGCGCCGCTGCGCTCCTCGCTCACTTCAATTCACCTTTCACGTCACTCGCCTTCCTGCCGCCCTTGGCCCCGGAAAGGACCGACCCGGCACAGGGGGCTGTGCCGGGTCT
The DNA here is from genome assembly GCA_964573075.1 of uncultured Novosphingobium sp. Lineage (GTDB taxonomy): Bacteria > Pseudomonadota > Alphaproteobacteria > Sphingomonadales > Sphingomonadaceae > Novosphingobium. The sequence goes on along the minus strand of CAZNII010000017.1, from coordinate 4,293 downwards.
CCTCTCCAACTCGGGATCAAAGCGCAAGTCCAGATATTGGCGCTGCCCCTAGGGGATAGGAAATAACGCGTCAACCCCTAATCGCGCAATAATGATGCGAACATGCTTTCGATATCGTAATCAAATGACTCGACTCGCAGCCAATCATGCGGAGGCTGGTTGCGGAACCAGGTGTACTGGCGCTTGGCATAGTTGCGGGTGGCCTGGGCGCCGCGCGCGATGGCCTCTTCCAGGGTGCATTCTCCCGCCAGCAACGCGCCGATTTCCGGCACCCCGATCGCCCGCATCACCGGCAGGGTCGGGTCGAGACGGCGGGCCAGCAGGCGCTCCACTTCGCTCCGGGCGCCGCTCTCCAGCATCAGCGCAAAGCGGCGGTTGCAGCGCTCGTAGAGCCAATCGCGCGGCGGCAGCAGGACCACGGCGTGAAGTGAAACCGCCTGGCCGATCCCGCCGACCCGCTCGGCCTGCCAGTCCGCCAGCGGCTTGCCGGTCGAGCGGACCACCTCGAGCGCGCGGGCAACGCGGGTGGTGTCTGCGGGCGATAGCGCGGCGGCGCGGTCCGGGTCTTCGGCCTGCAAGGCGGCATGGGCTTCGGCCACCGGCATGGCCCGCACCGTTTCGCGCACGGCGGAATCGATCGGCGGAACCGGGGCGATCCCGTCGAGCAGGGTGCGCATGTAAAGTCCGGTCCCGCCAACCAGCACCGGCACGGCGCCGCGGGCGTGAACCTCGGCGATGACTTCGCGGGCCCGGGCAGCCCAATCGGCGGCGGAGCAGGCATCGGCCCCGTCCCATTCCCCGAACAGCCGGTGCTCCACCCCCTGCATCTCTTCTGCCGAAGGCCGCGCCGAGAGCACGGCGAGATCGGCATAGACCTGGGCGCTATCGGCATTGATCACCACCGCCTCGCGCCCGCGTGCCCCAATTGCAAGCGCCAGCCGCACCGCGCAATCGGACTTGCCGCTGGCGGTCGGCCCTGCAATGAGCGCCAGCGGCGGCGCTTTCGCCGAGTCAGGGGAATTGAACGTGCTCATCGCCCGCGTGATAGCAGAACCGGCGGTCTTGTCCGCCCATGTTGACGCGGCAGTCCACGCGCTTGAGGCCCAGGGCGCCCGCGTGCTCGGCGCAGATCCGCTACCTGGGCTTGATGCGGTGCTTCAGGTGATGGCCGACCAGGGTGAGGTTTCCGCAGTGCGAGCCGTGCTGGACCGGCATTTCAGCCCGTCCGACCTGCTGATTACCGATCACCTGCCGCAAGTGCCGCGGGTGTTCGTCTCGGACATGGATTCGACCATGATCGGGCAGGAATGCATCGATGAACTGGCCGACTTCGCAGGGATCAAGGATCGGATCGCCGAGATCACCGAGCGGGCCATGCAGGGAGAGCTCGATTTCGCCGAGGCGCTGACCGAACGGGTCCGCCTGCTCGGCGGGCTGGGCGAGGACGCGATCCAGCAATGCCTCGACGAGCGGATCCGCGACATGCCGGGCGCGCGAACGCTGGTGGCGACGCTCAAGGCCCACGGTTGCGCCACGGTGCTGGTCACCGGCGGGTTCCACCAGTTCGCCGATCCGGTCGCCGAGCAGCTGGGGTTCGAGCGCGTTGTAGGCAACCGGCTGGCGGTGAGCCATGGCCGGCTGAGTGGCGCACTGGTCGGCGAAATAGTCGACAGCTCGGTCAAGGAAGCGGTGCTGCGCGGCGAAGTCGAAGCGCGGGGCGGGGCGGCCAGCCTGGCCACCGGCGATGGCGCGAACGATATCCCGATGCTGGTAGCGGCGCAGTATGGCGTGGCCTATCACGCCAAGCCCAAGGCCCGCGCGGCCGCCAACGGGGCGATCGATCGCGGCGATCTGTCCGATGTGCTGCGTCTGCTGGGGGTTGCCGAAAGCGATTGGGTCTAGGCTTTCCGGCCTCTAAGCCAGACAAACAGCCGCACCGCCAACGCGGCATAGCAAAGCGCGGCACCGGCCAGCCCCTCGATCCGGGTGTCCGGGCTGCCGATCCGCAGCGAATAGGCCAGGGTGAAGATCAGCCACAGGTAGTGGATCCCGAAGCTGTGCAGGCGCTTCCAGTTCCGCCCCAGCGCGCGGATCGCCGCTTCGCTGGAGGTGAGGGCCATCAGGTACATTACCAGATAGGCCAGACCGCCCGGGATCAGCGAGGCTAGGCTGCGCTCCTCGCCGCTCAGGGGCACGGCCCTGACCAGGGCATAGAGGTGCACTGTGTGCGTCGCGGCAAAGCCCAGACCCCACCAGCGCCGGTCGCGCCAGACCGTGCGGGCCCAGCCGCCCGGCCAGAGCCGTCCGAGGCTGGACGCAAGGTAGGTCAGCAGGAAGATCGGCAGCCCGACCCGCGCCGTCCACCGCGCTGCGCGGCTCCAGGCGTCGGCCGGGTCCGTCCCCGTGGCAAGCCCGGCGTAAAGCGCGGCAAGGCCGGCAAGCAGGCCCAGCAACAACGGCCAGCGGCGCGTCATGATAATCTCCCCACCTGTTTTCTTCCCGGCAGGCTAGCGCCAAACCGCTGCCAGGGCCAGTCGGGACGACAAGTGCCGTATTGACATTTCTGTAAGTAATTCGCAGTATCGGCCCATGAACATGATGACCGCCAAGCCCGCCGCGGTGAATTTCGCCGCAGATGACCTGCCGCTGATGCTGCCGGGTCGCCCCGAAATGCGCTATGATCTGGCCAAGGCCTGGCGGCATTTCAAGCTGCTGGTGAAGGACAAGGAAGACACCTCGCAGGTCACTCCGATCTTCGAAGCGCTGCCCTGGCGCGGGATTTATGACGCCGCGCTGGCCTTCCTGAAGACCGATCGCGCGCAGGAAATCCGCCGCAAGGAACCTTCGCTCGTCACCCTGCTCGACAATCACGAGGAACTGCGCAAGCTGCCGCAGGGCAGCCTGGCCCAGGTCTATTGCGATTTCATGGAGCGCGAGGGCCTGTCCGCCCAGGGGCTGGTCGACGAGCTCGACAAGAACCGCCCGGCCGACATGTACTGGGACGATCAGGTTTCCTGGTACTTCAACCGGATGCGCGACACCCACGATCTGCTGCACGTGCTGACCGGCTTTGGCCGCGATGCGCTGGGTGAACAGTGCGTGCTGGCCTTCACCTACAGCCAGCAGCCGAGCCCGGCACACCTGTTCCTGGGCTATGCCGGGGCCTTCGAGATTCGCAAGCACCCGGTCAAGGTGCCGGTGTTCCGCGCGGTGCGCGAGGCCCAGACCATGGGCAAGGCTTGCCCGCGCCTGGTCGAAATGGCGATCAGCGACCTGCTGCCGCTGCCGATCGAAGAGGTGCGCCGGCGGCTCAACATCGCGACGCCAAAGTACTACACCCAGGCACATGCCACCTGGCGGGCCAATGGGGTCGATCCCTACGATCTTATGGCCCCGGTGCAGGAAGCCGCCTGAGGCCCAACGATCCTCTCCATTTTCGCTGAATGGCGCAAATGGGGAGGTGGATCGGCCGCCAGGCCGAGACGGAGGGGTAATTGCGCGAGGGCAGAGACCCCTCCGTCAGTCGCTGACGCGACTGCCACCTCCCCATTTGCCGCATACGCGGAAAATGGAGAGGACCTTGTTCACCGCAGCTCTTTCCTGATCACCAGCTTCAGCCCTGACCACACATCGTCGACCGCGCAAACCTTGGTGTCGACGAAGCCCAGCGGCAGGGCAAGTTCGCGGATCGTGTCTTCGGTGATGTCGGTCGGCACCTTGGAGGCCTTTTTGGGCCAGCTCACCCACACCTGACCGTCCGCCGCGATCTGGTGGCGCAGGCTTTTGAGCCGAACTTCCAGCACGCGGCGTTCAGTCTCGAAAACGTGCGCGGCGTCGATCCCTTCGGCGGGATCGGCCACGAAGGTGAGTTCCAGAGCATATTCGGCGATTTCGTCGAACACATGCTCGGGCATGGCGTCAAACCACACCCGCTGCCCATCGCGCAGGCTGAGCTTCTTGGCGAGCGGGGTGCCGGAATAGCCTGTGGTCATCATTGCGTTCCCAACCTTTTCCGCACCAAACCTCGGCCGTCACCCCTGGCTTGACCCGGGGGCCCGCTTTGCTTCTGCGACCTATCCGCCAAATGCAAGGCTAGAAAAGGCAGCGGGACCCCGGGTCAAGCCCGGGGTGACGAGTGTGTTTGGTTGGACAAAATCGTGGCCCTCAAGCCCCGCGCTTGGTTTTATGCGCCTGCTGTTTGCGCTCACTTTCCAGCGCCTTGAGATAAAGATCGGCCTTCAGCCTTCCATCCAGTCGCGGAAGAAGGCGTCGTTGGCTTCGCGCAGCGCGGCG
>CAZNII010000016.1:22994-33671 GCA_964573075.1 uncultured Novosphingobium sp. | reverse complement strand
CCGAGGAAAGTCCGGGCTCCACGAAACAAGGGTGGCGGGTAATGCCCGCCGGGCGAGTTGCTTGCAGCGAAGCCCAGGGAAAGTGCCACAGAGAGCAGACCGCCTCACTCGTGAGGTAAGGGTGAAAGGGTGCGGTAAGAGCGCACCGGGGTGGTGGTAACATCACCCGCACGGCAAACCCCACCCGGAGCAAGACCGAATAGGGGCGGCGCGCCAAGGCTTCGGCTGCGGCAGGTCTGTTTCGGACCCGACCGCCCGGGTTGGTTGCTTGAGCCTTGTGGCAACACAAGGCCTAGAGGAATGGCTGCCAGCGCGGATACGGTCCCATGTGGGATACCGTCCGCGTTACAGAACCCGGCTTACAGGCCCCCTGGCGTATTTGCCTCAAGCCCGGTGCGGATCGACCAGTACCTTGATCTTGCCGCCACCGCCGGACAGCGCCGTGAAGGCATCGGCCACGCCCGAGCGCCCGACAGTGCCGCTCATCAGCGCGGTAACGTCGCGGGTGCCTTCGGCGATGTCGTGCAGGGTCGCGGCGAATTCGTCGGGACTGTAGCCGTAGACGAATTTGAGGCTCAGCTGCTTGTTGATCGCCAGCGACGGTTCGATCGTGTCGCTTTCCATGCAGACCCCGACGACGATGATCGCCGCAGTGGGCGGGGCTTTTTCGATCAGCGTCTGGATCATGCCCGGCACTCCGACACATTCGAACACCACCGCATCGCGGATTGAGCGGCCCATCAACTGGCTGGTGGAAAAGCTGGCCATGGTCGCCGGTACGTCGAGCTCTTCCCAGCGCTCGTGAGGGGAATGGGTTGACGGATCGAGCACCACGTCCGCGCCCAGCGCCTCGGCCGCGCGGCGCCGCTCGGGCGAGAGGTCGGTGGCAATCACCGGACCCGCCCCACGCGCCTTGAGCGCCGAGATTACCGACAGGCCGACCGGGCCGCAGCCGATCACCAGGCAGACGCTCTGCGGGGTCAGCGGGGCCTGGGCCACGGCATGTTCGCCCACCGCCATCGGCTCGGTCAGCGCGGCGCGTTCGGCGTCGAGCCCGTTGGGGACCGCCAGCAGCATGGCCTCGGTCAGCACCATCCGTTCGGCAAAGCCGCCGGGAAAGCGGTTCGAATAGCCGACCAGCTCGCCGCCCTGCGGGCCGAAGGCAGCCGGAACCGAAACCACCCGTGTGCCGGGTTTGATCGCGCCGGTGCAGCCGGGGCCGTAGTCCAGCACTTCGGCGCAGAATTCGTGGCCGAACACCACGTCCTGCCGCGGATCGAGGTTCTCGAGCCCGCCGGCCTTGCGGGTCAGCGCGATCATGTGATCGAGGTGATGCAGCGCATGCAGGTCCGATCCGCAGATCCCGCAGACCAGGGTGGAAACCAGCGCCTGGCCTTCGCCGGGGATCGGTTCGGCGATCTCGGTATCGACCAGTTCGGTCCCGCGCCTCACTACCGCCTTCATGCTTCGTCTCCCGCCATGCCGCCGAACACCTTGATCAGGTTGGGTTGCCCGGTGTGAGCGGTCAAGCCGCCATCGACCGGCAGCGCCACCCCGGTTATCGCCGAAGCCGCGTCGGAGGCGAGGAAGGCAACCGCCTCCGCCACTTCCTCGGCGCGAGCGAAGCGGCCCTGCGGCACGCGGTCTTCCCAGTCCGCGCGCAGCCCCGGAACGGTCTGGGCGGCGGCGAGGATCGGGGTATCGACCGGGCCAGGGCAGATACAATTGACCCGGATTCCCTCGCGGGCATGGTCGATTGCGGCGGTGCGGGTCAGGTTGATCACTGCGGCCTTGGCGGCGTTGTAGGCAGCAAAGCCGAAATCGCCGGCCAGTCCGCTGGCCGAGGCGGTGTTGACCACCGCGCCGCCGCCGCTGGCGCGCAGGGCCGGAATCGCGGCCTTGAGGCCGAAGAACACCCCGTCGAGATCGACCGCGATGACCCTTTTCCAGTCCTCGACCGAAAGCGCCTCGATCGGCGAAAGGTTGCCGATCCCGGCGTTGTTGAACATCACATGGAGTGCACCGAACTGTGCCACCGCATGCCCGACAAGGCCCTCAACCTGGGCGAAGTCGGCCACATCGCAGACCATGAAGCGCGCCCGCTCACCCAGTTCGGCGGCCAGCGCCTCGCCATTGGCCCGGTCGAGATCGCCGAGCACCACGCTGGCCCCTTCGCGGTGGAGCAGCCGGGCGGTGGCAGCGCCGATGCCGGATGCCCCGCCGGTGATCACCGCGACCTTGCCTGCGAACCTTGCCATCGCCGCCCCTCTCTTGCTGATTATTAGAGTGCACTATAATCACAAGCCGAAGCGAGTCGCAACCGAGGAGCGAAGGCAATGGCACAGGGCGAACGACTGATCGGCGGGCAGATCCTGGCGCGGACCCTTAAGGCGGCCGGGGTGCGCCAGGCATTCGCGCTGCATGGCGGGCACCTCGAGGCGCTGCTCAAGGGCTGCGTCGAGGAAGGGATCGCGCTGACCGACTTCCGCCACGAAAGCGCCGCCGGCCATGGCGCCGATGCCTATGCCCGGGTCACCGGCGATCTCGGGGTGTGCATCGTCACTGCCGGGCCGGGCTTCACCAATGCGATCTCGGCGATGGCCAATGCCAGGCTCGACGGATCGCCGGTGCTGTTCATCGTCGGCGCCGCGCCGCTGCGCGAGGTGGAGACCAACCCGATGCAGGGCGGGATAGACCAGCTGGCAATGGCCCGCCCGGCGGTCAAATGGGCGATGTCGGTCCCCGCGACCGAGCGGATGGCCGACCTGGCCGCGATGGCGATCCGCCAGGCCCGGACCGCGCCGATGGGGCCGGTCCTGCTCGAAGTGCCGATCGACATCCTGCACATGAGCGTGCCGGCCGAACGCGCGACCCCTGCGGCCGGGGTCAACGTCCGCCCCCATGCCGCACCGGCCCCGGTCGAGGCCCAGGCGCTGGCCGACATGGTCCTGGCCGCGCGGCGTCCGGTAATCATCGCCGGCAACGAGGCCGCCAACGCCGCCTGCGCCGATGCGCTGCGCGCGCTGACCGCCGCAGTGCCGATCCCGGTCTTCACCAAGTCGCTCGCCGCCGGGGTGCTGCCCGCCGGCCATCCCTGTGATGGCGGGGCGGCCGGGAACCTTGGCATGCTGCCGCTGCTGGAGATCGACCCGCCCGATCTCGTGATCCTGCTGGGCGGACGGCTGGGCCTGTTGCTGGGCGGACGCTCGGGCGCTGTAGTTCCGCACGCGGCGAAGCTGGCCCAGGTCCATTCCAATGCGGCCGAGATCGGGCGGATCCGCGACGTCGATCTGGCGATTGCGGCTGACAGCGCCGAAACCGTCCGCGCACTGACCGCGGCGCTCGATGGACGCAAGCCCGAAGGGATCGAGGCCTGGCGGGACCAGGCGCTGGCCCCCGCTCCGGTGTTCGCCGCGATGTTTCCCGATCCCGAAGGACCAGGCGGGATCCATCCGCTCCATGCGGCCAGGGCAGTGGCCGAAGCGGCCGGGCCCGACGCGGTCTATGTTTACGATGGGGGCGAGGCGGCGTCATGGGCCGGGGCGGTCACCGCGGTCGATCGTCCAGCCGCAATCCTGACCCACGGCTATCTCGGCTGCCTGGGGATCGGCCCGGGCTTCGCGATCGGTGCGCAACTGGCCGAACCGGACCGCCGGGTGGTGCACCTGACCGGCGACGGCGCGCTGGGGTTCCACATCCAGGAATTCGATACCATGGTCCGCCACCGCCTGCCGATCGTCAACGTGGTGCTCAACAATCAGGTCTGGGGCATGTCGATTCACGGCCAGCAGATCATGTTCGGCGGCAATTACAACGTCATCTCCAAGCTCGAAGGCACGGCCTATGCCGATATTGCCCGCGCCTTCGGCCTGCACAGCGAGAAGGTGACACAGATTGCCGACCTGCCGGCCGCGCTGCAGCGCGCCTTCGCCTGTGGCGGACCGGCCTTTGTCGAGGTGATGACCGATGCCGATGCGGTCCATCCGGTGACCGTCGCGATGCTCGGCCAGATCGAGGAGGGCAGCGACGACGTGCTGATCCCCTATTACGAGAACATTCCGGTCGGCTGATGGCGCTTTCGCCCGAAGCACGGGAGGCACGCCGGCGCGCCATCGTCGATGCCGCGCACGCGCTGGTCCGCGAGACCGGCGGGGCGGGCTTTTCAATGCTGCAACTGGCAAAACGCGCCGGGGTCAGCCCGGCGACACCCTACAACCTGCTCGGCACCAAGGGCGAGGTGCTGCGCCGGGTGGTCGAGGACGAGTTCGCCAGCTTTGCCGCGCGGCTGGCGGCCGAGCCCGAACGGGCCCCGCTGGACCGGCTGCTCGGCGCGGTCGATATGATCGTGGTGCATTACCTCGCCGAACCGGAATTCTACCGCGGGCTCTATGCGGCGATGCACGGGATCGAAGGCAACCCGCTGCGCGAGAAGATGACCGAGCACGGGCTGGCGCTGTGGTCGGGCCTGGTCGCCGCGGCGATCGACAGCGGCGAACTCGCACCGCTACTTTCGCCCGAAGACCTCACCGGGCAATTGCTCAGATTGCTCGCCGCCACGGTCGAGGGCTGGCTCGCCGAATGCTGGGACGATGCCCGCTTCGCCGCCGAAATGACCCGCGCCAGCCGCCTGCTGGTGCTGGGGCTGGTGAGCGAACCGCAGGTGGCGGACTTGAAGGCACAACTTCGATAGTCCCTCTCCATTTTTGGCAACTGCCACAATGGGGAGGTGGATCGGCCGTCAGGCCGAGACGGAGGGGAAATGGCGCGAGGGCAGCAACCCCTCCGTCATTTGCTGCGCAAATGCCACCTCCCCATTTGCGCCGACGCGAAAATGGAGAGGACCTTTTTTACCACCTATGGCCGCCCCACGCTCGAATAGGCGAACCCCTTGGCCCGCACTTCGGCCGGGTCATAGACATTGCGCAGGTCAACCAGCACCGGGGCCTTGGCAATCGCCTTGATCCGATCGAGGTCGAGCGCGCGGAAGGCGTCCCATTCGGTCACGATCACTGTCGCATCGGCGCCCTCGATCGCGGCATAGGCGTTGGGCTGCATCGCAACTTCGGGCATCAGCGGCCGGGCCAGTTCCATCCCCTCGGGATCGTAACCGGCCACTTCGACCCCGGCATCGGCCAGGGCCTGGGCGATCGCGATGCTGGGTGCGTCGCGCATGTCGTCGGTGTTGGGTTTGAAGGTCAGGCCCAGCAGCGCGACCTTCTTGCCGCGCGCGGCTTCCATTCCGCCCAGCGCCTCGATCACCTTGCGGCCCATCGCCCGCTTGCGCGCCTCGTTGACCTTGACCACCGCCTCGACGATCCGGGTCGGGGCTTCGTAATCCTCGGCGGTCTTGAGCAACGCCAGGGTATCCTTGGGGAAGCACGATCCGCCATAGCCCGGCCCGGCGTGGAGGAACTTCGCCCCGATCCGGGCGTCCATCCCGATCCCGCGCGACACGTCCTGAACGTCCGCGCCGACCTTTTCGCACAGGTCGGCCATTTCGTTGATGAAGGTGATCTTGACTGCCAGGAAGGCATTGGCGGCATATTTGATCAGCTCGCTCGAGCGGCGGCTGGTGAACAGGATCGGGCTCTTGTTGAGGAACAGCGGGCGATAGACCTCGTTCATCACGCCGCGGGCCCATTCGTCATCGGTGCCGACCACGATCCGGTCCGGGTGCTTGAAATCGCCGATCGCCGCGCCTTCGCGCAGGAATTCGGGGTTCGAGGCGACCGCGAACTTCACCCCGGGATTGGCCTCGGCGATGATCCGCTCAACCTCGTCGCCGGTGCCGACCGGGACGGTCGACTTGGTGACGATCACCGCCGGTTGCCTGAGGTTCGCGCCGACTTCCTCGGCCACGGCATAAACGAAGCTCAGGTCGGCATGGCCATCGCCGCGGCGGCTGGGGGTGCCGACCGCGATGAAGATCGCCGATGCGCCGGCGATCCCTTCGGAAAGGTCGGTGGTGAAGGTCAGGCGGCCGGCCTTGACGTTGGAGCCGACCAGTTCGGCCAGGCCCGGTTCGTAGATCGGCATGATCCCGGCGTGCAGGCTTTCGATCTTGGCCGGGTCCTTGTCGATGCAGACCACATCGTGGCCGAAATCGGCAAAGCAGGCCCCCGACACCAGCCCGACATAGCCCGAGCCGACCATTGCGATCTTCATGCGATGCTCCTTTGCGAGACGCTGACCGTCCCGTCGTTCTCGCTGGCGGTGATCAGCCAGCGACTGGTTCCTTCAAGCCCGAGCGCGGTCAGGCGTCCGGTGCGATAGGCCCCGGTATCGATCCCGATCCGGTTGGAGACGATTTCCGGGGCGTCGTAGATGGTGTGGCCGTGGACCACCACCGGGCCGAGGCTGCCCTTGTGGGTGGTGAAAGGTTCGCGGATCCAGCGCAGATCGCCGACCTTCTGTTCTTCCAGCGGCACTTCGGGACGAATTCCGGCATGGACGAACAGGTAATCGCCGATCGGGATCATGTCCTCCATCGAACGCATGAAGGCGATATCTTCGGCCGGCACAAATTCGCGCATCAGCTCCTGCGCCTCGGTCAGGCTGGCGGCAACATAAGTGGCCGGATCGATCGGATAGGACAGCAGCGTTTCGCGCCCGCCATAGCGCAGGAAATGGCGCAGCACCTCTTCGCTGTCGAACGAATCGAGGAACATTTCCTCGTGGTTGCCCATCAGTGCGCGGACATGGCGATTGCGCTGCCAGCTTTGCGCCAGGGCCAGCACCCCGGCGCTGTCCGGGCCGCGATCGACCAGATCGCCCAGCAGGATCACGGTGGATTCGGCCGGCGCGCGTGCGGCGTCATCGCTGTCCACCGCCTCCATCAGTGCTTCGAACAGATCGGCGCGGCCGTGCACGTCGCCCACGGCATAGACCCGCTGGCCCGGCGGGATCGCCGCGGGCGGTGCGCTCTCCTGGGCGCCGAACAGGTTGCGAAACTTGGATAACATCGACCGGGCAAATCCTTGCGCCGCCTATAGCCGCGCACCCCTTAACGGACAATGGCGCTGCCGCCGGCGTTGCGAGAAAGCCACACCATAGTGCGCCTGCGCAAGGAAATGTCCATTGTCCCTTGTGCAGCGCAGCAAAAGTGTGCTGAAGGGCTCTTGTCCAGCGCGATGGCTCCCGCAAACGAGGAGGCACGCAGTGGGCGCAGGTGGGACGAAGCGACAAACAATCGAAGGAAGATTGCCATGCTCACGTCCGTCCGCGGCCCTCTCGCCGCTCTTATCCTTGCCGGCAGCGGATTGGCCGCCACTCCCGCATTTGCCGATGAAACCGATCCCCCGGCCGATCTGACCGTTACCGGCAATGTTGCCGGCGTCACCGATTACCGCTGGCGCGGGCTGTCCTATTCGGGCGGCGATTTCGCGATCCAGGGCGGGATCCAGGTCAACCATTCGAGCGGCCTCTATGTCGGCGCCTGGGGCTCCAGCCTCGAACAGGATGCCTTCGACGTCTATGGCTCGGCCGAAGTCGATCTCTATGCCGGCTGGTCGGGGCAAGTCGCCAGCGGGCTGACCGCCGATGTCGGGGTGACCTATTACAGCTATCCCAATGGCAGCTTCGGCAACGCCAACTTCTTTGAACCCTATGCCTCGCTTTCGACCACGCTCGGGCCGGCGACCGCCAAGGTCGGGGTCAACTATGCCTGGAGCCAGGACGCGCTGGGCGGTGACGACAACCTGTACCTCTACACCGATCTGTCGGCCGGCGTGCCCAACACTCCGGTCAGCGTCAGTGCCCACCTCGGCTATACCGACGGCGCGCTTTCGCCCAAGCTGCTGACCGGGGTCAGCACCGATGGCGGGTTCGACTATTCGGTCGGCGCCACGGCCAACGTGACCAAGAACCTCTCGGTCGGCGTGGCCTATGTCGGGGTCGATGGCGCCTCGATCGACGGTTTTTCGAACGATGCGGTGGTCGGGACGATCAAGCTCTCGTTCTGATCCGCGGTAAATCGCTTGCAAGGGCCCGTCCCGGCTTGTCCGGGGCGGGCCTTTGGCTTTAGGATCGGGCCATGACCAAGTTCCTGCACTCGATGATCCGGGTCACCGACCCCGACGCCACCATTGCCTTCTTCAGGCTGATCGGGCTGGAGGAGGTGCGCCGCTATGAAAGCGCACAGGGCCGCTTCACCCTGATCTTCCTGGCCGCGCCGGGCGAAGAGGGGGTGGCCGAGGTCGAGCTGACCTGGAACTGGCCGCCTGAAAGCGGTGAGGCCGAGACTTACTCGGGCGGGCGCAATTTCGGCCATCTGGCGTACCGGGTGGAGGATATCTACCAGACCTGCCAGCGGCTGATGGACGCCGGTCACACCATCCACCGCCCGCCGCGTGACGGGCACATGGCCTTCGTCAAGACGCCCGACGGGATTTCGGTCGAACTGCTCCAGGACGGCAACCTGCCACCGCAGGAGCCTTGGGCGAGCATGCCCAACGTCGGGACCTGGTAGGGTTCAGCCGGGCTTGCCGGCGCGCCGCAGCACCAGATAGCCGGCCAGCGCCGAGCCGAGCGAGCCGAGCAGCACGCCCAGTTTGGCCTCCTCGACCAGCTCGGGACGGGCGGGAAAGCCCAGCTGGGCGATGAACAGGCTCATCGTGAAGCCGATCCCGCACAGGATCGCCATGCCCCACAGCTGCGCCCAGCTCGCCCCGGCCGGGGGCTGGGCCAGGCCCAGGCGCTTGGCCGTCCAGATCGCCCCGAGAATCCCGGCCTGCTTGCCCAGGAACAGGCCCAGCGCAATGCCGAGCGGCAGCGGCGCGGCAAGGTCCGCGGGCGACAGGCCGGTCAGCGCCACCCCGGCGTTGGCGAAGCCGAACAGCGGGACGATCAGATAGGCACTCAGCGGGGCGAGCGTATGCTCCATCCGCAGCAGCAGCGAATCGCCGCGCCGGACCGGCTTCAGCGGCACGGTCAGCGCGGCCAGCACCCCGGCCACCGTCGCATGGACCCCGGAATGAAGCACCGCGAACCACAGCGCCGCACCCAGCACCGCATAGGGCAGGCCATGCGCCACGCCGCGGCGATTGAGCAGCGCCATCGCCCCGAGCAGCGCCGCGGCCAGCGCCAACCAGCCGAGCGCGATCCCGGCGGTATAGAACAGCGCGATGATCGCCACCGCGCCCAGGTCGTCAACGATCGCCACGGTCAGCAGGAACAGCCGCAGGCTGGCCGGCACCCGCTTGCCGAGCAGGCCAAGCACCCCCAGGGCAAAGGCGATGTCGGTCGCTGCCGGGATCGCCCAGCCGGGTTGCAGGCCAGGCTCGGTCCCGGCCACCGCCAGATAGACCAGCGCCGGAACGATCATCCCCGCGCTGGCCGCCAGCACCGGCAGGCGCCGGCGCTGCGGGCTGGCCAGCTCTCCGTCGAGCACCTCGCGCTTGATCTCCAGCCCGACGACGAAGAAGAACAGCGCCATCAGCGCATCGTTGATCCACAGGTGCAGCGTGTTCAGCTTGGCGATCGGGCTCAACGCCAGCGGATCGTGGAACAGCGCGTGATAGCCGTGAGCCAGCGGGGAATTCGCCGCCAGCATGGCCGCCCCCGCGACGAGGATCAGCAGGACGCCGGCTCCCGCCTCGCCCCCGAACAGCCGGGTGGCGAGGGTGGCCAGCATCGAGAAGGGGTGGCGCCGCCGGGTCATGTCCGGGCGGATAGCAGAGCTGCCGGGACAGGCAATCGAAACCGGACCGGACCGATTCGGCGGAGCCGCTGGCGAATCGGTCGGGTTTACTAATCCAGGCCCAGCATTTTTCAGCCAGGCGCCTGGGCGATTACTTAAATCCTGCAATATTTTGTAGATCGACGAAGTATGGCGCCGCCTGAATTTGCCCGACGGCACCAAGTCCGCGTTGCAACGACTATCCATTGCCGATAGGCTGGCCATTCGCACAGGGGTCAGGGGGCGATTGGCAGGGCATGTTCGGGGCCGTGACGGGGCAATCCTGGCTTGAAGCGCTGGTGCTGTTCGAGCACGAGCTGCTGGCCTTTGCCGCCTTCTGGCTGTGCGTCGGCCTGATCGACGAGTTCGCGGTTGACCTGGCCTGGCTGTGGCTGCGCCTGACCGGTCGGGGGCGCACCGCGCGGCTGCCGGTCGGCTATGGCGCAGAGCCATTGTCGGGCCGGGCCGCAGTGCTGATCCCCGCCTTCCAGGAAGCGCCGGTGATAGGCGCGACGCTGGCGCACATGCTGGCTGCCTGGCCGCAGCGCGATCTGACGATCTACCTTGGCTGTTATGCCAACGATGCGGCCACCCTGGCTGCGGCGAGTGCCGCGGCAGGGCGCGATCCGCGGGTGCGGATCGTGGTCCACGGCGTGCGCGGGCCGACCACCAAGGCCGATTGCCTCAACCGCCTGTACCGCGCTCTGGAAGCGGACGAGGCCCGCTCTGGCCGCGCCTTTGCCAGCATTGTGCTGCACGATGCCGAGGACATGGTACATCCCGCCGCGCTCCAGGCGATCGACGCGGCGCTGGTGCTGCGCGATTTCGTGCAATTGCCGGTGCGCCCCGAACCGCAGCCGCAATCGCGCTGGATCGCCGGCCATTATGCCGACGAATTCGCCGAAAGCCACGCCAAGGGGATGGTGGTGCGCGCCGCACTTGGCGCTCCTTTGCCCGCAGCCGGGGTGGGTTGCGGCTTTTCCCGCACGGCGCTGGGCGAA
>CAZNII010000016.1:16331-22894 GCA_964573075.1 uncultured Novosphingobium sp. | reverse complement strand
TCCTTTGCCCGCAGCCGGGGTGGGTTGCGGCTTTTCCCGCACGGCGCTGGGCGAACTGGCCGCGCGCCGCAGCGCCCAGGGCGAAGCCGGACCCTTCGCTCCCGAATGCCTGACCGAGGATTACGAGCTGGGCCTGGTCCTGTCTCAGGAAGGGCGCGGCAGCGCCTTCCTGCGGCTGCGCGACGATGCCGGAAACCTGGTTGCGACCGGATCCTATTTCCCCAGCGCGATCGAAACGGCGGTCCGGCAGAAGACCCGCTGGGTCCACGGAATCGCTTTCCAGGGCTGGGACCGGATGGGGTGGGGCGGCACCGCGATCGACCTGTGGATGGCGCTGCGCGACCGGCGCGGACCGCTGACCGCGCTGGTCCTGGCGGCAGCCTATCTGCTGCTGGTGGTCGATGCGGTGCTGCTGGGGCTTTCGGCCGCCGGGCTGGCGAGCCCGCACAGCCTGTCGGTCCCGCTCCGGGCCATGCTGATTGCCAGTTTTGCCGGGTTCCTTTGGCGCGGGGCGCTGCGCTTTGCCTTTACCGCGCGCGAATACGGGCTGGCTGAGGGGGTTTTCGCGGTACTGCGGATCCCGGTGGCGAATGTCATCGCGATCATGGCCGGGCGCCGGGCGCTCGCCGCCTATTTCCGCTCGCTGCGCACCGGCCAGGTAGTCTGGGACAAGACCAGCCACGATCGCCATCCGGCCGCCGCCGCACTCAAGGTGAAGGCATGAGGCTGCCCGAACCCCGTCCGGCCCGGCGCGGCCAGCCGCTGATGGCCTTGGCGGTGCTGATGCTGGCCTGGGTCGGCGCGCGCACCGCGCTGTGGGCGGGCTCGCTGCCGGTAGAAGAAGATACGGCTCAGGCCGCGTCAGCTCCAGCCGTCATGCCCACGCCCAGGCCCCCGCGCAATTCGGAGCTTCCGACCCGGGCGAAGGCCGGCGAAACGGCCCGCCCGAGCGGGCCGGCGGCGCCGATGCTTCGCCCCGAACAGCCGCTGGCCGCGCCCAACCTGATCGCGCCCGAACCGACCGCCGCCGAACCCGCGATCGAACCGGCCGCGGCCGCACCCGCGTCCGAACCGCCCACCGCCGTTCCGCCCCGGATCGCGGCGGGGCACGCCATGCTCTATCTTGCGGGCGTCGCGGCGCTGCCGCTGCCGCAGGAAGCCCTGGCCGCAACCACGCCGCCCGGCGCATCGGCTCCGCCGGTGCCCTATCTGCCCGGCAGCAGGGCTCAGGCGCTGCGTTGGTCGGCCGATGGCTGGCTGCTATGGCGCGAGGGCGGCAACGGCTTCAACCTGCCCGGGGCAGGATTGCCCGGGGCAAGCCTGCCATCCGGCGCCTATGGATCGAGCCAGGCCGGGCAGGTGATCCGCTATCGTCTCGCCCCGGCAAGCGCGCTACGCCCCACGCTCTACCTCAGAGGCAGCACCGGACTCTACCACCCACGCGGCGAGGAACTGGCCGCCGGGATTGCCCTGCGCCCGCTGCGCGGCATCCCGGTTTCGGCCATGGCCGAGGCCCGGGTGACCAGAACAACCACCGGCACTGCGATCCGGCCGGCGGTGGCGCTGGTTACCGAACTGCCGCCCGCGCGCCTGCCGCTGGGGCTGCGGGGCGAGGTCTATGCCCAGGCCGGCTGGGTCGGGGGCAAGGACCATACCCCGTTCATCGACGGGCAGGCCCGGGTCGATGCTCCCGTCGCGCGCGCCGGAAAGCTGGAATTGCGGCTCGGCGCGGGGGCCTGGGGCGGGGCCCAGCGCGGCGCCCGCCGGCTCGACATGGGGCCCAGCGCCACGCTCGATCTGCCGCTTGGCCCGGCCCGCACCCGGCTCAGCGCCGATTACCGGTTCCGCGTTGCCGGCGATGCCGCGCCGGATTCGGGAGCAGCGATCACCTTTTCTGCGGGTTTCTAGGGCGCTTGGCCTTTTTTTGGCCGCCCTGCTGGTCTAGGCCGGTGGGCAAGAGATGGACGTCTACCTTCCGATAGCCAACCTTGCGGTCAACGGCCTGGTCATCGTCGCGCTTGGCGCGCTGACGGGGATACTGTCGGGCATGTTCGGGGTGGGCGGCGGGTTCCTTACCACCCCGCTGATGATCTTCTACGGCATTCCGCCCACTGTCGCCGCCGCATCGGCCGCCACCCAGGTGACCGGTGCCTCCGTTTCCGGCGTGCTGGCCCATACCAAGCGCGGCGGGGTCGATTACCAGATGGGCGCGGTGCTGGTCGGTGGCGGGATCGTCGGCACCGCGATCGGGGCCGGGCTGTTCCGGCTGTTGCAGCAACTCGGCCAGATCGATGTGGTGATCAACGTGCTTTACGTCGTGCTGCTGGGCGGGATCGGCGGAGTGATGGCCCGCGAAAGCTGGCAGGCTCTGCAAGCGCAGAAGACCGGGGTGCCGCTGCCCGCGCGCAAGCGCCGCCACCATCCGATGGTGGCCAGCCTGCCGCTGCGCTGGCGGTTCTACCGCTCGGGGCTCTACATTTCGCCGCTTGCGCCGTTCCTGCTCGGTATCTTCACCGGGATCCTGACCATGCTGATGGGGATCGGCGGCGGCTTCGTGCTGGTTCCGGCGATGCTCTACATCCTGGGGATGAGCGCCAACGTGGTGGTCGGCACATCGCTGTTCCAGATCCTGTTCGTGACGATGATGACCACGATGATGCACGCGCTGACAACGCGCGCGGTCGATATCGTGCTGGCCGTGCTGCTGCTGATCGGCTCGGTCTCGGGCGCGCAGATCGGGGCCCAGCTGGCACAGCGGATCCCGGCCGAGAAGCTGCGCTTCGTGCTCGCCGCGGTGGTGCTGCTGGTCGCGCTGCGGATGGCACTCGGGCTCGGCTGGCGCCCGGACGAGATCTATACGGTGACCCCGTCATGAGGGCGCTGCTGGCCCTTGTCTGCCTGCTGCTGCTGAGCGGTGCGCGCGATCCGATCCTGGTGCCCGAGATTTCGCAGCACGAAGTCCAGGTCCGGCAGGGCTTTCGCGGTACCGAACTGCTGCTGTTCGGCGCGATCCTGACGCCCGAAGGCACGCGGGCCGGGCAGGACTATGACATCGTGGTGGTGCTCAAGGGACCGACCCGCTCGATCGTGCTGCGCGAAAAGCAGCGCATCGCCGGGATCTGGGTCAACGCCGAAAGCACCGAATTCCGTTCTGCGCCGACCTTCTTCGCGGTCGCATCGTCGCGGCCGATCAAGCAGATCGTCGATGACAAGACCGCCGCGATCTATGAGCTGGGCCTGCCCTGGCTGCAACTTTCGCCGATCGGGGCCTACGACCCCAAGGAGCAGGCCCGATTTTCCGCCGGGCTGGTCGATCTCATGCGACGCGAAGGGCTCTACAAGGACGATCCGGCCGGGGTCAAAGTGTCCGAACAGGTACTCTACCAGGCTCGCATCGCGCTGCCTTCCAGCGTCCAGACCGGCAGCTATACCGCCGAAACCTTTGCCATCAACAAGGGCCGGGTAGTGGCTTCGGCGATCAGCCGGGTCGAAGTGAAGAAGCAGGGCTTCGAACGCGCGGTCGCCCAGTTCGCCGAATACAACGGCTTTCTCTATGGCCTGCTGGCGGTGGCCCTGTCGGTGGCGATGGGCTTCATGGCCGGGCGGCTGTTCGCGTTGGTCTGAGCCGACTTAGCCCAATCTTAACGCCTTAACCCTATGGCATGACTGTCTGCAATGCGCGCAGATGCGCTGGGGAACGGGTTTGTCATGACTGATGCAAGTGCAAGGGGTTTCGGGGCTGGACGTGCGGCGCAAGGGGCGGACTATCCCGCCGATGCCGCCCAGGCGGCCCAGACAGCCGGCGCTGCCGAAGTATTCGACAATTCCCGCGAACCGATCGGCATCGTGCTCGAGATTGCCGGTTCGGGCTCGGCGATCGCGCTTGATCTGCAACGCCTGCAGGAATGCACCGGCGATGATGATCCCTCGGTGGCGCTGGCTGGCCAGGTCGGCAGCCAGGTCAAGATCCGGGTCGGCAAGGGCTGGCTGCTCGCTTCGGTCCGCACCCAGCGCCAGGATTCCAAGACCCCGGGCGGGATTCTCGCCAATATCGACTTCCTGGGCGAGGGCGACGAGGAACGCCTGACCGGGCGGATCCACAGCTTCCGCCGCGGTGTCACGCGCTATCCGATTCCCGGTGCGCTGATCTATCCCGCGACCAGCAACGACCTTCGCCAGATCTATGCCTCCGACGGGCGCACCTCGATCCAGGTCGGCACGGTCTTTCCGACCAAGGACATCCGCGCCGGGCTCTATATCGATTCGATGCTGGGCAAGCACTTCGCGCTGCTCGGCTCGACCGGTACCGGCAAATCGACCAGCGCCGCGCTGATCCTGCACCGGATCTGCGAACATGCCCCCGAAGGGCATATCGTGATGATCGACCCGCACGGCGAATATTCCGCCGCGTTCAAGCAGACCGGCATGATCTTCGACGTGTCGAACCTGCAGATGCCCTACTGGCTGATGAACTTCGAGGAACACTGCGAAGTGTTCCTGACCTCCAGCGGCAACGACCGGCAGGAGGACATGGACATCCTTGGCAAGTGCCTGCTGGCCGCGCGTTCGAAGAACCGGCTGGCCGAAACCATGGGCAAGATCACGGTCGACAGCCCGATCCCCTATCTGCTGTCCGATCTGACCAACATGATCCAGACCGAAATGGGCAAGCTCGACAAGGCGACGAGCACCGCGCCCTTCATGCGGATCAAGAACAAGATCGACGAGCTCAAGGCCGATCCGCGCTTCCAGTTCATGTTCTCGGGCATGCTGGTCGGCGATACGATGGCCGAATTCATCGCCAAGATCTTCCGCATGCCCAGCCGCGGCAAGCCGATCTCGATTATCGACGTTTCGGGCGTGCCGTCCGACATCACCAGCACCGTGGTTGCCGTGCTCAGCCGCATGGTGTTCGACTTTGCGATCTGGGCGCGCGATGAAAAGACCCGGCCGGTGCTGCTGGTCTGCGAAGAAGCCCACCGCTATGTGCCGAACGAGAAGAACGCCGACGGTTCGTCCGTGGGCCGGATCCTCAGCCGGATCGCCAAGGAAGGCCGTAAGTACGGCGTGTCGCTGGGCCTCATCACCCAGCGCCCGTCCGACCTTGCCGAAGGCGTGCTGTCGCAGTGCGGCACGATCATCTCGATGCGCCTCAACAACGATCGCGACCAGGCCTTCGTCAAGGCCGCCATGCCCGAAGGCGCGCGCGGCTTCCTCGATTCTATTCCGGCGCTGCGCAACCGCGAATGCATCATCTGCGGCGAGGGTGTCTCGATCCCGATCCGTGTCGCTTTCGACGAGCTTGAGGAAATGAAGCGTCCGGCCTCGGCCGACCCGAGCATTTCCGAGCTGTGGAATTCGTCGGGCGGCGAAGAGGAAATGGTCCACCGCACGGTCCAGCGCTGGCGCGCCCAGGGCCGCTAGGCTCGATACGACCTGGTCAAATCACGTCCCGCGCGTATCGCCGTAGAGGTGGATATGCAGCCGGTCGCTCATCCGCAGGCCGTGTTCCAGCGCCAGCGGGGCGAGCCAGCCTTCGCGCTCGCGAAGCACGGCGCTGTTCGTGCCTTCGGGCATGACGAAGGTCCGGGTGCGGTCGATCCCGTACCGCTCGATCAGGCCCAGCACTTCGCCGAGGTCTTCCGGCGCGGCCACCACGAACTTGAAGAACGCGCGCGGTTCGGCGGCCCAGGCGGAGAGCCGCTCGGGCGGCTGGGCGAGGTCGGCGGCATTGCCCGAATGGGCCAGCTTGGGGCTGACGTTGTATTGCGCGACCAGCGGATCGAGTGCGGGGTGGGGCGCCACCGTGCCGTTGGTCTCGATCTCCACGCTGATCCCGTCCAGCAGTCCCACCATCCGCGCCAGTGCGGCGCCCTGTAGCAGCGGCTCGCCCCCGGTGATCACCAGCCGGTCCTGACCCAGCGCCTGGATCCGCGCGGCCACATCGGCCTCGTCCAGCACCACCTGGTTGGCGGTGCGTTCGAAGGCCAGGCCATCGCGGTGCGGGCGCCAAGAGAGGGAATTGTCGCCCTCGAACCGCCAGGTGTAGGCGGTGTCACACCAACTGCAGGCGAGGTTGCAGCGCGACAGCCGCACGAAAGCCACCGGACGCCCCGTGCTCGGCCCTTCGCCCTGCAGCGAGGCGAAGATCTCGGGCTCGCCCGGGGTGGTGGTGGCGAGGGTGAGGCTCACCCCAGCCGCGCCAGCGCCGCCGCCAGCCGCTCGGCCTCGGCGGCATGCATGGCATGGTCGGCGCGGGCCTTCTCGACCGCTTCGGGCTTGGCCTTCTCGACGAAGCTGGGGTTGGAGAGGCGGCCTTCGAGGCTCTTGGCTTCCTTGGTGGAAACTTCGAGCGCCTTGGCGAGGCGGGCCTTTTCGGCGGCGATGTCGATCACGCCTTCCAAGGGCACGATCACGTTGGCATCGCCCGCGCCGACCTGCATCGCCGCGCCGGCCGGGGCCGGTTCGAAGCGGATGCCGTTCAGGCGCGCCAGCCGCTCGATCGCGGCCGGGTTGCGTTCGATGATCCCGCGCGTGGAAGCGGACGGATCGGGCAGATAGGC
>CAZNII010000016.1:10260-16231 GCA_964573075.1 uncultured Novosphingobium sp. | reverse complement strand
CCGGGTTGCGTTCGATGATCCCGCGCGTGGAAGCGGACGGATCGGGCAGATAGGCGTCCAGCTTTGCGCCGGGGGCAATGCCCAGCTCGTTCTTGGCGGTGCGCAGGTTGCCGATCAGCGCGATCAGCCAGTCAACCTCGGCCTTGGCCGCGGCATCGACGGCGGCGCCCGGTTGCGGCCACTTGGCGGTGATCAGCGGATAGTTCGCCCGGTCGCCCAGCTTGGACCACAGCTCTTCGGTGACGAAGGGCATGAACGGGTGGAGCATGACCAGGATCTGGTCGAGCACCCAGCCGGCCACGGCCTTGGTCTCGTCATCGAACGAACCCTTGATCAGTTCGATGTACCAATCGCAGAACTGGTCCCAGACGAAGTGGTAGATCGCATTGGCGGCCGCGTCGAAGCGCAGGTCGGCCATGGCCTTGTCGAGCTCGGCCAGGGTTTCCACCACTTCGCCGATGATCCACTTGTTGACCGCGCTGGTGGCGGTGGGCGCTTCGAGCGAAGTGCTCGCGCCGATGCCGTTGGACTGGCAGAACCGCGCCGCGTTCCACAGCTTGGTCGCGAAGTTGCGGTAGCCTTCGACCCGGCGCTCATCCATCTTGATGTCGCGGCCCTGGCTTTCCATCGCCGCCATGAAAAAGCGCAGCGCGTCGGCGCCGTACTGGTCGATCAGACCCAGCGGATCGACCACGTTGCCCTTGGACTTGGACATCTTCTGTCCGTCCGGCGCGCGCACCAGCCCGTGCAGGTAGAGCCGCGGCCAGGGGTTCTGCCCGGTCATCGCCTGGCCCATCATCATCATCCGCGCATCCCAGAAGAACAGGATGTCAAAGCCGGACACGAGCAGGTCGTTGGGAAAATGGCGCTGCAGCAGCGGCGCGTCCGCATCGGGCCAGCCCAGCGTCGCGAAGGGCCAGAGGGCGGAGGAGAACCAGGTGTCGAGGACGTCGTCGTCACGGGTCAGCGCCTTGCCGCCGGCCAGCGCCTGCGCCGCTTCCTCGGTCTCGGCTACGAAAACCTCGCCGTCCTCGGCATACCACGCCGGGATTCGGTGGCCCCACCACAGCTGGCGGCTGACGCACCACGGCTGAATGTTCTCCATCCAGTTGAAGAAGGTCTTTTCCCAGCTCTTCGGCACGATTTCCACCGCGCCGCTGCGCACGGCCTTCAGCGGGGCCTGGGCCAGTTCCTCGGCGTTCACATACCACTGGTCGGTAAGCCAGGGTTCGATCGGCACCCCGCCGCGATCCCCGAACGGTTGCTGGATCACGCGGGGTTCGGCGTCGGCCTGCTGTTCCTCGCCGTCCTTGTCCTTGGTGACATGGGGGATCAGGAAGTCCAGTTCCTTCATCCGCGCCACCACCAGATCGCGCGCAACGAACCGGTCCAGCCCGATGAATTCGGCCGGCACCAACCCGTCGGCGGTCTGGACCACGCGGGCTTCGGCATCGAACATGTTGAGCATGTCGGCCGGCTTGATTCCGGCGCGCTTGCCCACTTCGAAGTCGTTGAAATCGTGCCCCGGGGTGATCTTGACCACGCCGCTGCCCAGTTCCGGGTCGGCGTGCTCGTCCGCCACCACCTTGAACCGGCGGCCGGTGATCGGCTGGAGGATCTCCTTGCCGACCGCGTCCTTGTAGCGCGGGTCCTCCGGATGGACCGCCACGGCCATGTCGGCCAGCATGGTTTCGGGCCGGGTGGTTGCCACTTCGACATGGCCGCTGCCATCGGCAAAGGGATAGCGGAAGCGCCAGAAGCCGCCCTTGATCTCCTGCGTTTCCACCTCAAGGTCGGAAATCGCGGTCTTCAGCTTGGGGTCCCAGTTGACCAGCCGCTTGTCGCGGTAAATCAGCCCCTTGTTGTAAAGATCGACGAAGACCTTGATCACCGCCCGGGTGAAATGCGGGTCCATGGTGAACTGCTCGCGGCTCCAGTCCATCGAACAGCCCAGGCGGCGCAGCTGGCGGGTGATTGCCCCGCCGCTTTCGGCCTTCCATTCCCAGACCTTGGCGACGAATTCCTCGCGGCTGTAATTGGTGCGCTTGTCCTGCTTGGCCTCAAGCTGGCGCTCCACCACCATCTGGGTCGCGATCCCGGCGTGGTCGGTGCCGACCACCCACAGCGCATCCTTGCCGCGCAGCCGCTCGTACCGGATCACCACATCCTGCAGCGTGTTGTCGAGCGCGTGGCCGATGTGGAGGCTGCCCGTCACGTTCGGTGGCGGATTGACGATCGTGAACGGTACCGCATCGGGCCGTTCCGGGCGGAACAGTCCGTTGGTTTCCCAGTGTTCGTACCACTTCGCCTCGATGCCGGCGGGGTCGAAAGTCTTGTCGAGCATGGTTTCGGTCATATCGCCCGCGCCTTTGCCAGTGCCCCGCGCGCGGCGCAAGGCTTTGCCCGGCTTGCCCCAGCCTTGCCCCGGGCGCAATTTTCCCCCACACCGTGCCCATGCGCGAGTGGGCCGACTTTACCATTGCCGAAGGCGAGGACGGCACGCGGGGGCTGGTGCTGACCGGACCGCTGGTGGTGTCCTCGGTGGGCCAGCTCGACGCGGCCTTGCGCGGCAAGGGCGAACAGTTTGCGACGATCGACCTCAGCCAGGTCGGCGAAGTCGATACGGTCGGCGCCTGGACGGTTTGGCGGCTGGCGCGCGATAGCGGGGCCGACATCGTCGGGGCGAGCGACAAGGCCCGGCGGTTGATCGCCGCAGTCCACCGCAACGAGCTAGAGGAGCCATCCACCGGGACCGGTCCCGAACTGTCCGGCCCGGTCCGGCTGGCCGAACAGGTCGGCACCTTCGTGATCGGATACTGGGACGGCGTGCTGCGCCTGCTCGGCTTCCTGGGCGAACTGATTCTGGCGATGGGCGCGCTATTCCGTCATCCGGGGCGGATCCGCTGGACCTCGCTGATCCGCCAGCTCGATCTGGTCGGCATTCGGGCCCTGCCGATCATCGGGCTGATGAGCTTTCTGGTCGGGATCGTGATTGCCCAGCAGGGCGCGGTCCAGCTCGAACAGTTCGGCGCGGAAATCTATACGATCAACCTCACCGGGCGGCTCTCGTTCCGCGAGCTGGGTGTGCTGATGACCGCGATCATGGTCGCCGGCCGCTCGGGCTCGTCCTTCGCGGCGCAGCTGGGCACGATGAAACTGACCGAGGAAATCGACGCGATGCGGACCATCGGGGTTTCGCCGATGGAAGCGCTGGTGGTGCCGCGGGTGCTGGCCTGCACTTTCATGCTGATGGTGCTGGGGTTCTACGCCGCGATCCTTTCGATCATCGGCGGCGCCTTCATCTCGATGTATTCGCTCGAGATCCCGTTCTGGACCTTCCTGACCCGGATCCAGGAAGTGGTGCCCGATCACGATCTGTGGGTCGGGCTGATCAAGGGCCCGGTGTTCGGGCTGATCGTGGCGCTGGCCGGGTGCTATCAGGGCATGCAGGTCGAAGGGAATTCCGAACAGGTCGGGCTCAAGACCACGATCGCGGTGGTCCAGGCGATCTTCGCGGTGATCGTGCTCGATGCCTTCTTCGCGGTGTTCTTCACCGAAGTGGGGTGGGGATGAGCCTGGAACGCTTCACCGGCGAGTTTCCGATCGTGGTCGAAGGGCTCAAGACCGCGTTCGGCGATCACGTCATCCACGAAAACCTCGACCTGACTGTGCGGCGTGGGGAAATCCTGGGTGTGGTCGGCGGTTCGGGCACCGGCAAGTCGGTGCTGATGCGCTCGATTATCGGGCTGCAGCAGCCAGCCGATGGCAATATCGAAGTGCTGGGCGAAGCGATTGCCGGCGAACAGGCCGACGACGATATCGACATCCGCAGCCGCTGGGGCGTGCTGTTCCAGGGCGGGGCGCTGTTCTCGACCCTGACCGTGGCCGAAAACATCGAGGTTCCGCTGCGCGAGTTCTATCCGGAGATCGGGCCGGCGCTCAGGCGCGAGATCGCGCGCTACAAGGTAATGCTGTCGGGCCTGCCCGACGATGCGGCCGACAAGTTCCCGTCCGAACTGTCGGGCGGGATGAAGAAGCGCGCAGGCCTGGCCCGGGCCCTGGCGATGGACCCCGAACTGCTGTTCCTCGACGAACCGACCGCCGGGCTCGATCCGATCGGCGCTGCCGCCTTTGATCACCTGACCCGCGAATTGCAGGAAACGCTGGGGCACACCGTGTTCCTGATCACGCACGATCTCGATACGCTGTACGAGATCTGCGACCGGGTGGCGGTGCTGGCCGACAAGCGGGTAATCGCGGTCGGGACGATCCCGGAACTGCTGGCGCTCGACCATCCGTGGATCCAGGAATACTTCAACGGTCCGCGCGGCCGGGCCGCCAGCGCAGCGCGGACCCGCGCCAAGGCGATGGACAAGCCGGCGAAAGCAGGGGATTAAGGCGCGATGGAAACCAAGGCCAATCACGTCTGGGTGGGTGCAATAACCCTGGGGCTGCTGGCGCTGATCGCCGCAGTGATCCTGTGGATCGCCCGTCTCAACGAAAGCGGCCGGCACGAATACGACATCTTCTTCAAGCAATCGGTCGATGGTCTTTCAAAGGGGTCGGCGGTCAATTTTTCGGGCGTGCCGGTCGGCCAGGTCAGCCATATCGAGCTGTGGAAGAAGGATCCCGGCTTCGTCCGGGTGCGGATCGCGGTCGAGCAGGACGTGCCGATCCGGGTCGGCACCACCGCGACGATCCAGGGCAGCTTCACCGGAGTTTCGACGATCCAGCTCGAAGGCGCAACCAAGGACGCGCCCGAGCTGACCTGCGAAGGCGAGGAAGCCAAGGCGGCCTGTCCCGAAGGGGTGCCGGTGATCCCGACCAAGCGCGGCGGGCTGGGCGAGCTGCTCAATTCCGCGCCGGTGCTGC
Organism: uncultured Novosphingobium sp.; assembly: GCA_964573075.1. Taxonomy (GTDB): domain Bacteria; phylum Pseudomonadota; class Alphaproteobacteria; order Sphingomonadales; family Sphingomonadaceae; genus Novosphingobium. The sequence continues at coordinate 11,359 of CAZNII010000016.1, read as the reverse complement.
TCGAGCGGCTGGCGACGCTGACCGAGCGGCTGACTTTGGTCTTTTCCGACAAGAACCTGGCGGCGCTGGAGAACATCCTCGCCAATACCGACCGGATGACCGGTGGGCTGGCTGACAGCACGCCCCAATTCCGGGCCACCATGGCCGAATTGCAGGGCACGCTGATCGATGCCCGCAAGGCGCTGATCGCGTTCGAAACCACCACCATGGCCACCAACGAGACCCTGAACGGCGAAGGCAAGGCCATGCTGGTCCAGTTCCGCCAGTCGCTCAAATCGATCGAGGTGGTGGCGAACCAGCTGAACGGGTTGGTCGGCGATTCCCGCCCGGCGGCAAAGCAGCTCCAGGCCACCACGCTGCCACAGGCCGAAGCCGCGATCCGCGATCTGCGCGCCAGCACCAAGGCGCTGCGCGACCTGACCGAAAAGCTCAACAACGAAGGCGCCGGATCGCTGCTGGGCGGCCAGCGGCTGCCCGATTACAAGCCGGGGAGGAACTGACCATGGGCCTTGGCCTGCTTCGCACCGGCTCGCTGGCGATCCTGCCGCTGGTCCTGTCCGCTTGCGTCAGTCTCGGCGGGGGCGGCAAGCTTCCCGCCTCGCTGCTGACCCTGACCCCGACCGAAGCCGCGCCGGCCGGTTCGGTCGCCAGCGCCACTCCGGCCGAAGCGCTGATGGTCATGGAACCGGAAACCGACCAGTCGCTCGCGGTGCTGCGGGTCCCGGTCCAGGTCGACGATGCCAATATCGCCTATCTCCAGGACGCGCTGTGGGTGGAACGCCCGGCCCGGCTGTTCCGCGCGCTGCTGGCCGAAACGCTGCGCGCCAAAAGTGGTCGGCTGGTGCTGGAAGACAGCCAGTCGAGCGTGCCGGTGGCCGGCACCCGCCTGTCGGGCCGGCTGATCGCAATGGGCTATGACGCGCGCAGCGGATCGGTCGTGGTCCGCTATGACGCAATCCGCACCGGACCCAAGGGCGAAGTGCAGACCAAGCGGTTCGAAAGCGTGGTCGGCGGCGTCGCGCCCAAGCCGGCGGAAGTCGGTCCGGCGCTCAACAAGGCGGCCAACGATGTTGCCCGCCAGGTTGCGGAGTGGATGGCG
>CAZNII010000016.1:7079-10160 GCA_964573075.1 uncultured Novosphingobium sp. | reverse complement strand
GGCGCTCAACAAGGCGGCCAACGATGTTGCCCGCCAGGTTGCGGAGTGGATGGCGGGTTAGAGCAGGCTCGCTGCGTCCTGGGCGTGATGCAGCACGCGAACGACCCACACGGTCGTGCCATCGGTGTCGTAGAAAATGTGATGGCGACGATAACTCAAATACCGGATCGGGGGCTTCAGTCCCGGATAGACTGGGCCGATTAGCGGATAGGCCGCCAATCGCCCGAGCGCTTGCTCAAGGCCATCGAGATAGCTGATTGCAACTGGCCCGCCGAATTCCTCGACGCCAGTTGCGTAGACACCTGCAATGTCGGCTACGGCCTCGGTCCGGATGACGACTGTGGCCATGGCGGAAGCGTCAGCTCTTGCGGATCGCGCTGAAAATCTCTGTCACAGGACGTGGATCGACCGGAGCGGACCGGCCCTTGTCAATGGCCGCCTGAAGCGCCGCCAAACGCGCTTCTTCTTCCTGCCGGCTGCGCATCAGATCGCGGATCAGATCGCTGGTGCTCGAATATCGACCCTCGGCAACGCGCTGCTCCGCCCATTGCTTGAGTCCTTCAGGAACGGAAACGTTGAGTTGCGCCATGCCCGGCTTATACATTTTCGCGCAAAATTGCGCAAGCATTGGCCAAATGGCTAACCCCGCGCCAGCCGGGCAAACCGCGCCGCCGCGGCGAAGCCGGCAAAGCGGTGTTCCTGCCGGGCTTCGGCCTCGGCATCCTTGCCCCACAGATCGGCCTGCCAATCGGCTTCCAGCTCCGATGCCTGCCACAGGGCGGCAATGTCGGCGTCCGGCTCCAGCGCCGCGAGGCCGATCACCAGCGAGGCGGAAATGCTGGTCAGCGTAACCAGCGCGGCGAGGTCGAAGTCGTTCTTGGCCAAAAGCACGAATTCGAGACGCTTCAGGGTGGCTGCCGGCTGGGGGCGGTGAACAATTCCCGCGACCCGCTCGAAGTGGATATCCCAGCGCGCTTCGGCGGCCTTGAGCAGCGGCTCCCACAGCTCCAGCTGGCGGGCGTGGAGCGGCTCTTCGGGTTCGGCCCGATAGCACAGCGTATCGGTTTCACCGTAACGCAACAGGCCGGCCACGGTCACACAACGGTCCGATCCGGCAACATCGAGCGCATAGTCGGCCAGATCGCGCAGCGCGAACCGTGCCGCGTCGATTTCATCGTCCTGGCCGGCCCATTCAGCGGCCAGCGCCTCGGCCAGTGCGCGGGTTGGAACCAGCTGTGCCTGCCCGCCCTGGGTCTTCACCCCGCGCCCGTCGAGCGTGACCTGCCAGGCTGCCCCTTCGGCGGCAACTGCGACTTCCCGGTAGAACCGCTTCATGGCCGCGGCGATCTCCACTTGCGGGCCAGGTGCCAGGGCACGACCAGAAAACCGACCGCCCCGATCAGCGCGAAGGGCAGGCCCAGTTCGTGCTGCATGTCGGTCCGTCCGCTCAGGATCACAAGGCCAAGGGTCAGGAACACAGCCCCGCCTAGCCGCATCAGCGACAGGAACAGGAAACGCTTCTTCGCCAGGTCTTCGTCCGGGTTCATCCCAACAGCTCCCGCAGATGGGCCGGATCGCGCGCCACTGCTTCGGCCCCGGCCTCGATCAGTTCCTCGGCGGTGTGATAGCCCCAGTCGACCCCGATCGCCCGGACCCCGGCGTTCACCGCCATGGCCATGTCGTACTGGGTATCGCCGATCATCACCGCCCGGGCCGGATCGACCCCGGTTTCGGCCAACGCTGTGTCGATCATCGAGGGGTGCGGCTTCGACGGATGGTGATCGGCGGTCTGGAGGGTGACGAAGCAGGCTGAAAGGCTGTGGGTGGCCAGGCAGTGGTTCAGCCCGCGCTCGCTCTTGCCGGTGGCAACGCCCAGCAGCCAGCCCTCCTCGGCCAGGGCTTCGACCAGATCGGCAATGCCCTCGTACAGCGGCTCGACCAGCTGGCCCGTCTCACGCAGAATGCGGAAGGAGTCGCGGTAGGCGGTATCGGCGGCGGCTCGCAGGTCTTCGTCGGCCTGGGGGGCCAGCAGCCGGATCGCCTGGGGCAGGCTCAGCCCGACCACTCGGCGCACTTGGTGCCGGTCGGGCGGGGGCAGGCCGACCGCGGCAAAGGCCTGCTCCATCGCTTTCACTACCGCAGCCTGGCCATCGACAAGGGTGCCGTCGCAATCGAACAGGGCCAGCCTCAGGGTCATTCGCCCAGGCTCCGCATCAGCTGGGCGATCGCGGCGCTGCCTTCGCGTTCAAGCCCTTCGGCCAGCCGCTCGCGCTCGTCGGCCGGCTTGTTCTGCGAAAGCTTGAGCGTTTCGCGCCAGGCCTGCACTTCCAGTTCGAAGCCGACGATCCCGGCCAGCAGGCCGCGCAGCCGTTCGGGCGGCAGCTTGTCCATGGTCCAGGGCTGGCCATCGGAAATCCGCGCCTCATGCTTGTCGGAAAGGTCGCTGACCAGCGCCAGGGTGGCATCGGCGTCCATCCGCCGGACCCGGCCCTCAAGCTCAAGCGCGACATAGTTCCAGGTCGGGACCTGGCCGGGATCGGCATACCAGCGCGGGGAAACGTAGCCATCGGGCCCGTTGATCACCACCAGCGCAGTGCTTTCCGCCAGGTATTTGGCCAGGGCATTGCCGCGCGAGAGGTGAAACTGCACCGCCCCGTCCCCGGTCGAGAGCAGCGCGACATGGGCCACGCGCGGACCGTCCGGGGTCTGGGCAAAGACCATGCCGAAGCCGATCTGGTCGATCAGCGTTTCGAGGAGTTCGCGATCCTCGCGGCGGAAGGCGGCGTTGGGGTGCATCAGAAGTCCCCCCTCCCGCCTGCGGGAGGGGCCGGGGGTGGGCAAGTCCAATGGCAAAGTCTGGCGACTGGCCCACCCCAAACCCCTCCCGCCTGCGGGAGGGGCTTTTCAGCGGCGGTGCCACACGAAAACGGCACGATCACGGCTTCCTTCCGCCAGTCTTGGGACTGCCCTTGCCCTTGGTCGGTCCGCGCTTGGTCGGCGGCTTGCGGGTCGCGACCTTGCCACTGGCGCGGCCGCGGCGTTCGCCCCGGCGCTCCTTGCGGACCTGCTTGGCGTGGGCCT
>CAZNII010000016.1:2455-6979 GCA_964573075.1 uncultured Novosphingobium sp. | reverse complement strand
GCGCGGCCGCGGCGTTCGCCCCGGCGCTCCTTGCGGACCTGCTTGGCGTGGGCCTTGGCGGCGGCCTTCTTCGCCTCCTTGTCAGGCTCGGGCTTGGCCAGCACCAGTTCCATCGCATCGCCATCGGCCTCGTCGAAGCCCAGCTGCGCCAGGCTTGCCGCGAAATGCTCGGGCAGGTCGGCGCGCACGTCGATCAGGTCGCCGTCCGGATGGTCGATCACCAGCCGGCGGGCGTGGAGGTGCATCTTGCGGCTGATGCTGCCCGAAAGGAACGCATCGGGCCCGCCGTACTTGCCGTCGCCGACGATCGGGTGGCCGATCGCCGCCATGTGGACGCGCAGCTGGTGGGTCCGCCCGGTCAGCGGTTGCAGCTCGACCCAGCAGGCACGGTTCCCGGCGCGGTCGATCACGCGATAGCGGCTGCGCGCGGGCTGGCCTTCGCCCGACTTGTCGACCATCATCTTTTCGCCGCCGGTGCCAGGCTGCTTGGCCAGCGGCAGGTCGATCATCCCGTCGCTGATCTCAGGCACGCCGATCACCAGCGCCCAATAGATCTTGCGCGCGGAACGGCCCGAAAAGCGCTTGGAAAAGAACGCCGCGCTGCCCGGAGTGCGGGCGATCAGCAGGACGCCCGAGGTATCCTTGTCGAGCCGGTGGACCAGCCGTGGGCGCGGGCCGTCCTCCGCATAGGCATCGAGCAGCCCGTCGACATGGGCATAGGTCCCGCTGCCGCCCTGGGTGGCAAGGCCCGGCGGCTTGTTGAGCACGATCGCGGCGCGGTCCTTGGCAATGACCATGCTTTCGGCCAGCGCCAGCTGCTCCGGGGTCAGCGGCTTCCTGGCCCGCGGCTTCTTTTCGGCGCTTTCGCCGCCGGGGGGAACGCGCAGCACCTGGCCCGCGCTCAGCCGGTCGGCCACATCGGCGCGTTTGCCGTCCACCCGGATCTGCCCGGTCCGGGCCCAGCGGCTGACCGTGGCAAAGCCGACCTGCGGCAGGTGCCGCTTGAACCAGCGATCGAGCCGGACCCCGTCATCGTCGGGCGCAACGGTGAACTGGCGGACGCTGTCGGCCGGAATGGTGCCCCGCGCGGTCATGCGAGGGTCCTCGCGAGGGCCAGCCCGCCGACCAGTCCGGCAACGCCGCCGGCCAGCGAGACTGCGGCATAGAGCGCCGCGCCGCCCAGGTTGCCGCGCTCGGCCAGGGTCACCAGCTCAAGGCTGAAGGCCGAAAAGGTGGTGAAGCCGCCCAGCACACCCACGCCCAGCAGCAGCCGCCACTGTTCGCCGCCCTGACCGTGGCGGGCCAGCCAGCCCGCCAGCAGGCCCATCGCCAGGCTGCCGATCAGGTTGACGCTCAGGGTGGCCCAGGGGAATGCGCCGGCCGCGACCGGGCCGATCCCGCGCAGCCAGGCCAGCCCGGCGATATAGCGCAGCCAGGCACCAGTGGCGCCGCCAAGCGCGACCAGGGCGGAGTGGGAAAGAAAGGAACCAGCGGTCATCGCACCGGCCTTAGCCGCCTCTTGCGGCTTGCGCCACTCCCTTGCCGGGGGCGCTCAGGCAGACCAGCGCGGCGATCAGGCTGCCCAGCACCAGCTGCCAGGGAAAGGCCACGCCTTTCAGTCCGGCGGGCAGGCCCAGGCTGTCGATCACATAGGGCTGAAAGGCCAGTACGGTGAAAAATCCGGCGATGAAGGCCGCGATCACGCTGGCCGAGGTTCCGCGCCTGCTGAACAGCGCCACGCCATAGACTCCGATCAGCCCGGAATAGGCAAAGGCCATCACCCCCAGCACGAAATCGAGCAGCGCGCTGTCGGCATAGCGCTGCCAGTAATAGGACAGGATCGCCATGGCGAACAGCGCGAGGCCCAGCACCAGGCTGGCGATCCGGCCCATCGCTACGAAATGGGCTTCGGTTCTGGCGCCGGCAAAGGGCCGGTACAGGTCGTTGACCAGCACTGCCGACATCGAGATCAGCCCCGAATTGATCGCTGCCGCCGCGATCACGCCCACCGTCACCAGCCCGCGCAGCCCAGGGGGAATCTCGGTCAGGATGTAATGCATGAACACCGTCACCTTCTCGCCCCGGAAGGTGCCCGCCGCGCTGCCCTGATAGTGGAGGTAAAGCAGCGAGCCGATCACCAGAAACAGCAGGATCACCGGCAGGCTCATCCAGACCGAGACATAGAGCGAGCGGGCGCCTTTCCTGGCATCCTCGCAGGCCAGCAGCCGCTGGGTGATGTCCTGATCGAGGCCCGAACTGGCAAGGTTGAGCAGCATTACCCCGCTCAGCACCGCAAACAGCCCCCAGGGCGCGGACGGGTCCAGCGTCGGGTTGACCACGGCCAGCTTGGGGCCCAGCGCGCCGATCGCCTCGGGCAGGGTCATGTCCAGCCCGCTCCACAGGTGCCAGGCGACCAGCAGCGCCGCCCCGACATAGAGCGTCACCTGCACCAGGTCGCTCCAGATCACCGATTCGAGCCCGCCCATGAAAGTGAAGGCCAGCCCGAACACCAGCAGGCCAAAGGCAGCAATCGCGATGTGCTGGGGCGTCACGTCGAGGAACAGGATCATCGAGACGGCAATCGCCGCAAGGTACAGCCGCGCCCCGCTGGCGAAGATCCGCCCGACCAGATACATCGCCGCCGCCGCGCGCCGCGCCCGGGCATCGAACCGGCTTTCCAGCAGTTCGTACACCGTGGTGACTTTCAGCGCGTAGAACCGCGGGATCAGCACGTTGGCGACGATCCAGGCGGCGATCAGCGCGGCCAGCACCCCGCCCAGGTAGGTGTAGTTGCCGCGATAGGAATTGTCCGGCACGCCCAGGAATGTCGCGGCTGACTGGACCGTGGAGAGGACCGAAACCGCGACCAGCCAGGTCGGCGCGTGATGCCCGGCCAGGAAATAGTCCTCGCTCTTCATCCCGCGCCGGGTGGTCAGCCAGCCAGCGAGCGCCAGCAGCAGCACATAGCCGCCCAGCACGGCCCAATCGATTGGCGTAAAGCTGGTTCCCATGGTCTCCCCTGTCCGGCCCGGGGCTAACCCAATTGGCGCATCAATCCAAACGCATCCTGCAAACCCCGTCATGCTGAACTGGTTTCAGCATCCATCGTGCCTCAACTCCGGATGCGCCGTGAAGAAGGCGTCCGGCCCGGTTGGCTTGCGGCTCACGCCTTGGTCCGGGGGAAAGATGGACCCTGAAACAGGTTCAGGGTGACGGCAAAGCGGGCTAAGAGTGGCGAAGCCGGCTGCCGCCAGAGGGCGCTATTAGCATTGCAGGCTTGCCATCGGAGTGACTCTTTGCTAGCCGCCCGCCGGTTCGAGCCGATCCCAAGGGGATTCGGCGCGTTTTCGTTTTGATTCGAAGGGTGCTCCCCCGCACCAGGGATGAAGCGGGGTTCTGACCTTTTGCCTATGAGGTGGTTTGGTTTATGCAAATTCTCGTCCGCGACAACAATGTCGAGCAGGCCCTGCGCGCGCTCAAGAAGAAGCTGCAGCGTGAAGGCGTGTACCGCGAGATGAAGCTGCGTCGCCACTACGAGAAGCCCAGCGAAAAGCGCGCCCGTGAAAAGGCCGCCGCCGTGCGCCGCGCCCGCAAGATGGAGCGCAAGCGGATGGAGCGCGACGGGGTCAAGTAAACCCCGTTTCGGCCCTTGAACCGGGGCCTGCGATAAGCCATGAGGGCGCGGACAGTTCCGCGCCCTTTTGCATATTGACCAGACAGGAATTTCCATGACCGAGATCACCCGCGTACCGCTCCAGCCGATCGCCAAGGGCGCCCTGACCAAGCTGTGGCTGGGCATCGCAGCCGCCGCGCTCGCCGCCGGCGGGGTGGTCTTCGCCTCGCTGCCGCCGGGGGTCGATGTCGATACGATCAAGGCCGGCAGCGGCGCCTCGCCGACCGAGGCCGACGTGGTGACCATCAACTACAAGGGCACCCTGCCCGACGGCACCGTGTTCGATGAGAACAAGGGTGCCAAGCTGCCGATGACCGGGATCATCCCCGGCTTCGTCAAGGCGCTCGGCCAGATGCAGGTCGGCGGCAAGTACAAGGTCGTGATCCCCTCCGAACTGGCCTATGGCAAGGATGGCGCGCCGGGCATTCCGCCCAACACCGACCTGACCTTCGAGATCGAACTGCTCAAGATCCAGGGCCGCGCCCAGGCCGAGCAGGAAATGATGGCCGAACAGCAAAAGGCGATGGAAGCCGCCGCCGCCGAGGAAAAGAAGAGCGGCAAGAAGGCCGGCTCCGGCGCGCCTCCGGGCGGGATGCCCGATCCGGCGGAAATGCAGGGCGCGCCCGAACAGATCCAGTAATCCAGCCCGAGGTGAATTGAACAATGTCGGTCGATACCGCCACGGTGGCCAAGATCGCCGCGCTGGCCCGCATCAAGGTCAGCGAGGCAGAGCTTGAAGCGATGGTGCCCGAACTCAACGGAATCCTCGCCTGGGTCGAACAGCTCGGCGAAGTCGATGTGACGGGCATCGAGCCGATGACCGCGGTGATCGAGAACAAGCTGCGGCTGCG
>CAZNII010000016.1:0-2355 GCA_964573075.1 uncultured Novosphingobium sp. | reverse complement strand
GCCGCGATCCGCGACGGGGTGGCCAAGGGCGACTTCACCGCTGTCGAAGTGGCCGAGGCGTTCAACGCCAATGTTGCTGCCGCGCAGGATGCGCTCAACGCCTTCATCGTCGCGACCCCGGAAAAGGCGGTCGAGGCCGCCAGGGCCACCGACGCAAAGCGCACCAAGGGTGAGCCGCTGGGCAAGATGGGCGGCGTTCCGATCGGGATGAAGGACCTGTTCGCCACCAGGGGCGTCCAGACCACCGCCGCCAGCCATATCCTCGAAGGGTTCAAGCCCGAATACGAAAGCACCGTCAGCCAGAAGCTGTGGGATGCCGGGGCGGGGATGCTGGGCAAGCTCAACCTCGATCAGTTCGCGATGGGTTCGTCGAACGAGACCAGCTATTTCGGCAACGTCATCTCGCCCTGGCGCCGCAACGACGGCGGCAATGCCGCGATGGCGCCGGGCGGTTCGTCGGGTGGCAGCTCGGCGGCGGTATCCGCGCGGCTCGCGCCGGCCGCGACCGGCACCGACACCGGCGGCTCGATCCGCCAGCCCGCCGCCTTCACCGGCATTTCCGGGATCAAACCGACCTATGGCCGGTGCAGCCGCTGGGGCATCGTCGCCTTTGCCAGCAGCCTCGACCAGGCCGGGCCGATGGCCCGCGACGTGCGCGACTGCGCGATCATGCTTGAGGCGATGGCCGGGTTCGATCCCAAGGATTCGACCAGCCTGAACCTGCCGGTGCCCGAATGGGAAGCGGGCCTCAGCGGCGACATGAAGGGCAAGAAGGTCGGCATTCCGCGCGAATACCGGATGGACGGGATGGACGCCGATGTCGCCGGCAGCTGGGACCAGGGGATCGCCTGGCTGAAGGACGCCGGCGCGGAAATCGTCGATATCAGCCTGCCGCACACCAAGTACGCGCTGCCGGCCTATTACATCATCGCGCCCGCCGAAGCCTCGTCCAACCTCGCCCGCTATGACGGGGTGCGTTACGGCCTGCGCGACCTGCCCGATGGGGCCGGGCTGCAGGACATGTATGCCGCGACCCGCGCCGCCGGGTTCGGGGCAGAGGTCAAGCGCCGCATCCTGATCGGCACCTATGTGCTCAGCGCCGGCTTCTACGACGCCTATTACACCCAGGCGCAGAAGGTCCGCACGCTGATCAGCCACGATTTCAAGAACGCGTTCACCCAGTGCGACGTGATCCTCGCCCCGACCGCGCCGACCGCCGCCTTCGGCCTTGGCGAAAAGACCGACGATCCGCTGTCCATGTACCTCAACGACGTCTTCGCCGTGCCCGCCTCGCTGGCCGGCCTGCCCGCGATGTCGGTCCCCGCCGGCCTCAACCGCGAGGGCCTGCCGCTCGGTCTGCAGATCGTCGGACGGCCGTTCGATGAGCAGGGCGTGCTGAATGCCGGGCTGGCGATCGAGAGCCGGGCGCAGTTCTCGGCCAAGCCGGACAAGTGGTGGTAAGATGAGCAATTATCGCATCCATGGCGCAACCGGTGAGTGGGAGGTCGTGATCGGCCTTGAAGTCCACGCGCAGGTGACTTCCAATTCCAAGTTGTTCTCCGGCGCGGCGACTGCGTTCGGGGCGGAGCCGAATAGCCAGGTTTCGCTGGTCGACGCGGCGATGCCGGGGATGCTGCCGGTGCCCAACCGGGAATGCATCCGCCAGGCGGTGCGGACCGGGATGGCGATCGACGCGGTGATCAACAAGTGGTCGCGGTTCGACCGGAAGAACTACTTCTACGCCGATCTGCCGCAGGGCTATCAGATCAGCCAGCTCTACCACCCCTTGGTGGGCGAGGGCAGCCTTGAGATCGTGCTCGACCCCAAGGACCCCGAAGGCAGCACCAAGACCATCGGGATCGAGCGGATCCACGTCGAGCAGGACGCAGGCAAGCTGATGCACGATCAGCACCCGACCATGTCCTATGTCGATCTCAACCGTTCGGGCGTGGCGCTGATGGAAATCGTCAGCCGCCCGGACATGCGCAGCCCCCAGGAAGCCGGGGCCTATGTCGCCAAGCTGCGGCAGATCCTGCGCTATGTGGGCTCGTGCGATGGCAACATGGACCAGGGCTCGATGCGCGCCGACGTCAACGTCTCGGTCCGCCGCCCGGGCGAGGCGTTCGGCACCCGGACCGAGACCAAGAACGTCAATTCGGTCCGCTTCGTCATGGCCGTGGTCGAAAGCGAGGCGCGCCGCCAGGTCGATCTGATCGAGGATGGCGGGCAGGTGGTGCAGGAAACCCGGCTCTACGATCCCGACAAGAACGAAACCCGCTCGATGCGCAGCAAGGAAGACGCGCACGATTACCGCTACTTCCCCGACCCGGACCTGCTGCCGCTGGAACTGGACGA
>CAZNII010000015.1:21430-36091 GCA_964573075.1 uncultured Novosphingobium sp. | reverse complement strand
TCCGCTCAAGGTTGCGCAGCGCATCCTCGATGCTGAACGTCTCGCCATCCTTGAAGCCCTGCGCCTCGGCCACGCCATAGGATCCGGTGGCGATCGCCCTCGCCCCAGCCCCGGCCACCGCCCGGGCGCTGCCGGCGTCCCAGATGTTGAACAGCATCAGCGGATCGCCCGGCACGTGGAGCGCCTTGAAGGTGGCAATTTGGTCGGTCATTTCGCTTCCTTTTCCAGCAGCTTGCGCTTGATCTCGAGGCCATAGGCATAGCCGCCCAGCCCGCCGCCGGTGGCGATCACCCGGTGGCAGGGGATCAGCACGGCAACATTATTTGCCCCGTTGGCGCTGCCCGCCGCGCGGACCGCCTTGGGCCGGCCCACTGCGGCGGCCAGCTGGGCATAGGTCCGGGTCTCACCCGCTGGGATCCGCTGCAATTCGCGCCAGACCGCTTCCTGAAAGGCGGTACCCTTCACGTCGAGCGGGATGTGCGCGAAATCGCCGGGGGCCTCGACCGCCGCGATCACCTGCTTGAGCAGCGCGGCAAATTCCGCCCCGCCCTCGACCAGGTCGGCCTGGGGAAACCGGCTTTCCAGCGCCTCGCGCCCTTCGTTGAACGACAGCCGGCAGACTCCGCGGTCAGTCGCCGCGACCAGCATCCGCCCGAGCGAGGTTTCGACCACCGCCCAGTGGATCGTCGCCCCCTTGCCGCCGCCCACCCAGGCCGATGGCGCCATTCCCAGTCTCCCTTCGGTTGCTTCGTAGAACCGCGAGGGGCCGGAATAGCCCGCGGCGTAGATCGCTTCGGTGACGCTGCCCTCGTCGCTCAGCGCCTCGGCCGCGCGTTCGGCCATCAGCGCGCGGGCATAGGCCGCCGGTGACAGGCCGGTGTGGCGGGTGAAGACCCGCTGGAAGTGGCTGGGCGAATAGCCGGTCTCCTCGGCCAGGGCAGCGAGCGCGAGCGGCTGTTCCGCCGCCTTGATCGCCGCGATCGCCGCCAGCACCGCGCGCTCATCGCGGGATACGTCGTCGGGCAGGCAGCGTTTACAGGGGCGCAGGCCAGCCGCCCGCGCCGCCGCGCCATCGGTGAAAAAGCGCACGTTGGCGCGCGCCGGGTGCCGCGCGGCGCAGCTGGGCCGGCAATAGATCCCGGTGGTCAGCACCCCGGTCACGAACCGCCCGTCGAAAGCACGGTCGCGCTGCTGCACGGCAGTCCAGCAATCGTCGTCGGCGATCATGCCGCGTCTCCCTCGTGCCGCTCGACCCGCGCGGCAAAGCAGCCGTGCGCGGCGTTGTGGGCATCGATATAGGCGATCTCGGGATTGGCGAACAGGCCGCGAATTGTCGCATCCGCCGCGCCGGGCAAGGCCAGCCGGGCATCGCGCAGCATGCCCGCAGCGTCGAACCCGCGCAGCCCCAGCGGACGGCCTTCGAACACCGGCGGCAGGCTATCGACAAATGCGGCGCGCGCGGAATCCTTGCGGACGTAGATCGCATAGGCACTGCGATAGGGCGTCGCCACATCGTGGCTGGTGTGGTGCAGCAGGATCAGCTCTTCCCCGGTGCGGGCATCTTCCAGACTGACCCGGCAGGGAAAGCCGCGATCGGCACTGGCGGTGACGCGAACTGCATTGCGAGCGGCCAGTTCGGCGTCCGACATTGCGAACAGCGAGGCGAAAGTCGCGGGATCGAGGCCGGTGATGGCATAGGTCATTGGGGTTCTCCTTGGTTGAACCCCTGTTGCCGCGATTCTGTTGCGCTCGCGTCCCGCGCCTTGCGGTCAAAGCAATTCGTTCAGCCGCACCGCCAGGGTCCAGGCATCGCCGGGCCAGCGGGCGGAGAGGTAGTTGCCGTCCTGGACCACAAACCCGGCCTGCGGAGAGCTGGCCGTGGCATAGCGCGGGAAAACCGGGCCGCGCTCAAACCGGCCGGCACTGCCGATCCGCCCGCGCACCTCGGCCTCGACGCTGACCGGATAGGTCCGGTAATGACCCGGCAGCGCCCGCCCGGTCAGCCGTACCGCGATCTCTTCCATCATCGCGGTCAGCGCCGTGGTCCGCCTGCCCTTCAGCACACCCGCGCGCGCGAGCGGCAGCACCCCGTGGCAGACCGCGCTGACCGGCTGATCAGCGGCAAAGGCCTCCCGCGCCAGCCGCGCCACTTCGCCGCTTTCGCAATAGGGCCGCATCCCCGGCGCGTGCCCGCCGGGAAAGTGCAGCGCGGCATAGTCGGCGGCGCGGGCCTGATCCCAGCGCAGCGGGCGCTGATAAGCCGGATCCTCGAGCATCGCCGCATAGGCCGCGCGCGCCGGATCTCGGGCCTTGAGCGACATGGCATAGACCGGCAGCCCCGCGCCGGTCAGCGTCACCGGATCGCAGGCGGCAGGCTCGCCGGTCTCGGTCGCGAAATGAACCTCATGCCCGGCCTCATGCCAGACCTGCCAGGGCAGCGCGACCTCGCTCGGGTCGTAGTCGGTCTGGGGCAGGATGATGAGGATGCGGGCCATCCCCTATCCCCCCAGCGCCCGGAACAGCATCAGCGTGCGCTCCTTCGCCAGTTCGGCGCTTTCGGAGTGATAGTCCTTGCGCCGGTCGGAATTGAAGCCGTGGCCGGCCTCATAGACAAAGTGCTGCGCGGTCGGGTGCTGCTTTTCGATCAGCTTCTCCACCCCGGCGAAGTCGACCAGGTTGTCGTACCGGCCAAAGTGGGTGATCGTCGCGCAGCGCGGTGCCTCGTCCGCCCAGCGCCCGGCGACGTGGCCGCCGTAATAGCAGCTGGCCGCATCCAGCTTGTCGTGGGTCTGGGCCATCCGCCAGGCGAGCGAGCCGCCATAGCAATAGCCGACGATGAAAGTCGGCCCGCCGCGCTCCGCAATCCAGTCGATGCAGGCGGCGGTATCGTCGAGGCTGCGCTCAATCGGCTGCTCGTCGCGCGCGATCCGTACCGCGCGTTCCCAGTCCGCGCCGGTATAGCCCAGCTCCAGCCCGGCCTCGATCCGGTCGAACAGCGCCGGGCTGATCACTTCATAGCCGTCGGCGGCGTATTCCTGGCACATCTCGCGGATATGTTCGGTCACCCCGAAGATTTCCTGGACCAGCACCACCCCGCCCCGCCGCTCGCCCTGCGGCACAACATGATAGCAGGGCATCTCGTGCCCGTCGGACATGGTCAGCTTGAGCCATTCGGCCATGGATTTCCCCTTCCCGATGCCCGGCCGGAAGTTAGTTCCCTCGCCCACCTTGCATCGCAGCAAAATCGTCGCTATGCGCGCCCCCGTCAAAGGGGCTTGCGGCACTTTCGGTGCCTGTCCTGCCTCACCACTGCACCCGATGCAAGGAACCTGAGCGCGTGGAGAATTCCGGCGGCATTTCGGCCAGTTTAAGTGCCAGTCTTCAGGGGCGTTACGCCGCTGCGCTGTACGATCTGGCGGCTGAGAACAAGGCGGTTGCCGCCGTGGAAAAGGATCTTGGCGCACTTGGCCAGGCCCTGGCTGAATCGGCCGACCTCGCGGCACTGATTCGCAATCCCCAGGTCGGGCGCGATGCCGCGGCCAAGGCGATGGTGGGGGTGGCCAAGCTGCTCAAGCTCTCGCCGCTGACCGTAAAGTTCCTTGGCGTGCTGGCCCAGAACCGCCGGCTTGCCGTTCTGCCCGATGTGGTCCGCGCCTTCGCCGCGATCGCCGCCGCCGCCCGCGGCGAGGTCAAGGCCGAAGTCACCAGCGCCCACCCGCTCAGCGATGCCCAGATGAAGGCGCTTGCCGCCAAGCTGAAGGCACGCGAGGGCAAGGATGTGACCCTTTCCGCCACCGTCGATCCCGCGATCCTCGGCGGCCTCGTCGTCAAGATCGGCTCGACCCAGATCGACAGCTCGATCCGTACCCGTTTGAACACTCTCGCTAACGCGATGAAAGGCTGAACATGGATATCCGCGCCGCAGAAATCTCGAAGGTCATCAAGGACCAGATCGCCAGCTTCGGTACCGAAGCCCAGGTCTCGGAAGTCGGTTCCGTGCTCTCGGTGGGTGACGGTATCGCCCGCATCCACGGGCTGGACAACGTCCAGGCCGGTGAAATGGTCGAATTCGCCAACGGCGTGAAGGGCATGGCCCTGAACCTCGAAGCCGACAACGTCGGCGTCGTGATCTTCGGCTCGGACAGCGAAATCCGCGAAGGCGACACCGTCAAGCGCACCGGCACCATCGTGGACGTTCCGGTCGGCAAGGGCCTGCTCGGCCGCGTGGTCGATGCGCTCGGCAACCCGATCGACGGCAAGGGCCCGATCAAGGACGCCACCCGCCAGCGCGTCGAAGTCAAGGCTCCGGGCATCATCCCGCGCCAGTCGGTGAACGAGCCGGTGCAGACCGGCCTCAAGGCGATCGACGCCCTGGTTCCCGTCGGCCGTGGCCAGCGCGAACTGATCATCGGTGACCGCCAGACCGGCAAGACCGCCGTCGC
Source organism: uncultured Novosphingobium sp. (assembly GCA_964573075.1). Taxonomy (GTDB): domain Bacteria; phylum Pseudomonadota; class Alphaproteobacteria; order Sphingomonadales; family Sphingomonadaceae; genus Novosphingobium. The sequence goes on along the minus strand of CAZNII010000015.1, from coordinate 31,649 downwards.
GATCGACACCTTCATCAACCAGAAGGAAGTCAACGCCGGCACCGACGAATCGAAGAAGCTCTACTGCATCTACGTCGCCGTCGGCCAGAAGCGCTCGACCGTGGCGCAGATCGTCCGCCAGCTCGAAGAAAACGGCGCGATGGAATATTCGATCGTCGTCGCCGCGACCGCTTCGGAACCGGCTCCGCTGCAGTACCTGGCGCCCTACACCGGCGCGACCATGGGCGAATTCTTCCGCGACAACGGCATGCACGCCGTGATCGTTTACGACGACCTTTCCAAGCAGGCCGTCGCCTATCGCCAGATGTCGCTGCTGCTGCGCCGCCCGCCGGGCCGCGAAGCCTATCCGGGCGACGTGTTCTATCTCCACAGCCGCCTGCTCGAGCGTGCGGCCAAGATGAACGACAGCCAGGGCGGCGGTTCGCTGACCGCGCTGCCGATCATCGAAACCCAGGCTGGCGACGTGTCGGCCTACATTCCGACCAACGTGATCTCGATCACCGACGGCCAGATCTTCCTTGAAACCGGCCTGTTCTACCAGGGCATCCGCCCGGCCATCAACGTCGGCATCTCGGTGTCGCGCGTCGGTGGTGCGGCCCAGACCAAGGCGATGAAGAAGGTTGCCGGCTCGATCAAGCTGGAGCTGGCGCAGTACCGCGAAATGGCGGCCTTCGCCCAGTTCGGTTCGGACCTCGACGCCTCGACCCAGAAGCTGCTCAACCGCGGTGCGCGCCTGACCGAGCTGCTCAAGCAGGCCCAGTTCAGCCCGCTGCCGTTCGAAGAGCAGACCGTGTCGATCTTCGCCGGCACCAACGGCTATCTCGACGGCATAGCTACCGGTGACGTGACCCGCTACGAAGCCGAAATGCTGAGCTTCATGCGCGAAAAGCACGCCGACACGCTGAAGCTGATCCGCGACAGCCGCGACTTTGGCGATGACGCCAAGAAGCAGACCGTCGCCGCGCTCGACGCTTTCGCGAAGCAGTTCGCGTAAGGATTAACAGACCGTCGTCATCCCCGCGAAGGCGGGGACCCAGGGCGGCCAAGGAACTGGGTTCCCGCTTTCGCGGGAATGACGGAACAGGAGTAGAGTTAGAGTGGCTTCACTCAAGGAACTCAAAGGGCGGATCAACTCGGTCAAATCGACCCAGAAGATCACCAAGGCCAAGCAGATGGTCGCCGCCGCAAAGCTGCGCAAGGCGCAGACCGCGGCAGAGGCTGCGCGCCCCTATGCCGGGCGGCTGGCTGCGGTGATGGGATCGATCGCCGGCAAGGTGACCGTCAGCGAATCCAGCCCCAAGCTGCTCGCCGGCACCGGCAAGGACCAGGTCCACCTGCTGGTCGTCGCCAACAGCGACAAGGGCCTGTGCGGCGCGTTCAATTCCAACATCGTCAAGGCGGCGCTGGTCGCCGCGCGCGAGCTGGAAGCCCAGGGCAAGACCGTGCTGTTCTACCTCGTCGGCCGCAAGGGCCGCGCGGTGATCCGCCGCGCCTATCCCAAGGCGGTGCTGGCCAGCTATGACACCACTGCGGTGCGCGAGCCCGGCTATGCCGAGGCCGAAGCGATCGCGGCCGAACTGCTGGCGCTCTACGACGAAGGCAAGTTCGACATCGCCCACCTGTTCTACTCGCGCTTCCAGAGCGCGCTGGCGCAGATCCCGACCCAGCAGCAGATCATCCCGGTTCCGGCCCCCAAGGCCGAAGCGGCTGCCGGGGCCAGCGCCTCGGTCGATTACGAGCCCGACGAGGAGGAAATCCTCGCCGCGCTGCTGCCGCGCTATCTGCGCACCCAGATCTTCGGCGCGCTGCTGGAAAACAGCGCTTCGGAACAGGGCGCCTCGATGACCGCGATGGACAACGCGACGCGCAACGCGGGCGAGCTGATCAACAAGCTGACCATCCAGTACAACCGCAGCCGCCAGGCCGCGATCACCACCGAACTGATTGAAATCATCGCTGGCGCTGAAGCGCTGTAAGAGATTCAAGGCAAGGAAACTGACAATGGCAACCGCCGCTCCCAAGACCCGCAAGAAGGCCGCTCCGGCCGCCACCAGCGCTGCCGCCACCGGCAAGATCAGCCAGGTCATCGGCGCCGTCGTCGACGTGACCTTCGACGGCGAACTGCCGGCGATCCTTTCGGCGCTCGAAACCGACAACAACGGCAACCGCCTGGTGCTCGAAGTTGCCCAGCACCTGGGTGAAAACACCGTCCGCACCATCGCGATGGACTCGACCGACGGTCTGACCCGCGGCCAGGCCGTGGTCGCCACCGGCAACCAGATCTCGGTTCCGGTCGGTCCGCGCACCCTGGGGCGCATCCTCAATGTCGTCGGCGATCCGATCGACGAACGCGGCCCGGTCGATACCGACATGCGCGCGCCGATCCACGCCAAGGCCCCGGAATTCGTCGAACAGTCGACCGAAGCGGCCATTCTGGTCACCGGCATCAAGGTCATCGACCTGCTCGCCCCCTACGCCAAGGGCGGCAAGATCGGCCTGTTCGGCGGTGCGGGCGTCGGCAAGACCGTGCTGATCCAGGAACTGATCAACAACATCGCCAAGGGCCACGGCGGCGTCTCGGTCTTCGCGGGCGTCGGTGAACGCACCCGTGAAGGCAACGACCTCTACCACGAATTCCTCGACGCCGGGGTTATCGCCAAGGACGCCGACGGCAACGCCACGCCGGACGGTTCGAAGGTGGCCCTGGTGTTCGGCCAGATGAACGAGCCCCCGGGCGCCCGCGCCCGCGTCGCGCTTTCGGGTCTGACCATGGCCGAATACTTCCGCGACCAGGAAGGCCAGGACGTGCTGTTCTTCGTGGACAACATCTTCCGCTTCACCCAGGCCGGTTCGGAAGTGTCGGCACTGCTCGGCCGTATTCCTTCGGCGGTGGGCTATCAGCCGACCCTCGCGACCGACATGGGCGCGCTGCAGGAACGCATCACCTCGACCACCAAGGGCTCGATCACCTCGGTCCAGGCCATCTACGTTCCGGCCGACGACCTTACCGACCCTGCCCCGGCCACCTCGTTCGCCCACCTTGACGCTACGACCACCCTGAGCCGTGCGATCTCGGAACTGGGCATCTACCCGGCGGTTGACCCGCTCGACTCGACCAGCCGCGTGCTGACCCCGGCCGTCGTCGGCCAGGAGCACTACGACGTGGCCCGCCGCGTTCAGGAAACCCTGCAGAAGTACAAGTCGCTGCAGGACATCATCGCCATCCTCGGCATGGACGAACTGAGCGAAGAAGATAAGCTCACCGTCGCCCGCGCCCGCAAGATCCAGCGCTTCCTGTCGCAGCCGTTCCACGTCGCCGAAGTCTTCACCAACATCCCGGGCAAGTTCGTCCAGGTCGAAGACACCGTGCGTTCGTTCAAGGCGGTTGTGGACGGCGAATACGACCACCTGCCCGAAGCCGCCTTCTACATGGTCGGCGGGATCGACGAAGCGGTCGAAAAGGCCAAGAAGCTGGCTGAGGACGCCTAAGGACATGGCACTGCACTTCGAACTCGTCACGCCTGCGCGTCTGGTTCGGTCGGACGACGTCTACATGGTCGTCGTCCCCGGCACCGAGGGCGAGTTCGGCGTGCTGGAAGGCCACGCGCCCTTCATGTCGACCGTCCGCGACGGCACGCTCAAGATCTACAAGACCGACGGCGGCCAGCCCGAGGAGATCGAGGTCCAGGGCGGCTTTGCCGAAGTCGGCGAAAACGGCCTGACGGTCCTTGCGGAACACGTCGAAGGCTGAGGCTTTAGGCAGTACCGGACAGGAAAAGGGCGGTCTTCGGGCCGCCCTTTTCGATTCGGTCAGTGCGGCCCCGGTTGGTGCCATTCACCCTTCTCCATCCGAGTTTGAACATACGCGCGGTACTTTGCCGGCTCGAGTACCGGCCGCATCAGATGGCGCTCGCGATTGCAGCGCAGGCATGCGGCAGCGATGTTGTCGGCCTCATTACCACCCCCGTCCGAGCGAGCGGTGAGGTGCTCGGCAGTGCATTGGTACCAGAGTGCCTCCGGCCCCTTTCGCACCTGCCCTGAGCACTGCCATTCCCACATTATGCAACCGCAGTAATAGCACCGGCCATGCTGCTCGTGGAACTTTATCAATCTGATTTTCTTGTAATTTTGTGCCATACCTGCTGCTTCATACTGGTTCTGAGGAACCGGGAAGCGCTTCGGTATGACGCCGAGACGTGGCTTTGGCTTACTGCCATCAGCGACCAATCATCTACGATGCATCGGTCCACTTTCCGTGTGAATCGGGAATAAGAAGCGGAAGCCCGGACCGCAACAGGCTTAACCACGATTTCTCCGCTTGATCGGCTAGATCGCGATATGCGAGGCCGACATTGCAAGCCGCGCTTCGGCGTCGTTCGCGATCCGGCGCAGCACATCGCCTGCCCCCGGCACGTCGCGGATCAGGCCGGTCGCTTCGCCTACGGTCACGTTGGCCCCGGCAAAGTCACCCGCTGCGACGGCCGTGTCGAAGGCCGCGCGGGCGCTCTCCGGATCGGCGCGCAGTTCGGCTTCGCGCCCTTCCCACTCGCGGTGGAGGGCGTTGCGCAGGGCGCGAAAGTCGTACGCGGCCGGCCAGTCCTTGCGGCGCAGGACGTCGAAGATCGCCGAGCGCGCGGTGCCGTCGCCGTCGGTGCGGGTGGCAAGCTCCTTGGCCGCTGCCGGGGCCAGCCCTTCGGCCGTGGCCCAGAGGCGCGAGCCGAGCAGCGCGCCGTCCGCGCCAAGCATCAGCAGCGCGGCCAGCCCCCGCCCGTCGGCAATCCCGCCCGCGCCGAGCAGCAGCACCTCGGGTGCGTTGGCGGCGAGCCAGTCGGCCACTTCGGGGACGAAGACCATGGCCGAGCGCGCGGTCGCCGCCGCCGCGCCGTGCCCCCCGGCCGCGCCGCCCTGGGCGACGATGATCTCGGCCCCGGCCTCGACCGCCAGCGGAACCTGGTCCAGGAACTGCACCTGGCAGATCAGCCTTGCCCCCGCCGCGCGGATCCGCTCCGCATAGGGGCGCGGATCGCCGAAGCTGAGGAATATCGCCTTTGGCGCCAGCGGCTGGTCGAGCACCCAATCGAGCGCCGAGGCATCCTGATCGAGCTTCCAGGTGATGAACCCGCAGCCCACCCGCTGCGCCGCGGCGGTGTTGGCCAGCCGCCGCGCGGCGATCTGCCATTCGCGGCGGGTCCAGGCGAGATCGCCATAGCCGCCGCCGACCAGCCCGAAAGCCCCGGCCTCGGCACAGGCCACCGCCAGATCGCCCCCGCCGGCCAGCGCCATCGGCGCGAGCATCAGCGGCAGGTCCAGCCCCAGCCGCTCGGTCAGGCGGGTGCGGATCACAGCGTGACCGTCCCCTCGATACAGGTCACGCATTGCCCGCCGATGTGGATGTCGCCGCCCTCGAAGCGCACCTGAACGAAGCCGTCGCGCCCGACCTGGCGGCCCTGGCTGGCGACATAGCTGTCTCCATCCGCCACCTGTCCGGACAGCAGCCGGTAGGCCGCCACCGCTCCGTTGCCGCTGCCGCAGACCGGGTCTTCGGCAATGCCGTCGCCGGGGGCGAAGCTGCGGACGACCACGCGCTCGCCCTCGGCCGCAAACAGGGTCGCGCCGGTCATGCCGAGCGGCAGGTAATAGGCCGCCAGCCGCGCCGCGTCGTGATCGAGGCTTTCGAGCGCCGCGATGCTGGCCAGTTCGGCGATCAACCAGGTCGGCCCGACATTGACCGCCTGGGCCCTGCCGCGCAGTTCCGCGCCGATCCACGCGGTCGCCTCGGGATCGCTCAGCTCCTCCAGCGCGTAGCGCGGCAGCTTGAACGAAAGGCCCTGCCCGCCCACGGTCAGCTCAACCAGCCCGACCGCGCATTGCTGCACCAGCCGGCGATCCCTGGCGCTCGCCAGCCCGGCTTCCAGCACGGCGTGGGCGGTGCCCAGCGTCGGATGCCCGGCAAAGGGCAGCTCGGCCCTGGGCGTGAAGATCCGCACCCGATAGTCCGCCGCCGGATCGTCGGGCGGCAGCACGAAGGTGGTTTCGGACAGGTTGGTCCAGTTGGCGAAGGCCTGCATCTCCTCGCTGGAGAGGCCCTCGCCATCGAGCACCACGGCCACCGGATTGCCCTTGTAAGGCACGGCGGTGAACACATCGACCTGCCGGAACTGTCGGCTTTTCATCTCATTCGACCTCATCGCGCGGCGGCACCACCGGGCGATAGTTCCAGCGCACCGCGCGGCTGCCGTCGAGCAACGAAATCTCTGCCATCAGCAACTTTCCCTGCCGCCAATAGCGGATCCGTTGCGGATAATCGTGCGCCGGGTTGGCGAATTCGATCGCTTCCTCGCTGATCAGCACCATCGGGAATTCGTGGGCGGCCTTGCCCTGCGGCTGGGCGAACAGGCTGATCGTACCATCGGGCTTGACCCGGATCTGCGCCACTTCCCAGCTTTGCAGCTGCGGCCCGAAGCCCGAGCGCGAGACCCCGATCATCATCCCGCCGCGCGGATCGGTCCAGACCTCGTCCGACCATTCGGCGCCGTCTTCCATCATCCAGGTGCCGGCCATCCAGCCGGGCAATTGGGGCCGGGCGACAGTCTGCGCCAGGGTCGGCGCGGCAAGGATCAGCAGGGCGGCGGCAATCAGCTTCTTCATCGTCAGGTCTCTGCCCGGGGCGAAATGAACGCCGGGTTTAGCGCGATGCCGACGCAGCCGAAAGCCCCGCTCATTCGCTCTCGGGCGGTTCGCGGACCTGGCCGGCGCGCCACAGGTAGAGCCCGGCGCCGATGATGATCGCCGCGCCCAGCAGGGTCATTGCATCGGGGTGGGTGCCGAACCACAGCCAGCCGAGCAGGGTTGCTACCAGCAGCTGGACATAGGTCATCGGCGCGACAGTCGCCGCGCCGGCGCGGGTCGTCCCAAGATAGATCAGCCAGTGCGCGCAAGTGGCTGAAACCGCGACGAAAGCACAGCGCGCGACGACGCTCCAGGCGGGCCAGCCAAGGGCAAACCGGTCCACCCCGGACTGCGCGAACAGCGGCGCGGCGAGCAGCAGGATCGGCGATGCGAATACCGCCACCCAGAACTGCATCGCCAGCGCCGAAGCCGTTCCCGCCACGGCCCGGTTACCGATGATCAGCAGGCTGAAGGTCATCGCCGAAAAGATCGGCAGAACCGCCCACCAGCCGGCTTCGGCCAGGTTGGGGCGCAGGATCACCAGCACCCCGGCAAAGGCCACCGCCGAAGCGATCAGGGTCGCCCGGCGCAGCGGTTCGCCCAGCAGCAGCGCGGCCAGGATCGCGGTGAACATCGGGGTGGTGAAGCTGATCGAGGTGGCGGTGGCCAGCGGCAGGACGAACAGCGAGGTGAAGAAGATCGTCGAGGATACCGCCAGCGCCGCCCCGCGGCCGAACTGCGCCCGGGGCTGGGCCAGGCGGAATCCGGCCCGGCCTTCGCGCCAGCCGAGCAGCGCGGCCAGTCCGATCGTTGCCAGGCTGAAACGCAGCGCGGCGATCCCCACCGGCGACCAGAGCCCGGCCATGGTCTTGATCACCGCATCGCCCAGCGAGAGCGTGGCAAAGCCCGCCAGCGCATAGAGCAACCCGGTCCGTTCGTTCTGCCGCAAGCCCTGCTCCTTCCGAAAGCTGGCTCTAGGCAGGCTTGCCGGTCGCGCCAAGGGGCGCGCAGGGTTTACCCGCTGTTAAACAGTCATGCTTAACAACCCCTAACCGGCCGGCGGTGCGAAATGGGGCAATTGTGACCAAGCTGATCATCCAGATCCCGTGCTTCAACGAGGCTGACAGCCTGCCCGATACGCTGGTCGGGCTGCCCCGGCGCCTGCCCGGGGTAGACAGCATCGAGATCCTGGTGATCGACGACGGCAGCCACGATGGCACTGCCGAGGTCGCGCGCCGTTTCGGCGTCCACCATGTCGTCCGCCACCGCCGCAACCGCGGGCTGGCCGCCGCCTTCCAGAGCGGGATCGACGCCGCGCTGGCCGCCGGGGCCGATATCATCGTCAACACCGATGCCGACGGGCAATATGCCGGCGAAGACATCGCCAAGCTGGTCGCGCCGATCGTCGCGCACCAGGCAGACCTGGTGATCGGTGATCGCGGGGTTGGCGAAAACGCCCATTTCGGCCCGTTCAAGCGCCTGCTCCAGCGGCTTGGCAGCGCGGTGGTGCGCAGCCTCTCGCGCACCGAAGTGACCGACGCCGTCAGCGGCTTTCGGGCCCTGTCGCGCGCCGCCGCCCAGCGGATCACGATCACCACCGAATTTTCCTATACCACCGACATGCTGATCCAGGCCGGACGCAAGCGCTTCAAGATCGTCAGCGTGCCGGTGCGGACCAATGCCACGCTGCGCCCCAGCCGCCTGTTCAAATCGATCCCGCAGTTCATCGCCCGCCAGCTGATGACGATGGTCCGGGCCTATGCCACCTATAACCCGCTGCGCACCTTTGCCGCGATCGGCGGGCTGATCGCCCTGATCGGCCTCGCCCCGATCGTCCGCTTCCTGTGGTTCTGGGCCAATGGCGCGGGCGACGGCCACGTCCAGTCGCTGGTGCTGGGCGGATCGCTGCTGGTGCTGGGCGTGCTGACCGGCCTGATGGGGCTGCTCGCCGAACTGATCGGCGCCAACCGCAAGCTGCTCGAGGCGACGCTCTCGCACGTGCGCCGGCTCGAGGAAAAGGTCGCCGCCCTGGAAGGCGCCGAAAAGGACGCTGCCAGGCGCGACAAGGCGGCCTGAGCCATGGCCGCCCGGCCGCTTGTCAAACCGCCGTTCTGGCCGCTCGCCATGCTGGTGCTGGTGCTGGCGCTGCAGGCGACGCTGGTGATCGGCCGCGCGGTCAACTGGGACGAATTCTACCACTACAGCCAGGTTCACAAGCTGGCCGCCGGCACGCTGGTCCAGCCGCTGCAGACGCTCTACACTCGCGCCTTCCTGTGGGTCACGGCCTTGCCCGGCAGCGGGATCGACCACATCGTCACGATCCGCTGGTTCATGCTGGGCTGTGAGATTGCGACCCTGCTGGCGATTGCCGGGATCGCCGGGCGCTTTGCCAGCCGCCAGGCCGCCTGGCTCTGCGCGCTCGCCTATGCCGGGGCCGGTTACGTGTTCCAGCACGCCACCTCGTTCCGCTTCGATGCGCCCGCCGCCGCGCTGCTGATGGGCGCGGCCTGGATCGCGCTGCGCAGCCGGCTGGGCCCGGGCGCGATCATCGCCACCGGGCTGCTGATCGGCACGGCGGCGATGCTGACGATCAAGGCGGTGCTCTATGCCCCGGTCTTCGCCGGGATCGCCTGGCTGCGCTGGCAGGAAAGCGGCCGCGCACCGGCCACACTGGCGCGGCTGGCCGGGATCGCGCTGGCCAGCGCCGTGGCCTTTGCCGCGATCTACTGGCTCCACGCGGCTTCGCTCGCCGGCAATGTCGATGACGAGGCCAAGGCCATCCTCGGCCGGGCCGGGGGCAAGATGTTCAGCCTGGGGATCCAGCCCTATTGGCCGCACCACCTGAAGGGCGCGGCAATTGCCCCGGTGGTCACCGCCATGCTGCTGGCCTTCCCCTTCGTGCTGCGCCGCGCCGAACGGCCGCTGGCGGAAAAACTAGCGCTGATCGGGCTGGTGGCGCCGCTGGCGACGCTGCTGTTCTACCATAACTCCGCGCCCTATTACTTTGTCTTCATGCTCGCCCCGGTCTGCGCCGGGCTGGCCCCGGTGATGGACCGGGCGCTGCTGCGCTATTCCGAGGCGCTGATCGCCGTGGTTCTGGCCGCGCTGGCCGTGGCGGTCTGGATGATGGAGCAGCCCGGCCCGCAAGACCGGCAGCGCCAGTTGCTGGCCCAGGCCGAGCGCCTGTTCCCCGACCATCCGGCCTATTTCGACAGCTGCGCGATGCTCGGCAATTTTCCTAAGGCCAATGCCTTCATGACCCCGATGGGGATCGCGCTCTACCGGCAGGGCTCCTACCCGGCGATGGCCGATACGCTTGCGCGGCGCGCGGTGCCGCTGGTGCTGGCCGCCGATCCGCTGTTCGAGCGGGTAATGGGCGGCAACCAGCCGGTACCCGAACTGCTGGAGCAAGACCTTGCCGCGCTGCGCGGGAGCTATGTCCGTTATTGGGGGCCATTCTGGGTCGCCGGGCGCGAGATTGCCTCGGCCGGAGAATTCACCCTGCTGGTTCCGGGCAGCTACCGGATCGAGGGCGCGGAGCTGCTGATCG
>CAZNII010000015.1:0-21330 GCA_964573075.1 uncultured Novosphingobium sp. | reverse complement strand
TTCACCCTGCTGGTTCCGGGCAGCTACCGGATCGAGGGCGCGGAGCTGCTGATCGACGGGAAACTGCATCCCGCCGGATCGGTGATCGAACTTGATCGCGGACCGCACCGTGCCGAGCCGCGTGGCGGCAAGACCCGGCTGATCTGGGCCAAGGCCCGCCCGGCTCCGGCCGAACCGGCCCCGACCGGCCCGTGGTTCACGGACTTCTGATCGCCATGGCCCTGCCCGATCTCCTCACCCGCCTCAGCGCCCGCGCCGAGCCGCTGCGCACCGCACTGGCGCGCTGGCGCACCCCGATAGTGGCGGCGGCGCTGGTGCTGTTCCTGGCCGGGACGGTCTGGTCGTTCCTTGGCCTCGGCCTCACGCTTGAGCGGATCGACCTTGCCGCGCTGGTGGTGCTGACGCTCGGCATGGGGCTGGTAACGCTGGCCTACAGCGCGGTTTCGCTGATGTTGCTGGCGAAGACCGCGGGCGCACGGCTGGGCTTTGGCGCGGCGCTGCGCGCTTCGGCCCGGGCACAGATGGCCGAGGCGCTGCCGCTGCCCGGCGGGGCGATCGTCCGTACCGCCACACTGGTCGGCGCCGGAATCCCGGCCGGGCGCAGCGCCGCGCTGGTGATCGGCACGGCGCTGTTGTGGATTGCCCTGGCCGCGATCGCGGCGGGCGCGATCCTGCTCGGTTCGGCGCCGCTCGCCGGATGGGCATTGTTGGGCGGCGGGGCGGCGGTTTCGCTTGCCGCGCTGGTCCATGTCGCGAGGCTGGGAGGAACTGCCAATGCCGCGCTTACCCTGGCCCAGCGGATCGCCGGGCTGGCCCTCGCCGCGCTGCGGCTGTGGCTGTCCTTCGCGGTGGTCGGCGCGGCGCTGGGGCTGGCCGAAACCTTTCCCTATGTGCTTGCCGCAATCGCCGGATCGGCCAGCTCGCTGGTTCCAGGCGGGCTCGGGGTGAGCGAGGCGCTGGGCGCGCTGATGGCCCAGGCGGTCCACGCCTCGCCCGAGAGCGCCTTCCTCGCCGTGGCAGTGAACCGGGTGACGCAGTTCCTCACCGCGGCTATCTATGCCCCCCTGCTTGAATTCGGCGCGGTCCGCGCCAGCCTTCCGGAGAGCCGATGAGCGACGCGATTGCCCTGCACAGCGGCGACTATGTCGAACGCTACAACGCCAAGCCGATCGACCGGGTGCGCAATCTGGCCCGGCGGATGCGGCTGGCTCCCGATGCCTGGCTGGCCGATTTCGCCTGTGGCAACGGCATGCTGCTCCACGCACTCGGCCCGCGCGCGGGAAGCTATGACGGGGTCGATTTCTCGCCCGATTTCATCGCCTCGGCCAATGCCTGGGCCGAGCGCGAGGGGTGCCGCAACTACCGCTTTCACTGCGACGACATCATCGCCTTCTGCGCGGCCCGCCCCGCCCATTTCGATGCCGCCGCGACGCTCGACTTTTCGGAGCACGTGACCGACGATGTGGCCGTGCCGATCTATGCCGCGATCCGCCAGTCGCTGGCCCCGGGGGGTACGCTCTACCTGCACACCCCCAACGGCGATTTCTTCATGGAACGGGCCAAGGACGCCGGAATCCTGCGCCAGTTTCCCGAACACATCGCGGTCAGGAACGGCGCGCAGACGGTGGAGATGCTGGTCAGGGCCGGCTTTCCGCGCGACGGGATACTCCTTTCCCATATCGCCCATTACAACGTCCTCAAGTGGCTTCACCCGCTCTCGCGCCTGCCGCTGGTGGGCAAGTGGTTCGAAGCCCGGTTGTGGATCGAAGCGCGGGTCTGATCCGCCATGGCAGCGCCCGAGATCCTGTTCATCACCCGCAAGTGGGCGCCTGCCGTCGGCGGGATGGAAACCTGGGCGCACCGTCTGTCGGACGAACTGGCCCGGCTTGCCCCGGTCAAGGTGATCGCCCTGCCCGGCCGGTCAGATGGGCGACCGCCCTCGGCTGCTGCCCTGCTCGGCTTTCCCTTCACCGTGTTGCGCCGGATCCTGGCCCGGAAAACGGCGCCGGACGTCGTGCATATCGGCGACATGGCCTTGTGGCCGCTTGGTGTGCTGGCCAGGTGGCGCTTTAGTGCCGCCCGGGTGGTGCTGACGGCACACGGCACCGACGTTTCCTATCCGCGCCGCGGGGGGCTCAAGGGCCGCGCCTATGGCGCCTACCTGCGGCTAGGCGCGCGGCTGCTTCGCCAGGCGCTGGTGACCGCCAACTCTCCTGCGACGGAGCGGATAACCCGTGGATATGGCTGGAAAAACATCCTGGTGATCCCGCTCGCCACCGATCTGGTTGCTTCGCCGGAAGTCACCGCCCCGGGCCGCCACCTGCTGTTCGCCGGACGGCTGGTCGAACGCAAGGGCTGCGCCTGGTTCATCCGCCAGGTCCTGCCCCTCCTTCCCCCCGAAATCGAACTCCACGTTGCCGGCCCGCTGACCGATCCGCAGGAGGCCGCAGCGCTAGGAAATCCGCGGGTTCGCTACCTCGGCACGCTCGGCGGCGAGGCGCTCGCCCGGGCCTATCGCGAGGCGCTGGCCGTGGTGGTTCCCAACATCGAGCCGGCCAACGGCGAATTCGAAGGCTTCGGCCTGGTCGCCTGCGAGGCAGCTGCGGCCGGAGGCGTGGTACTGGCCGCGGATTGCGGCGGCCTGCCGGCCGCTGTGATCGACAAGGTTACCGGAATGCTGGTCCAGTCCGGCAATCCGCAAGCCTGGGCAGAGAGGATCGCCGACCTTGCACAGTGGCCGGCCGGGCACCGCGCCGGTTTCGTTACCGGCTCGTTGGCGGCAATTGCGGACCACTACCGCTGGCCGCGCGTCGCCGAGGCCACGCTAACGGCCTATCTCACTGATCCGAAAGATTTCCGCATCCATTAGGAAATATTCAAAGTTTCCCGCTTATTCACCATTCCGATTAGCCCAAAGGTATCCATCCCGAGGGCATATTGATCGCTGAATTCCGGGGGATAGAGGCAAGATGAGCGCATTCGGCCGACGCAACGGTGCAGGTGGCATGGCCCCGGGGGCCAGGCCGCAATTCGGCGTTGCCCGTCCCATGAAGGGCGGAATCGACGCGGCCAAGCCGCAGGGCCCGGGCGGGATCGGCGGCGAACAATTCCCGCCGCTGCCCGGCGAAGATGTCGCGGCTGCGCTGCCATCGATGGACGGCCCGGCGCTGAAGCAGGATGCGATGACCCGCCTGCAGGACCGGGTCAACGGCATCGCCGAAGGCAACTACGAGGCCCAGGGTTTCGAAGCCTCGGTTCACAAGATCAAGGAACAGGTCCTCCCCCGCCTGCTCGAACGCGTCGATCCCGAAGCGGCGGCAACGCTGACCAAGGACGAACTGTCCGAGGAATTCCGCCCGATCATCATGGAAGTGCTGGCCGAACTGAAGGTCACGCTCAACCGGCGCGAACAGTTCGCGCTGGAAAAGGTGCTGATCGACGAGCTGCTCGGCTTTGGTCCGCTTGAAGAGCTGCTCAACGACCCGGACGTGTCCGATATCATGGTCAACGGGCCCGAACAGACCTACATCGAAAAGAAGGGCAAGCTGCAGATCGCGCCGATCCGGTTCCGCGACGAACAGCACCTGTTCCAGATCGCCCAGCGGATCGTCAACCAGGTCGGCCGCCGCGTCGACCAGACCACCCCACTGGCCGACGCCCGCCTCAAGGACGGCAGCCGCGTCAACGTCATCGTTCCGCCGCTGTCCCTGCGCGGCACCGCGATCTCGATTCGTAAGTTTTCCGAGAAGCCGATCACCATCGACATGCTCAAGGACTTCGGTTCGATGAGCGAGAAGATGGCGACCTGCCTCAAGATCGCCGGCGCCTGCCGGATGAACATCGTCATCTCGGGCGGTACCGGTTCGGGTAAGACGACCATGCTCAACGCCCTGTCGAAGATGATCGACCCGGGCGAGCGCGTGCTGACCATCGAAGACGCCGCCGAACTCCGGCTGCAGCAGCCGCACTGGCTGCCGCTGGAAACCCGCCCGCCGAACCTTGAAGGCCAGGGCGCGATCACCATCGGCGACCTTGTGAAGAACGCCCTGCGTATGCGTCCTGACCGGATCATCCTGGGCGAAATCCGCGGCGCGGAGTGTTTCGACCTCCTCGCGGCGATGAACACCGGTCACGACGGTTCGATGTGTACGCTCCACGCCAACAGCCCGCGCGAGTGCCTCGGCCGTATGGAAAACATGATCCTGATGGGCGACATCAAGATCCCCAAGGAAGCCATTTCGCGCCAGATCGCTGAATCGGTCGACCTGATCGTCCAGGTCAAGCGCCTGCGCGACGGTTCGCGCCGCACCACCGAGATCACCGAAGTGATCGGGATGGAAGGTGACGTGATCGTGACGCAATCGCTGTTCAAGTTCGAATACCTTGACGAAAGCGACGACGGCAAGATCATCGGCGAATTCCGTTCGAGCGGCCTGCGCCCCTACACGCTTGAAAAGGCCCGTCAGTTCGGGTTCGACCAGGCTTATCTCGAGGCCTGCCTCTAGGCCACGATCCAAAGGTTATCCCCGCGCACCGGAGGCTTCGGCTTCCGGTGCGTTTTCTTTGGCTCAGCCTACTCCGCCAGCCACAGCTGCACCGCCCAGACCGCCGCCAGCAGCGCCAGGACACTGGCCCAGAAGGCCAGGTCGCGCCACGGCATCCAGCCGACCGCATCGGGATTGCTGCGGGTCATTCGCCGCCGGTCGCCGCGCCAGGCAAGGATGGCCAGCAGCATCAGCCCCGCCGCCGGCAGCGCGGCGCGGACCCATTCCTTGTCGAGCCAGTCCGAGAGGATTGTTTGCCAGTCCACTGCCTGCGATCAGTCCGTCAAAGTGATGCCAGGCCCCATCCCCGGCTGTGGTGAGCTTGTCGAACCACTGTCCTTCTCTTCGCGCCCGGCGCACTGCCGCCAGGATGAAAAAGCAGTCCTTCGACAAGCTCAGGACGGACGGATTCGGGGAATAGACTTCGCATAATCGAAGCCGGGCCTTAGAGCGGGATCGTGCAACCTGTCCAGAAGCCCCTTTACGCGCTTGGCCTGCGCCTGCTGGCGACGATGGTGCTGTCGACCCTGGTGATGGTGGTCAAGTTCACCGCCGCCAGCGGGGTGGCCTTCCCGGAAATCCTGTTCTGGCGGCAGGTGCCATCGGTGGTGCTGATCCTCGGCTGGCTGGCGCTGCGCGGCCAGACCGACCGGCTGAAGACCGCGCGCCTGCCCGATCATGCCCGCCGCGCGCTGTTGGGCATGACCGGGATGTTCTTCACCTTCGGCGCGCCAATCCTGCTTCCGCTGGCGGTTTCGACCACGCTGGGCTTCACCACGCCGGTCTTCGCGGTGATCCTGTCCGTGCTGCTGCTCAAGGAACAGGTCGGCCCGGTTCGCTGGCTGGCGGTGGCGCTGGGCTTTGCCGGGGTGGTGATCATCGCCCAGCCCGGGCACGCCTCGATCCCCGCGCTCGGAGCGGCGGTGGGGCTTGGCGCCGGGTTCATGGTCGCGCTGATCTCGATCCAGGTCCGCGACCTGGGGCGGACCGAGGAATCGCTTTCGATCGTGTTCTGGTTCGCGGCGATTTCCGCACCGATCCTGGCGCTGGGCCTGCCGTTCTATGCCAGCCAGCACAGCGCCTGGCAGTGGTTCCTGCTGCTTGGCGGCGGAGTGCTGGGACTGGTCGGGCAACTGCTGCTGACCGCCTCGCTGCGCTATGGCCAGGTCGCCAGCGTCATCGTGATGGACTATTCGGCGCTGGTCTGGGCGACGCTCTATGGCTGGGCGATCTGGGATGAATTCCCGCCCTCCTCGACCTGGTTCGGCGCCCCCGCAATCATCGCCGCCGGTGCGGTGATTGCCTGGCGCGAGCACCTGCACCATCGCCGTATCCCGCCTGCTGCGGCCAGCAGCGCCGAATGAGCGGCAGCCGGAGCCACACCGGCTTGCCAGCCGGGCACGCGGGGCGCATGCTCTGTTCTCATTCAGGCCGGAGAGTCCTTTGGTTCGCAAATTGGTCCTTGTCCTGACTGCTGCCGGGCTGATGCTCGGGGCAACTGCCTGCAACACCGTCAAGGGACTGGGACGCGATATCCAGTCGGTCGGTGAAGCGGGCGACCGGGCGATCAAATAAGGTCGCTGGTCGGACGGCAACAGGCCGTTCGTCGATTGCATATTTCCCCGATCGCGGGGGCGGTTAGCCTTGGATCGAGCAAATTTGTCCAGGGGTTAATCGATGTCCGCTTCCCGTAGCTTTCGCCTTCTGGCCGGTGCCGCGCTGGCGCTGGCCTTCGCCATGCCCGCGGCGGCGCAGGACATCGTCGTCCAGGGGCGTCCGCTGTCTGACACGGCGGCGGCGCTGGAGAACTGCATCAAGCGCAAGTGCCCGCCGAACGAGGATATTGCCGCAACCCTTGCCCATGCCGAAAATCTGTTTGTGAACGGCGATTACAAGACCGCGCAGCGCACCCTGCATGCCTCGCTTGGCCGCAACCGCAAGCACGGCAAGGAATTCCCGGTCGAGGTTTCGGACCTGCTGCGCGCCAACGGCCGGGTCGCCGAACACATGGGCGAAGGCCGCGAATACCAGCTCTCCACGCTGGGCATGCGCGATACCCTGCGCGACAAGTTCGGCAACGAGGATTTCCGGACGCTGGTGGCCGATGTCGAAGTGGGCGACAGCCGCGCCAAGCTGGGTTTCCCCGAAGAGGCAGAACGGATCTATCGCGATGTCGAAAAGCGCGCGCTGGGTGCCAAGCAATATCGCGTCGCCAGCTTTGCCCGGCTGCGACTGGCGCTGATCGCCCGCACCCGCTTCGATGCCGAGCCGACCCCGGCAAACCGCAAGGAACTCGACAAGCGGCTGGCGCTGCTGACCGACAACCCATTGCCCGGCGGCGAGGAATTCGTGCTCGCCGCCAAGGTGCTGCGCGCCCGGGTTGACCGCAAGCAGGGTGCGGCAGCCAGTACCGATGAACTGGTCAAGGAATTTGCCCAGCGCGGTGGGGCAAGCCGCCCGGTACTGCTCTACAGCGAGCCGATCAGCCGGATCGACACGTCCGAACGGACCCAGGCCGACGGCGCCAACGACCGCCCGGCCTGGACCCGGCTCTCAACCAACCGTTATGGCCAGTGGGTCGATGTCGGCTTCTGGATCGGCGCCGACGGCAAGGTCAGCGACGTCGAGATCCTGCGCTCATCGGGTGACAACGGCTGGGCCAAGCCGGTGCTCAGCAACATCTCGCGCCGGGTCTATGCCCCGCTCAAGACCGGAGGCGACAGCACCCCCGGGTTCTACATGATCGAGCGCTATACCCTGACCGCGCGGGTCAGCGACGACCCGGAAACCGGCACGCACCTGCGCACGCGTGAGGCCAAACCGCGGATCGAGCGGCTCGACCTGACCGAAGAGAACTACGAAGCGCCCAAGGCCCCGGCCGGCTGATCAGGCCGGTCGCCCGGCGGCGCGGGCACGCCGCTCGCGCACGATCAGCCAGGTCAGCAACCCGACCGGGCCGACCAGGAAGGTCAGCAGCAGCACCGGTGCCTGGGCAATCCTGGAAGAGCCCTTGGCATCGGCATCGCGGCTGATCCACTGGCCGATGAACAGATCGAAGGCCAGATAATGGGTCCAGCCGATCACCACCCCGCCATCCGACATGAACAGCGCGCGCACGCCTTCGATCGAGCTGGCACCCGGCTCGCCGGCGCCCGGCAGGACCCCGTTATCGACCGTGCCCGACAGGAACAGCGCAAAGCACAGCGCATAGATCAGGCACAGCAGCCCCGCGCCGAGATACATCACCGCTGATCGCGCGAAAGGCGTGCGCGGCAGGAATACCAGCACCACCCAGGCGGCCAGCGCGAGCAGATTGGTGAAGGTGAACATCCCGTGCCACATCGGCTTAGCCCTCCTGATCGCCCTTCCACACCAGCACCGGCTTGCGCGCAGCCTGGGTCTCGTCGAGCCGGCGGCGCGGGGCGAAGTGCGGCGCGCTCTTCAGCGCGGGATCGCCCTGCTTTGCCCGGCGGGCAAGACTGCGCAGCGAGCCGATGAAGCGGTCGAGCCCGGCCTTGCTCTCGGTCTCGGTCGGCTCGACCAGCATCGCGCCGTGGACCACCAGCGGGAAATAGACCGTCATCGGGTGGAAGCCCTCGTCGATCAGGCCCTTGGCGATGTCGAGCGTGGTGAAGCCTTCGGCCAGGCCCGCATCGCTGAACAGCGCCTCGTGCATGCACGGGCCGCTTGCCCCGAACGGCGCGGTAAGCTCGCCTTCAAGGCTGCGCAGCACGTAGTTGGCGTTGAGCACCGCGTCTTCGGCCACCCGGGCCAGGCCATCGGCGCCGTGGCTGAGGATGTAGGCCAGCGCGCGGGTGAACATGCCCATCTGGCCATGGAATGCGGCCATTCGCCCGAAGCCCTGGGGGTGTTCGCTTGCGGCATCCTCTTCCTCGACCAGCCGGACCGAGCCGTCGGGCATCCGCGCGGTATAGGGCAGCGGGCCGAACGGGCTGAGCGCGGCCGACAGCACCACCGGCCCCGAACCCGGTCCGCCGCCGCCGTGCGGGGTGGAAAAGGTCTTGTGCAGGTTGATGTGCATTGCATCGATGCCAAGGTCGCCCGGGCGGACCTTGCCAACAATCGCGTTGAAGTTGGCCCCGTCGCAATAGACATAGCCGCCGGCGGCATGAACCGCGTCAGCGATCTTCTTCATGTCGCGCTCGAACAGCCCGCAGGTGTTGGGGTTGGTGATCATCACCCCCGCCACGTCCGGCCCCAGCCGGGCTTCGAGCGCGGCCAGATCGACCCGCCCCTCAGCGGTGGCCGGGATGTTCTCGATGCTGAACCCGGCGAAGGCGGCGGTGGCAGGGTTGGTGCCATGGGCGCTTTCGGGCACCAGCATGACCTTGCGGTCCTCGCCCCGGGCTGCAAGCGCGGCCTTGATGCACAGTACCCCGCACAGCTCGCCATGGGCGCCGGCCTTCGGGCTCATCGCCACGCCATGCATGCCGGTCAGCTCGATCAGCCAGAAGGCCAGCTGGTTGATCACCTCGATTGCGCCGGAAACGGTCTGTTGCGGGGCGAGCGGGTGGACATCGGCAAAGCCGGGCAGCCGCGCGACCTTCTCGTTGAGCCGCGGGTTGTGCTTCATCGTGCACGATCCGAGCGGGAACGGGCCGAGGTCGATCGCGTAGTTCTGACGCGACAGGCGGGTATAGTGCCGCACCGCCTCGGGTTCGGACAGGCCCGGCAGCGCGGCCGGATCCTTGCGCAGGTACCTGGCCATGGCGGCCAACGGCGGGACCGAAGGCGCGTCGATATCGACCCCGGTGCCGCCCGGCCCGGCCAGTTCGAAGATCAGCGGTTCTTCCAGCATCAGTGCCCGGTCCCCGCTGGCGGTCTGAAACTCGGCCTGCTCGGCGCTGCCCATCTCGGGGCGCCAGCCGGATGCGTTCGGCGCGCTCATGCCAGCACTCCTTCCAGCGCCGTGCCCAGCGCTTCGATATCCTCGTCGGTGGTCATCTCGCTGGTGCAGACCAGCAAGCCGCCGGCCAGATCCGGCGCATCGGGGAACAACCGCCCCAGCGAAACCCCGCCCAGCACAAAGCGGTCGGCCATCGCCCGCACCGCTTCGCGGGCATCACCGGGCAGGACCACGGTGAATTCGTTGACGTAAGCG
The DNA here is from genome assembly GCA_964573075.1 of uncultured Novosphingobium sp. Lineage (GTDB taxonomy): Bacteria > Pseudomonadota > Alphaproteobacteria > Sphingomonadales > Sphingomonadaceae > Novosphingobium. Next base: position 11,664 of record CAZNII010000015.1, on the reverse strand, counting down.
GCGTTGAGCACCCTCACCCCGGGCACGCGGGCCAGCCGCGCTGCCGCCTGCTGCGCGCGGGCATGGCTGACCGCGGCCAGCCGGGCCAGGCCTTCCCCGCCGAGCAGGGTCATGTGAATGCTGAAGGCCAGCGCGCAAAGCCCTGCATTGGTGCAGATATTGCTGGTCGCCTTCTCGCGCCGGATGTGCTGTTCGCGGGTCGAAAGGGTCAGGACATAGCCGCGCTTACCCTCGGCATCGACCGTTTCGCCGCAGAGCCGCCCGGGCATCTGCCGGACGAACTTTTCGCGGCAGCCGAACAGGCCCAGGTAGGGCCCGCCGAACTGGAGCCCGACGCCCAGCGACTGCCCCTCGCCCACCACGATATCGGCGCCGAGATGGCCCGGTGCCTCGATCAGCCCCAGTGCGACCGGCTCGGTCACCACCGCGACCAGCAGCGCGCCTTGCGCGTGCGCCGCCTCGGCAATCGCGGCGAGATCGGTGACGCGGCCGAGGATATCAGGATACTGCACCACCACGCAGGCGGTCTCGCCGTCGATTGCGGCGATCACGCCGGCGGTATCGGGCTCGGCCTCCAGCCGCGGCGCGGCCCATTCGATCGTGTCCCCGGTGAACTTCGCCATGGTCCGGATGGTCGAGACATAGTGCGGGTGCAGGCCCGAACACAGCACTGCCTTGCTGCGCCTGGTCACCCGCCCGGCCATCGCCACCGCCTCCCATGCGGCGGTTGAGCCGTCGTACATCGAGGCATTGGCCACCTCGACCCCGAACAGCCGCGCCACCTGGGTCTGGAACTCGAACAGCACCTGCAGCGTGCCCTGGGCGATTTCCGGCTGGTAGGGGGTATAGGCGGTCAGGAACTCGCCGCGCTGGATCAGGTGATCGACCGAGGCCGGGACGTGGTGGCGATAGGCCCCGGCGCCAAGGAAGAACGGCACCGAACCGGCGCTGATATTCTTGCCGGCGAGCGCAGCCATGTGCCGTTCGACCGCCATTTCGCTGGCATGCATCGGCAGTCCGGCGATCGGGCCGGAGAGGCGCGCTTCGGCGGGAACATCGACGAACAGATCGTCAACCGAGGCGGCGCCGATCACGCCCAGCATTTCGCTGCGGTCGGCGGGAGTAAGCGGGAGGTAACGCATTGGTTCTTCCTTGATTCCTCCCCTTCAGGGGAGGGGGACCACGAAGTGGTGGAGGGGGGGGTGCCGGCTGGCGCAGCGCTGGTGGAGAGCCCCCTCCACCACCCTGCGGGCGGTCCCCCTCCCCGTTTCGGGGAGGATTACAGTCCCTTGACGAAATCGTCGTAGGCGGCCTTGTCCATCAGTCCTTCGAGTTCCGACGGGTCGGACAGGGTGACGCGGAACAGCCAGCCGCCGGTTTCGGGGTCGGAATTGACCAGCTCCGGCTCGCCATCGAGCGCGCCGTTGCTTTCGGCGATCGTCCCGCTGACCGGGGTGTAAACGTCGCTGGCGGCCTTGACGCTGTCGACCACGCAGGGGGCATCGCCCTTGTTCACGGCGGTGCCGGCTTCGGGCAGCTCGACAAAGGTGATGTCGCCCAGCTGGCTCTGGGCATAGTCGGTGATACCGACCGTGCCGAGATCGCCCTCTACGTCGATCCATTCGTGGTCCTGGGTAAAGTAACGGGGCATCGGGGAGGCTCCTTAACGGTGATAGCGATGGGGTACGAAAGGCAGGGAGACGACGGTTGCCGGCAGGCGTTTGCCGCGCACGTCGATTTCAAGCGCTGTGCCGGGCTCGGCCTGGGCCGTGGCGACATAGCCAAGCGCGATCGGGTGGCCGAGCGTGGGTGAGAAACCGCCCGAGGTCAGCACGCCAACCTGCTGCTCGCCAAGGTAGACTTCGGCGCCCTCGCGCGCCGCCTGGCGACCTTCCAGCGACAGTCCGACCAGCTTCTGCGGCGTTCCTTCGGCCAGTTCGCGCAGCACCCGCTCGGCGCCCAGGAACCCGCCTTCGCTGCGGCGACGCTTGTTGACCGCGAACAGCAGCTGGGCATCGACCGGCGAATGGTCAGGCGAAAGATCGTGGCCATAGAGCGGCAGCCCGGCTTCGAGCCGCAGCGAATCCCGCGCCCCCAGCCCGATCGGCTTGACCTCCGGCTGGGCGCAGATCAGGTCGGCAATCTCGGCCGCGTTCTCGGCCGGGATGGCGATTTCGAAGCCGTCCTCGCCGGTGTAGCCCGAGCGGCTGATCCAGGCATCGGCTCCGGCAATCTTGAACTGGCCGCCCTTCATGAAGGTCAACGCGGACAGCGGGTATTCGCCCGTCGCCACGCGTTCCAGTGCGGCAAAGGCCTTGGGCCCCTGCAGCGCGAGCAGCGCGCTGTCCTCCAGGTGGGTCATGGTCACTTCGTCGGGCAGATTTTCGCGCAGGTGGGCCATGTCGTCCCACTTGGTCGCGCCGTTGACCACCAGGTAGAAGCCAGAGTTCCAGCGGGTGACCATCAGGTCATCGAGAACCCCGCCGTTCTCGTCGAGCAGCATCGAATAGCGCGGGCCATAGGGTTTGAGCGTCGCGAGGTCGATCGGCAGCACCGCTTCTAGCGCGGGTTCCACCCCTTCCCCGCTGATAAACAGCTGGCCCATGTGGCTGACATCGAACAGCCCCGCGCTTTCGCGGGTCCAGGCGTGTTCGGCCATGATCCCTTCGTACTGGACCGGCATCCAGTAGCCCGCGAATTCGACCATGCGTCCACCCCTGGCGCGGTGCCAGGCGTCGAGCGGGAGGGTCAGCACTTCGATTTCGGATTCGTCTTCGTTCTCAGGTACATCGGACACAGGGCACGGCTCCGCACAGGTCAACAGATCTGTGCCCCCTCTGTCACGGAAACCTGAGAGCTTTCCCCCACTTGCGCGGGGTTACCCCTTCGGCGGCCCGGCCTTGCGGCACGGACACTTTCCAGAGCATCGCTATCGATCCACGCGGTCCCTTGGCCTGAGAGATTCCGGGGCGGTTGCTCCTTCGGCGTCCGGCGATCCGAAACGAATCACCGGAACTCTCCCGCGCGATCAGCGACGCTTATGGGCATGACCGCCCGCGCTTATGCTGTCAATGGGGGCGCCGCGCGGTTCCCCGTCAGAGTATGCTCTGCCCCTTGCGCGCGGCGCGCAGGATCGCATCGTGTTCGAACACGAACCGCCCGGCCATCGCCTCACGCGTCAGCCCGACAATCGCTTCGGCCACCGTCTGGGCCCTGATCGAGCGGTACTTGCGGTATTTGCCGTGGAGCAGCAGGTCGAGCAGCGGGCTGGCGATCATGCCCAGCTTCTCGGCCGGGCGCAGTTCCCCGCGCGGGCCGCGCAGCAGCCCCGGGCGCAGCACGTCGAGCCGGGTCAGGCCCAGCTTGCCCAGCGCCTGCTCGGTCTCGCCCTTGACCTTGAGGTAGAAGTTCCTGGCCAGCGGATCGGCTCCGGCCGAGGACACGGCGATCATCTGGCGGATGCCCGCCGCCTTGGCAGCCTGCCCACAGGCCAGCACCAGATCCTGATCGACAGCGCGGAAGGCCGCTTCGTCCTTCCCCGCCTTTTTCCAGGTCGTGCCCAGCGCGCAGACCAGCACATCGGCATTGGCAGCGGCGATCGCATCGCCCCAGCCGGCCGGATCGGCCACCAGCACTTCCATCCGCGCGCCCGGCGGCAAGGGCACTTCGCGCCGTGAAACCGCAACGATCCGGATATCCGGACGGTGCACCGCGAGGCGGATCAGGCTCATCCCGATCAGGCCGGTCGCCCCGACCAGGGCAATGCGGGTGGGCTTAGACATTGCGCAAACCCTCCGGCGTGCGGCCATAGATCTTCGCGTGGGCGGCAATCGCATAGCGATCGGTCATCCCGGCGATGAAATCGGCGATGTGGCGGCTGCGTGCCGGTTCCTCCGCCGGAACCGAGGCCGTCCAGCCGGCGTCCATCAGCCCCGGCTCCTGGGCATAGGCGGCATAGAGTTCCGCCGTCACCGCCTTGGCCCGCTCGGCCGTGGCGAGCTGCTGGGGGTGGTGATAGAGCCGCTGATACATGAAGGCCTTCAGCGTACGCTCTGCCTCGGCCATCGCCGGGGTGAAGGCGGCGGTCGCGCGGCCGGCGGCGCGGACTTCGGCAACGCTGCCGAAATCCCGGGCCCTGACCGCGGTTTCGCCGATCAGGTCGTTGACCATCAGCCCGATCTGGCTGCGGACCAGTTCGCGCAGGCGCCGATCCTGCGGAGCGGACGGAAACTTCGCCTCGATCGCCCGCCACTGGTCGGCAACGAAATCGAGCGTCAGCAATTCGTCGAGATCGAGAAAGCCGGCGCGCAGGCCATCGTCGATATCGTGGTTGTCATAGGCAATGTCGTCGGCCAGTGCCGCGACCTGCGCCTCGAGCGAGCTCCACTGCGCCAGCTCCAGCGGATAGTCGCCGTCAAGCTCGGCCAGCGCCCAGGGCACCATGCCGACCGGGCCGTTGTGCTTGGCCAGCCCTTCGAGCATTTCCCAGCTGAGATTGAGCCCCTCGTGCTCGCAATAGGGGCTTTCCAGCCGCATCAGCACGCGCAGGCACTGGGCGTTGTGATCGAACCCGCCATGCCTGATCAGCGCATTGTCGAGCGCCTCTTCCCCGGCATGGCCGAACGGCGGATGGCCGATATCGTGGGCCAGGCACAGCGCCTCGGTCAGATCCTCGTCCAGTCCCAGCGCGCGGGCAATGACCCGCCCGATCTGCGCCACTTCGAGGCTGTGGGTCAGGCGGACGCGGTAGTGATCGCCATCGGGGGCGATGAACACCTGGGTCTTGTGGCGCAGCCGGCGGAACGCGATCGAATGGACCACCCGGTCACGGTCGCGCTGGAAGGCGGTGCGCGGCCCGCGGGCAAGCGCCTGCTCGATCGGGAATTCGCGCCCCCGGCTCTGCGCCGGATCGCAGGCGTAGGGTGCCCTCACCCCCCGGCCCTCGCCTAGGATCCCAGGATCCAGTCCACCGCCGCCTGGGCGTGGATCCGGGTGCTGTCATAGATCGGCAGGACGTTGGCATCGACATCGACCACCATGTCGAGCTCGGTGCAGCCCAGCACCACCGCTTCGGCGCCATCCTGTTCGAGGTTGGTCAGGATCGTCTTCAGCTCGCGTTCGGCCTGACGGCTGGCCTTGCCGAGCAGCAGCTCGTCATAGATGATCCGGTCGAGCGTTTCGACGAAACCCATTTCCGGGGGCAACAGCTCGATATCGCGCTGGATCAGCTTCTGACGATAGAAGCTTTCGACCATGACGTTGCGGGTGCCGATCAGCGCGGCCTTCTTCACCCCGTCGGCCTCCATCCTGGATGCGACGCATTCGGCGATGTGGATCACCGGAACTTCCACCGCGGCCGCGACCTGATCGAACACCTTGTGCATCGAATTGGCGCCGATCAGCAGCGCGGTGGCACCGGCGGCTTCGAGCCTGCTGGCTGACGCGGAAAGTACATCTGCCGCCTGCTTCCATTCATCGCTGCTCGACAGGCGGGTCATGCCGAAGGAATCGAGGCTTTCGATCAGCATCGGCGCGCTCGATCGCTGACCGGCGCGGGCCTGGACGGCCTTGTTGATGTGCTCGTAATAGGTACGGGTCGACAGCCAGCTCATGCCGCCGATCAGGCCGATCTTGCGCAAAACGATACTCCCCGGGTTGGAAACCCCTGTTGCCAGCGCCTTAGGCGAGGCGCGCGGGAAGGTCTAGCGCAAGCCCCTTATCCAGGCGTGAACGATCGCCAGCCCGTCGCGGTCCAGGCTCGCCCGACCGAGTTCGGGCATCGAGATCCCGCCTTCGAGGCTGGCCATGCGGTAATAGAGGATCGACTGCTCGGGCCGCCCCGGCGCAATGTCGAACTCGAGCCCGCCAGATCCGCGTCCCGCCGCGACCGGGCGCTTGCCGATCCCCAGCATGACCGGATCGGAAACCTCCCAGCCGAGGAACAGCCCCGAATTGGAGGCCGCCCCCTGCGGATTGTGGCAGTGGGCGCAATTGGCATCGAGATAGGCCCGTGCCGCATCGGCCGCCGGAACCTTCGCGCGGTCTTCCCACAGCGGCATGCGGTGCCTGACCGTCGGCACCCGGTCGAGCCGCCCGGCCTTGGCGAAGTCCTTCAGCCAGGGTTCGGCCAGGTTGCGCGCCTTGGGGCCGATCGGCACCACTTCGCCGCCCAGCGAGTGGCAGGTCTTGCACTGGTTCTTGTTGGGAATGGCATAGGAGATCGCCTCGCCCGCCGGGGTTCTGGCATCGAGCCGCGCCCCGGCCAGAACCAGCGTGGCGTCGGTTTGCTCGGCGTTCCACTGATAAGGCAGTGCCACCCAGCCGGCCGGGCGGTGCAGCAGCACCCGGGTTTCGATCAGCCGCCCTTCGAGCTTGAAAGTCTTGATCAGCGCAGTGCCGACCGGGAGGTTGAGCAGGCCTTCACCATTGGCCAGCGCCTTGGTTCCGGCGGGCAGATAGACGAACCGCAACTTCTCCGACCCGTCCGACCACAGCGGGGTCTGGAGCCGGTAGGGCGTCACTCCCGCAGCCGGCTTCTGCGCGGCGGGATCGGCGAAAAAGCCGAATGCGGATAGCCTGGCCGGAAAACTGCCGCCGGTGATCTCGGCATCGTTGACCGGCGCAGGCGCAGGCGTCTGCGCGCCGGCGATCGCCGCCCCGGCCAGCAACAGCGCGGCGGCCAGCAGCCTCATGGCCGGGCGCGGGCGTCCAGAGCCTTGGGCGCGCCCGAAGGTGAAGGCGACATGACCACCACCGGCATCGGCGGCTTGACCAGTTGCGGCTTTGCCTCGACCATGCCGACATCGGGTCCGGGAATCCCCAGCGAGAGGTATTCGCCGTGATAGTTGAGGATCGGCGGCTGTTTGCCCTGCCCGTCCCAGACCACATCGGGGAGCTGGCCGCCAAACGCCGCGACGAGTTGCTCGCCGCCGGGCAGCTGGGGTTCGTCCCCGCCGCCGGAAAACCGGTTTTCCTGAATGAGAATGTTACGCGGCAGCGGATTGTAGGTCTTGTCGGTAAAGGGCTTGGGATAGGCGACGATCAGGATCTGGGCGGTCGGATTGTCGGCCAGCAGATTGTCCTGAACCATGACATTTTCGTTGGCCATGATCATCACCCCGGTTCCACGCGGCACGCCGGCGACGATGTTGCCCTTGGGCGCAAAGTTCGGCGTGTCGTTGCCGACCACGGTGTTGTTCCGGATGATGGTGTTGCCCCCGCCCATCACCGGCAGGTTGGGCAGGTCGAACACCAGGATCCCGCCGGTGTTGCGGGTGACCAGATTGTCGCTGACAATGGCGTCGCGGCTGTTCTCGATCTCGATCCCGGCGACGTTGTTTTCGACATAGTTGTAGCGCACGGTGATGCCCTTGGACTGGCCGACATAGATCCCGGCATCCGAAGCACCCGAAACCTTGCAGCCATCGACCAGCACCCCGGTGCTCGAGACCGGGTAGATCCCGTAGGCGCCGTTGCTTTCCTTGGGTCCACCGGTCCAGGTCACGCGAACGCGGTAATAGACGATGTTGTCCGCGCCCTTGGACTTGATCCCGTCGCCGCGCGTGTTCTCGACCGCGAAATCGCGCAGGGTGACGTCGTCCGAGGTGACCAGCAGCCCCTCGCCCGCGTCCTTCTGGCCGGTGAAATCAAGCACGGTCGCGTCCATCCCCGCCCCGCGCACGGTCACGCCCTTGACGTCAAGGCTGAGCCCGTTGTCGAGCTGGAAGCGGCCCGCTCCCAGCCGGACCACATCGCCCGGCTCGGCAACGATCAGCGCCTCCTGCAGGCGGGTCTGCGCGCCTTCTCCGGCGGCGACCTCGATGGTCTTGGCGTGGGCGGGAGCGGCCAGGGCAAGCGCCGTGGCCGCAGCGATCAGCAGTGCGGGCATCCTCATGGCCGCGATGATGGACTGACGGTAGCGCAAGTCAACCGATTGGAGGAATGTTCACGCGAAGGTGCGGAGCTGAGGCGTTGGACCGTTAGGCGGGAAATCAGGACAACCCGCCCCCCTAATACCGACCGTCCTGAGCTTGTCGAAGGACTGTTCTTCTTCAGGCGGAGGTGCAAATCCGCACGAAGAAAAGGACGACCCTTCGACAAGCTCAGGGCAGACGGGTTTGGTCAGGTTTCGCGCACGCCGCTAGCGCAGCGTATTCGCAGCCTGATTTTCCGCGGCTTTGCGTGAACCTTCTATTTCTTTTCCTTCGCCAGCCCGGTCGCGCACAGCGCAGCACTGCTGGCGGTGACCGAGAGCGCTTCGGCATCGCCGACCCGGCGGACCGCATCGACATATTCGCCCAGGCTGCGCTTCTCGCCCCTCAGCTGCTTGAGCTTGTTGAGCTGGACCAGGCTGAGCCGGTCGGTCATCCGCTCGGCCATGCAGGCCGCGTTGGGCTCGGACAAACCGCCGTCCATCATCGCGCTCTTGACCTGGCCATAGGCCAGTTTCGAGGGCGAACAGGCGGCCAGCGCCACCAGCGGGAGCACGAAGGCAATCGGCTTGATCATGCCGCGCGCCATGGCCGCCCCAGCCTTAACCCTCAATGAGCGAGCGCCTTGTTGATGTCCTCGACCATCTTCTTGGCGTCGGCCAGCAACATCAGGGTCTGGTCCATGTAGAACACGTCGTTATCGACCCCGGCATAGCCCACCCCGCCCATGCTGCGCTTGATGAAGAACACCTGCTTGGCCTTGTCCACATCGAACACCGGCATGCCATAGATCGGGCTCGACTTGTCGGTCTTGGCCGCGGGGTTCACCACGTCGTTGGCGCCGATGATGAAGGCAACGTCGGCGGTGGCGAATTCGGAGTTGATGTCCTCCAGCTCGAATACCTCGTCATAGGGGACGTTGGCTTCGGCCAGCAGGACGTTCATGTGCCCGGGCATGCGCCCGGCAACCGGATGGATCGCGTACTTCACCTCGACGCCCTTGGCCTTGAGCAGATCGGCCATTTCGCGCAGCGCGTGCTGAGCCTGGGAAACCGCCATGCCGTAGCCGGGGATGATGATGACCTTCTCCGCCTCGCCCAGCATATAGGCTGCATCCTCGGCGCTGCCGCGCTTCCACGGGCGCTGCTCGCGTGCTTCGCCGCCACCGGCCGAGGCTTCGGCCCCGAACCCGCCGGCGATCACCGAGAGGAATCCGCGGTTCATCGCCTTGCACATGATGTAGGACAGGATCGCGCCCGATGAGCCGACCAGCGCCCCGGTGATGATCATCGCGGTGTTGTGCAGCGTAAAGCCCATCGCCGCCGCCGCCCAGCCCGAGTACGAGTTGAGCATCGAGACCACCACCGGCATGTCCGCCCCGCCGATCGGAATGATCAGCAGGAAGCCGATCGCGAACGACAGCGCGGTGATCGCGGCGATCACCCACAGGCTCTGGTCGGTCATGAAATAACCGGTCAGCGCCAGGATCGCGACGAGCGTGCCGAGGTTGATCACGTGCCGTGCGGGCAGCAGGATCGGCGCGCCGCTCATCTTGCCGGCCAGCTTGAGGAAGGCGATCACCGAGCCGCTGAACGTGATCGCACCGATCGCGATGCCAAGCCCGGCTTCGAGCCGCGAGACCGGGTTGATCTGCCCGTCCGCGCCAAGAATCCCGAAGGCCTCGGGATTGAGATAGGCGGCCCAGCCGACCAGCACCGCCGCCAGACCGACCAGCGAGTGGAAGGCGGCGACCAGTTGCGGCATGTCGGTCATCGCGATCCGCCGGGCGATCACCCAGCCAATTCCGCCGCCGATGGCGATTGCCGCCACGATCTCGGCGATCGCCGCAAAGTCGGGGCCGACGTAGCTATTGTGCGCATCGCCAACGATCATCGGCACGTGGGTGACCAGCGTGGTCACCACCGCAATGGTCATCCCCAGCATGCCATAGCGGTTGCCCGCACGGCTGGTGCCGGGGCTGGACAACCCGCGCAGCGCGAGGATGAACAGCACGCCCGAGGCGAGATAGGCGAGCATCGCCCAGGCCGGGGTGCCGCCGTGTTCGCCGGCAGCGGCGGCTGCGGAAAGGAGCGCGAAGCTCATCACTTCGTCTCCTTCTTCCTGTACATCGCCAGCATCCGCGCGGTCACCGCGAAGCCGCCGAAGATGTTGACGCTGGCCAGCACCACCGCCAGCAGCCCCAGCCACTTCGAAGAGGCACTACCCGCCGCCGCGCTGGCGATCAGCGCGCCGACGATGATCACCGAGGAAATCGCATTGGTCACCGCCATCAGCGGGGTGTGCAGCGCCGGGGTGACCGACCAGACCACGTAATAGCCCACGAAGCAGGCCATCACGAAGATCGAGAGGATACTTATGAAATCCATGCCTTAATTCCCTGTAGTCCGATCGACATTTCTGGATGTGCCGGATTTCGCCAGTCCAATGAGCACCCGGTCTTCGCGATGATCGACGATTTCGAGATCAACCTGCCCGAAAGTGAATTTAACGGGCAGGCTGGCCAGAGAGACAGTCTGCCTGCCAGACAAGCAGGTCGGCTCGAAGCCACGGATCTGATTGCCAATCGGGACAGTGTCGACCACATTCTTCTTGAGACACAAGTCCACTGTAGCCGACATCGGATCAACCCGGCTGACCTGTATCCAGGCGTCATATCCGGCCCTGCTCGCAGTTGGCTCTACGCGGCTCATGCGAACCGGGATGATTGCGAAACGGGTCTTTGGCAGGTGCAACACCTCGAAACCCGGCAAAAATCCCATTCCCGTAGCTTGCTCGAAGAGCCCGTCGCGATTCGTATCGGCAAGACAATAGTTTCCTACTCTGCCTTTCGGCCGAGCTAGCGATGTCGTGCAAATCAAGCCTTCATGAGCGCTTGGGACTTCGGCGAAGATGGTCCCGGAACTGAAGAGTACAGTTCCATCCGTCGCCACGACCCGGTCTTCGGCACGAAGACTTACCTTCGGCTCAAGTCGAAGCGATATGAAACTTGCATGCTCCCCGACCCACACCGGTTTGCCCGGTGCTTCGACAAGCCTTGGGCTAAGCGCAAGGCGCACCGCATAGCTTTCGGGTCCTTTGACTTTCTGCGCCGTTGCTGAACCGGATCCAGCCAGCAACACCAGCGCGAGAGTCGGAACTAGGAATCTCTTCCCAGTGCTCCCTCCACCACGCTCTGCGCGGTCCCCCACCCCTGTCCGGAGAGGCAAAACCTCGCCAGCGCTCATGCACCCGGCTCCTGCTCGGTCAGCGCCCCCAGCGCCCGTTCAAACGCAGCCATCGCGGCCGGATCGCCATCGGCGACCACCGACCAGCAGCCTTTCGAACGCGCCACCGCGCCTGACAGCATCAGGTTGTCGGGGTGGCCGAAATCCTCGATCGCCATGCCGGCCGGGTCGGCACTTTCCCCCTCGCCTAGCCGCAGCGCGGCGCGGGTCCGCTCTGCCGCATCGCCTCCGGCCGAGGAATAGGCGAAGACCGGCCTTCCCATCCCCGCGAAGAAGCCCATCTCGAACGCGGTGCCGACATCGGCGTGAACCCCGCGGAACGGGGTGCAGTTGGCCAGGATCACGTCGGCACTGCGCATCAGCGCCATGTTGGCCTCGGCAATCGCCACCCCGTCTGAAAAATCCCCGCCGACGCTGGCCTCAGCCTCGACATCGAGCGGAAACAGCCCCTCGATCCCCACCTCTGCGCAAGCCGCCAGCTTGGCCTT
>CAZNII010000014.1:2058-36397 GCA_964573075.1 uncultured Novosphingobium sp. | reverse complement strand
TTCACTGCAAGGAACTGCGCGTTCTTGGCACCTATCCGCAGGAACTTGTTCGCGGTTAAGGCTAATTCGGTTTTTTCTTCCGCTTGCCCCAGGCTTCGGGCCGTGCAAACACTTGCCGGGTGAGTACACCGGCACCGGCCATCAAGGGAGCAACCGCCGCGCAGGACGCCGCGCGCGACTGGCAGGCGGTCCATGCCGATCCGTCGATCCAGTACGCCCCGATCAAGATCGAGGTGACGCCGGAAAAGCCGTCGGCGCTGGGCGAGTTCCTGCGCAAGCTGTTCGAGCCGCTCGGCAATGCCCTGGGCATGTCGTGGGGGGTGCTGCAATGGATCCTGCTCGGCCTGGTTGTGGTGATGGTGCTCTACGGCCTGGCCCGCCTGCTGGGTCCGGCGTTCGAAGGGCGGATCCGGCGCAAGCCGGTAGCTGCCGACCGGCCCGACGAATGGGTGCCCGAAGAGCATCAGGCGCTCGCCCTGCTCGAAGATGCCGACCGGCTGGCCGCCGAGGGCCGCTATGACGAGGCGACCCATCTGCTGCTGATGCGCTCGGTCCAGCACATCGCCGCGGCGCGGCCGGCCTGGGTCCAGAAGGCCAGCACCGCGCGCGAGATTGCCGCCCTGCCCGACCTTTCGGGCGGTGCGCGCGATACCTTCCGGCTGATCGCCGAGCGGGTCGAGCGCAGCCTGTTCGCGCTGCGCAGCCTGGGCGCGGATGACTGGCAGGCCGCCCGCACCGCCTATGCCAGCTTCGCGCTGGAACGGATCGCGGCATGAGCGCGCGCCGCGCCAGCCCCTTTTCGCCCCGGGTGATGCTGGGGCTGGTGCTGTTCGGTGCGCTGGCCTTCCTGGCCATGCTGTGGATGATCGGTTCGGGGATGGACGATCCCGCCCCCGGCGCGCGCGGGGCCCATGCGATGGGCAAGGGGCTGGACGGCTATGCCGCGCTCAACCACTATCTCGACAAGCGCGGGTTCGACGTGTCCGAAGTGCAGTCGCGCGCCGCGCTGAAGCGACCCGGGGTGCTGATCCTGACGCCGATGCACTTTTCCGATCCGGAAGAGCTCAACACCGTGGTCAACAACCGCCGCGAGGTCGGGCCGACGATCATCGTCCTGCCCAAGTGGATCTCCGCGCCGCTGCCGCGCAAGTCGCCCAAGGTCAAGGAAGGCTTCGTCAATCTGCTCGATGCCGTTCCGCCGCAGTGGAAGGGGTTCTACGACGATATCTCGCTCAATCGCGGGGCGCTGGAAACCGGGGCCGAGCCGGGTGGCTGGGAGGGCGCCGGGCTGAGTGGCCGCCTGCCGCTGACCAAGCCGGTCTTTTCGGGCGAGGGCGATGCGCTGATCCCGCTGGTCTGGGGCAAGGGAACCGACCAGGTCCTGGCCGGCTATATCGCCGACGGCGGCGACTATCCGCAGCTGCGCGCGATTTCGGACGACTATGAGGAATACCAGGGGCCGCTGGATGGCGAGATCGCCCATCCCTGGCCGGTGATCATGGTGTTCGATGCCGACCTGTTCAACAACTACGGCCTGGCCCGGCAAGAGAACGCCCTGCTGGCCGAAAAGCTGATCGTCGCAGCGCTCAACGGGGGCGAGAAGACGGTGATCTTCGACCTGACGCTCAACGGCTACGGCCGTTCGCAAAGCCTGCTGTCGCTGGCCTTCACCCCGCCGTTCCTGGCCGCCACGCTGTGCCTGATCATGGCTGCCGCGGCGGCGCTGTGGCGGGCCTACCAGCGGTTCGGGCCGCCGGTGCTGACCGGGCGGACGATCGCATTCGGCAAGCGCACGCTGGTCGCCAATGCCGCCGGGCTGGTCCAGCGCGCGCGACGCCTGCACCTGCTCGGCCCGCCCTATGCCGATGCCGCGCGCGAGCGGCTGGTCAGGGCCCTCGCCCTGCCTGCCCGGCTCAGCCATGCCGAGGCCGAAAAGGCGATCGACCGGGCCCAGGCCGCGCGCGCGCCCGATAGCCCGCCCTTCTCGCAGCTGGCCGCGCAGATGCGCGCCGCCCGCAAGCCAACCGACATGCTGCGCAGCGCGCGGCAACTCCATGCGCTGGAAAGGACCCTGACGCGATGAGTGAGAAAACCATGACCCTGGCCGAGGTGAGCCACCTTGCCGCGCAGATCCGGGGCGAGGTCGGCAAGGCCGTGGTCGGCCAGGCCGAGACGGTCGATGCCCTGCTGGTGGCGCTGCTGGCCCAGGGTCACGTCCTGCTCGAAGGCCCGCCGGGCACGGCCAAGACTTTTCTGGCGCAGTGCTTTGCCGCCAGCCTCGGGCTCGATTTCGCGCGGATCCAGTTCACGCCCGATCTGATGCCGGGCGATATCCTGGGGTCGAACCTGTTCAACTTCCAGACCAGCCAGTTCACCCTGACCCGCGGCCCGATCTTCACCGAACTGCTGCTGGCCGACGAAATCAACCGCACCCCGCCCAAGACCCAGGCCGCGCTGCTCGAGGCGATGCAGGAACGCCGCGTCACGCTCGACGGCAAGCCGCATCCGCTGTCGGACAATTTCCTGGTGGTCGCGACCCAGAACCCGATCGAGAGCCAGGGGGTCTATCCGCTGCCCGAAGCCCAGCTCGACCGGTTCCTGTTCAAGCTGCTGGTGCCCTATCCCAGCGCGGCCGAGGAAGCGAAGATCGTCGCCACCTTCGGGATGCACGCGGGCCCGCCGCGCGCCGCCGACCTGGGGGTCAGCCAGGTGGCCGATGCCGGTTCGATCCGCGCCGCCGCGCAAGCGGTCAAGACCGTCACCCTGGCCGACAGCGTGGTCGATTATGTCGTCCGGCTGATCCGCGCGACCCGCGAAAGCGGCGACCTGTCATCGGGCGCCAGCCCGCGCGCCGCGGTGTTGCTGGCCAATGCCGCCCGCGCCCGCGCCGCGCTGGAAGCGCGCGACTATGTCCTGCCCGACGATGTCAAGGCGCTGGCCGCGCCGGTGCTGCGCCACCGCCTGTTGCTGTCTCCGGCGGCCGAGATCGAGGGCAAGCAGGTCGAGGCGCTGGTCGCCGAGATGGTCGAGAACACCGAGGCACCGCGCTAAGCCGCGATGAAGACTTTCGCCGCCCTGATCCCCACCGGCCGGGCCGCGCTGCTGGTTGCAGCGGCGGCGCCGCTGGCCTTGCTGGTGGCGGTGCTATCGCCCGCCAACTGGACCGCCGCGCCGCTGCTCGGCACGCTGGTGCTGGCGCTGGTGGTGATCGATGCGCTGCTGGCCGGGCGGCTCGAGGCAGTCGAAGTGACCGCCGATCCCGATGTCGAGGTGGGCGAGGAAGGCTGGATCGTGGTCGAGGCCCGCTTTGCCGGCGGACTGCGCGGCGCGGCCGATTGCGCGCTGGCGGCCGATCCCCGCTTGCTGCCCGGCGGGCGCGGCGAAGTGCGGCTGGGCCGGCTCGACAGCCGGGCCTGGCGCGCCGCGCTGCCGTTCCGCCCGACCCGGCGCGGGACCGGCGCGGTCGAGGAGCTGTGGCTGCGCTGGACCGGCCCGCTCGGGCTCGGCGCGCGGCAGGCCCGGCGCGATGTGGACCTGGCAGTGCGGATCTGGCCCAACCTGGCCGCGGTCCGCTCGCCCGCGCTGCAGGCGTTCCTCAAGGACGCGCAGTTCGGGCTGATCGCCCGGCGGATCCGCGGCGAGGGGACGATGTTCGAGGCGCTGGCCGAATTCCAGCCCGGGATGGACAAGCGCCGGATCGACTGGAAGGCCAGCGCCCGTCACGCCCACCTCTATGCCAAGGAATACGAATCCGAGCGCAACAACCAGATCGTCTTCGCCTTCGATTGCGGTTCGGCCATGTCCGACCCGGTCGGCGGGCTGCCGCGGATCGACCGGGCGGTTTCGGCCGCGCTCTCCACCGCCTATGTCGCGCTGAAAGGCGGTGACCGGGTCGCGCTGTTCGGCTTTGCCGCCCGGCCCGAGCTGTTCACCCCCTTTGCCACCGACCCGCGCGATTTCCAGCGGCTGCATCGCGCCGCGGCGGGGCTCGACTATCACGCGCAGGAACCCAATTTTACCCTGGCACTGGCGACGCTGGCCGGGCGGCTGCAGCGCCGCAGCCTGGTGGTGGTGTTTTCCGACTTCACCGACCCGACCAGCGCCGAACTGATGGTCGAATCGATTGCGCGGCTGACCAATCGCCACCTGGTGCTGTTCGTGACCATGGCCGACGAGGAGCTGACCGGGCTGGCCACGGCGGCGCCGGATTCGGTCCAGCACCTGGCCATGGCGGTCAGCGCCGACAGCCTGCTGCGCCAGCGCGCGCTGGTGCTGGGCAAGCTGCGCCAGATCGGGGTCGACGTGATCGAAGCCCCGTGGGACCGGATCGGCACCCGCCTGATCGACGCTTACCTCGCGATCAAGCGCAAGGGATCGATCGGATGACGAAGGAAACCAAGCGATGAGCCTGATACCGGCGATGCGCGGCGCGGCCGAGGCCGAAGCCGCGATCGAAGCCGCGGCGCTGCGCTCGGACCGGTTTCGCCAGGTCCGCGAGCAGGACTGGAAGCGGCTGGAACTGATCGTCACCCGGATGGAAAAGGGCCGGCTGGGCAAGATCTCGGACGAGGATCTGCTCGAACTGCCGGTGCTCTACCGCACGGTTGCCTCCAGCCTTTCGGTCGCGCGCGAAACCTCGCTCGACGCGGCGACGCTGGGCTATCTGGAAAGTCTGATCCAGCGCGCCTGGTTCCTGGTCTATGGCCCGCGCACCACGCTGTGGTCGTGGTTGCGGCGGTTCCTGGGCGGCGAATGGAGCCGCGCGGTGCGGGCGATCTGGCCCGAACTGATGATCGCGCTGGCGCTGATGCTGGCCGGCACCTTCGTCGGCTGGACGCTGTGCGTGCAGAACCCCGACTGGTTCTATTCGTTCATGCCGGTCGAACTGGCCGGCGACCGGGTACCCGGGGCGAGCCGTGAAGTGCTCCACGCCGGGCTGTTCAACAACCAGGACCAGCCCGACCAGGGCGTGTTTGCCGCATCGCTGTTCAGCCATAACGCCGGGATCGCGATCATGTGCTTCGCGCTGGGCTTTGCCTTCGGCATCCCTTCGTTGCTGCTGCTGGTCCAGAACACCACCATGCTGGGGGCGATCCTGTGGCTCTATCACGGCCAGGGGCTCGATTATGAGATCGCCGGCTGGCTTTCGATCCATGGCACCACCGAACTGTTCGCGATCCTGCTGGCCGGCGGGGCCGGGCTGCACATCGGCCGTTCGATGGCCTTTCCCGGCGAGAAATCGCTGGTCGAAGCCGCGGCTGCGGCCGGGCAGCGCGCGGCGGTGGTGATGGCCGGGGTGGTGGTGATGCTGCTGATCGCCGGGCTGCTCGAAGGGTTTGCCCGCCAGCTGGTCAACGCGACCGAGGTGCGCCTGGCGATCGGCGGCGGGATGCTGGCCTTCTGGCTGGCCTACTTCTTCCTGTTCCGCCATGTCCCGGTCGGGAGCGAAAGCGAATGAGCCGCACGGCAAACGACCGCAACCGCACCCTGATCACGCCCGAAGGGATCGCGCTGTCGTTCCGGCTGGCCAGCCGCGGCACCCGCTTCGGCGCGCTGGCGATCGATCTGATCATCCTGCTGGTCGTGGCGATCGTGGTGGTCATCGTCCTGGGCTTTGCCGAACAGGGCGCGGACCGGGCGATGGGCGTCCAGCCGGGCAAGGGCGGATCGCCGGCCGGGAACTTCATCGCCGTGTTCCGGATCGTGCTGCTGTTCGCGATGTGGTACGGCTATTTCCTGATGTTCGAGCTGGGCCCGCGCGGCGCGACGCTGGGCAAGCGGCTGACCGGGATCCGCATCGCCGCGCGCGACGGCGGCCGGCTTTCGACCGAGATGGTGCTGGTCCGCAACCTGATGCGCGATGTCGAGGTGTTCTGGCCGATGATCGCGCTGCTGGTTTCCGCCTTTGCCGGCGGGGCGACGACCTGGACCATGGTCGCCTGGATGGGGGTCTTCGTGCTGTTCCCGTTCTTCAACCGGGACCGGCTGCGGGCCGGCGATCTGGTCGGCGGGACCTGGGTGATCGAAGCCCCGCGGCAAAAGCTCGAGGCCGCGCTGTCCACCGGCCAGACCGCCGCGAGCGGGACCAGCCAGACCACCGGGGCCAGCTATCGCTTCAGCGACGAGGAACTGGCGGTCTATGGCGAGTATGAGCTCCAGACGCTCGAGCGGGTGCTGCGCGAAAAGCGCTACGAGGCGATGGTCGCGGTGCACGAGGCGATCTGCCGCAAGATCGGCTGGAACCCCGGCGCGGGCGACGAGCAGGCCTTCCTCGAAGCCTATTACACCCAGCTGCGCGGACGGCTCGAAGCCGGGATGCGGATGGGCAAGCGCAAGGCGGACAAGTACGCGGGATAGGAGGCTTTCGCGCGGAGCCTTTAAGGGGCGCTTTCACATCGGGAAATCCGCTTCACCCACCCCCAGACCCGACCGTCCTGAGCCTGTCGAAGGACTGCCCTTCTTCAGGCGGTCATCCACAATCGCACGAAGAAAAGGACAGCCCTTCGACAGGCTCAGGGCAGGCGGTGGAAGATCGAACCTTACAGCTGCGGTTCGATCTTGGGCGCCGGCGCGGGCTCAACCGGGGCGACCGGTTCGGGTTCGATCACCTTGGGCGGCGCGATCCCGCCGGGTCCGTCGTCGCGGAAGATCGCCACTTCCTTCAGGCCATCGCTGTTGGCCCGGGCGCGGTACATGCCTTCGGTGTTGAACGAGAAGGCGCTCTGCCCGTCGGGCGCGATCACGATCACCCCGCCATCGCCGCCCATCTCGCCCAGCTCGAGCATCACCGTGTCGGCCGCGACCTTGGGGCTTTCCCCGGTGAAGCGGATCCGCGCGCAGATTTCGTGGGCGACGCCTTCGCGGATGAAGAATTCGCCGGTCCCGGTGGCGGAGACCGCGCAGGCCCGGTCATCGGCATAGGTCCCCGCGCCGATCACCGGCGAATCGCCGATCCGGCCCCAGCGCTTGCCGGTCAGCCCGCCGGTCGAGGTTGCGGCGGCGACATGGCCCTGATCGTCGACCGCGACCGCGCCGACCGTGCCGTATTTGCCCTCGACGTCCCAGGCCGAAAGGTTCTGGCCCTTGAGCTTCTGCAGCTGGTCCCAGCGTTCCTGGGTGTAGAAGTACGAAGGATCGACTTCGGGGATCCCGTGCTCGCGGGCGAACTGTTCGGCGCCATCGCCGGTCAGGAACACGTGCGGGCCCTGTTCCATTACCGCCCGCGCGGCGAGCACCGGGTTCTTGGTCCGGGCCAGCCCGGCGACCGCCCCGGCCTTGCGGGTCTTGCCGTCCATGATCGCGGCATCGAGCGAATTCTTGCCATCCCAGGTGAAAACCGCGCCGCGCCCGGCGTTGAAATGGGGATCGTCTTCCAGCGTCGTCACCACCGCGGTGACCGCATCGAGCGACGAGCCGCCGGCCTGCAGCACGGCCACCCCGGCGGCCAGCCCGCGTTCGAGCGCGGCGCGGTATTCGGCCTCCTTTTCGGGGGTCATCGCCGTGCGGGTCATGGTCCCGGCCCCACCGTGGATCGCGATCGACCAGCGCAGCGGCCGGGGCGGCGGCGCGGGATCGGCCGCTTCCTGCGCAGCGGCGGGCAGGGCGAAAAGGGTCAGCGCCAGGGCGAATCCGGCGAACAGGCGGCTCAGCGGGCTTGCAATCATGGGCGCAAGGATAGCAGAGCTGGGCCATGATTGAATACACGATCCGCGAAGACGATCTGACCGGCCCGGAAATCGCCGCGCTGTTGACCCTGCACCTCGCCGAAATGCACGCCTGGTCGCCGCCGTGCAGCGTCCACGCCATGCCGATCGAGCGGCTGCGGGGCGATGACGTAACCTTCTTTTCGGCCTGGGACGGGCCAGCGCTGGCGGCCTGCGGGGCGATCAAGCAACTGGACGCCGCCCATGGCGAGTTGAAATCGATGCGGGCCGATCCGGGCTATCGCGGCAAGGGCGCGGGCCGGGCGGTGCTCGATCACCTGATCCGGGTCGCCCAGCAGCGCGGCTACACCCGGCTCAGCCTGGAAACCGGAGCGCCCGAGCAGTTCGAACCGGCCCGCCGGCTGTACCGCGCCAACGGCTTTGCCGAATGCGGCCCGTTCGGCGACTATGCCCCCGATCCCTTCAGTGTGTTCATGACGAGGTGCCTGTGATCCTGCGCGAAGCCACGCCTGCCGATGTCCCGGCGCTGTCCCGGCTGGCGATCGAGAGCTTCAACGCCAAGTTCGCCCACCTCTACAGCGCGAAGGATCTGGCCGACTTCCTTGAAGAGAACCTGTCCGAACCGGCAATCGCGGCCGAGCTGGCCAATCCCGATCGGGTCTATCGCCTTGCCGAGGACGCCGAGGGGACGCTGCTGGGCTATTGCAAGATCGGCCTTGCCTGCGGCTTTCCCGACCACGCCCGGGGGCAGCGGGTGATGGAGCTCAAGCAGCTTTACACCGCGCCAGAGGCAACCGGGCAGGGGATCGGCGGCGCGCTGATGGACTGGGCGATGGGCGAGTTCGCCGCGCGCGGCGCGGACGAGGCGCAGCTTTCGGTCTATGCCGAGAACTTCGGGGCGCACCGTTTCTACGCCCGCTACGGGTTCGAGAAGGTGGCCGACATCACCTTCAGGGTTGGCGAGCAACTCGATCCGGAATTCCTGTTCGCCCGGATGCTCTGACAACTCCGGCAAATATTAGCGAAATTTGATCCAGCGGGGTTTACCGCTGCCTTCCATGTGCCTAGCGGGTACATCCGATGTGCCTGTTGCGTCGCCTTGACCCGCGCCTGCTGTTGCTGCTGATGGCCGCCGCACTGGCGCTGCGCGTGGCGGTGCCGGCGGGGTTCATGCCGGTCGCCGACGAGCAAGGCCTGAGGGTCGAGATCTGTACCGGATCGGGTCCGCTGACGGTCGAGATCGACCCCGGCAGCAAGGACCGGCAGGAACAGCGCGATCCCTGCCCCTATGGCCTCGCCGCCGGCCCGGCACTGCTGCTGCCGCCGCTGCCGGCCCTGCCCGCAGCCCCGCTGGCGCTGACCCCGCCGCCCTATCCGGGCCTCGCCGCAGCGCGGCTCGCCGCCTGGCGCGCATTGCGTCCACCTGCCCGGGGGCCGCCCGCAATCGCCTGATCGCCCTTCAATCCTGAATTCCGATCAAGCGAAAGTACCGTCATGTCTTACCGTCTGCTGTGCAGCGCCGCCGCGCTGCCCCTGTTCCTGTCCGCGCCTGCCGCGTTGGCCGAGGACGCCGATCCTGTCGCCCCGCTGACCGACACCATCGTGGTGACCGGCCAGCGCCACGCCGAAGTGCTCGAAGCCGCGACCGATCCGGTTTCCGGCCATGCCAGTGCCCCCGATGCCGGCGCTCTGGCCGCGCGCCTGCCCGGCGCCGCGCTGGTGGGCAACGGAGCAATCTCGGGCCAGGTCCAGTACCGCGGCCTCTTTTCCGACCGGCTCGCGATCCGGGTCGGCGGCCAGAGCTTCCAGACCGGCGGGCCCAACGCGATGGACCCGCCCTTGCACTATGCCCCGGCGGTGCTGCTCGATTCGATCACCGTCAGCCGCGGCGCCGCGCCGGTCAGCGAAGGTCCGGGAATGGGGGCCATGGTCGATGCCCGGCTCAAGACCGTTCCCTTCGGTTCGGGGCCCGATCTCGCTCCTGAGGCCAGCCTGGCCGCGTCCTGGCGCAGCGCTGACCGGGGCCTGGCCCTGGGCGGCGTTGCCGGCCTTGCCAGCGAGCGGGTGCGCTTCAATGTCATCGCCTCGTGGGAGGAAGGCAGCGACTATCGCATCCCCGGCGGCCGCGCCCGCGATACCGGATACGAGCGCCTGACCTATGGGCTTTCGGCCGGCTTTCAGGCCAATGGCAACCGCCTGAGCCTCGACTGGCGGCGCCAGGAAACCGGGCCCAGCGGCAACCCGCCCTTTGCGATGGACATCGACTATTTCCACACCGACTTCGCCCGCGCCGCCTTCGACGGCAAGATCGGCACCCTGCCGTTCGAGCTGGTACTGGGCTTTACCGACGTGCACCACGGAATGGACAACCACAGCCTGCGCCCGGCCCCGGCCAGCACCGCGCAGTACCGCTATTCCTATGCCGAAGCCCAGACCCTGAGCGGTTCGGCCCGGCTGGGAGTCGGCCCGCTGCGGATCGGGGTGGACGCGATGACGATCGACCGTTCGGTCAATATCACCAACCCGACCAGTCCGGCCTTCTTCGTCGCCTCGCTCGACAATGTCCGGCAGTGGCGGGTCGGCGCCTTTGCCGAAGCGCGGCTGGGCCTGGGCGGCTGGCAGGCCGATGCCGGGGTGCGGATCGACCGCCACGAGGGGCGAATGGCCAATCCCCGAGTCGGAACCGGGGTTCCGCCGATGATCGCCAACCTTGCGGGTGCGGTAGCCGCGGGCAACCTGCCCCGCCGCGACACCACCTGGGATGCAGTGCTGCGGCTGTGGCGCGAAGACGGCATGGTCCGTCCGCGCCTGACCCTCGCCCGCAAGAGCCGGGTCCCCAACGCGGTGGAGCGGTTCTCGTGGCTGCCGACCGAGGCCAGCGGCGGGCTGGCCGACGGCAATATCTACATCGGCCGCCAGTCGCTGAAGCCCGAGGTCGCCTGGTCAGCCGAGGCCGGGCTCGACCTGATCGCCGGACCGGTCAGCTTGCGGCCCTCGCTGTTCTATCGCCGGGTCGATGGCTATGTGCAGGGCACGCCGGTGCCGGCAAGCATGCCGATGCAGATCGCGATTGCGACCATGAACGGCGATGCCACACCGCTGATCGCCAGCAATGTCGATGCCGAACTCTACGGCGCCGACGCCGATCTGACCTGGCAACTGGCCCCGGCGCTGCGGCTGGAAGGCACGCTCAGCTTTGTCCGCGGCAAGCGCCGCGACATTGCCGACAACCTCTACCGGATTGCTCCGCTCAATGGCCGGCTGGCGCTGACCTACGATCCGGGCGCCTGGTCGGTCACCGCCGAAGCTGTCGGCGCCGCGCGGCAGGGCAAGGTTTCGGCCAGCAATGGCGAAGCCCCCAGCCCGGGCTGGGTCGTGGCCAACCTGTGGTTCTCGGCCAAACTTGGCAAGGCGCTGTCGCTGAGCGGCGGGATCGAGAACCTGTTCGACCGGCGCTATGCCGATCACCTGGCCGGCCGCAACCGGGTCACGCTTTCCGACGTTGCCGTGGGCGAAAAGCTCCCGACGCCGGGTCGCAGTGTGTTCGTCCGGCTCGGGCTGGATTTTTGATGCAGATGGACGGGCGGGGTTTGCCCCGCCCGTCCAGTTCCCTATATCCCCGCCATGTCTTCGCTTCGACCCTGGCGCGATATCGCGCGGCGCACATCCCGGCAGATCATGGTGGGCAAGGTTCCGGTGGGCGGCGATGCGCCGATCACGGTCCAGACCATGACCAACACCCTGACCAGCGATGCCGGGGCGACGATCGACCAGATCCGCCGCTGCGAGGATGCCGGGGCCGACCTGATCCGGGTTTCCTGCCCGGACGAAGCCAGCACCGCAGCCTTTCGCGAGATCGCCCGCGCCGCCACGGTGCCGCTGATCGCCGACATCCATTTCCACTACAAGCGCGCGCTCGAAGCGGCGGATGCCGGGGCGGCCTGCCTGCGGATCAACCCGGGCAACATCGGCTCGAGCGAGCGGGTTGCCGAAGTGGTCCGCGCCGCCAAGGCCAACGGTTGCGCGATCCGGATCGGGGTCAATGCCGGCAGTCTTGAGAAGGACCTGCTCGAAAAGTACGGTGAGCCCTGTCCGGAGGCGCTGGTCGAATCTGCGCTCGATCACATCAAGCTGCTGCAGGACCACGATTTTCACGAGTACAAGGTGGCGGTGAAGGCCAGCGACGTGTTCCTGGCGGTGGCGGCCTATGCCCAGCTGGCCGATGCGGTCGATTGCCCGCTGCATCTGGGGATCACCGAGGCCGGCGGGCTGATCGGCGGAACGGTCAAATCCAGCATCGGGATCGGCAATCTGCTGTGGGCCGGGATCGGCGACACGATCCGGGTCTCGCTGTCGGCCGAACCCGAAGAGGAAGTGCGGGTCGGCTACGAGATCCTCAAAGCGCTGGGGCTGCGCACCCGCGGGGTGCGGATCGTCTCCTGCCCGAGCTGCGCGCGCCAGGGCTTCGACGTGATCCGTACCGTCGAACGGCTTGAAGACGCGCTGCAGCACATCAAGACCCCGATGTCCGTCTCGGTGCTCGGCTGCGTGGTCAACGGCCCCGGCGAAGCGCGCGAGACCGACATCGGCATCACCGGCGGCGGCCAGGGCAAGCACATGGTCTACCTTTCCGGCGTCACCGATCACCACGTCCAGGACGCGGAGATGATCGCCCACATCGTCAGCCTGGTCGAAGCCAAGGCGGCCGAGATCGAGGCCGGCCGCGCGGTCAGCATGGACGTGACCCACGGGAAGGTTGCCTAATCATTCCGTAACCCCTTGGCGCTAGCATTGCCGCCGCTATGAACCGGCTTTACGTCATTGCCCTTGCCGCGATCGGGATCATGAGCCTGGTGGCCGTGGTCTTTGTGCCGCAGCCGGTGTCCGAACCGGCGCCGGTCGAGAAGCAGGCAAGTGCCGAGAGCGAGGAAAGCAAGGTGTTGACCCTGCACCGCGACGGTTCGGGCCAGTTCAGCCTGACCGCGCAGGTCAATGGCAGCGATGTCGAGTTCCTGGTCGACACCGGAGCGGATCTGGTCGCGCTGACCGTCGACGAGGCCGAAGCACTGGGGATCATGCCGGCGGAAGAGGATTTTCAGCCCTCGATGCAGACCGCCTCGGGCGTTGGCTATGGCGCTCCGGTCACGCTCGAGGAAGTCGAGATCGCCGGGCAGACTCTGCGCGATGTCGAGGCTGTGGTGGTCAAGGACCTTGGCACCAATCTGCTTGGCCAATCGGTGCTGCGCCAGCTGGGCTCGGTCGAGCTCAAGGGCGACAAGATGGTGATCAAGCCGAAGTAGCCCTCCGGCGACGATTTTCATTTTCCGCCCGCCGCGCTAGGGGCGCGCCATGACTATTGCGATCCGCCCCGCCGCCGCCGCCGACCTGCCGCTGATCGCCCAGCTGATCCGCGACCTTGCCGCCTACGAAAAGCTGGCGCACGAGGTCCGCTTCGACGAAGCGGTGCTGCATTCCAAGCTGTTCGGTCCGCGTCCTTATGCCGAGGTCGTGATTGGCGAGCTGGAAGGCGCGCCGCAGGGTTTCGCGCTGTTTTTCCATAATTTCTCGACCTTCGAGGGCAAGCCCGGGATCTACCTGGAAGATCTGTTCGTACGGCCCGAGGCGCGCGGCAGCGGGCTGGGCAAGGCTCTGCTCGCGCACCTTGCGACGCTGGCGGTGGAACGCGATTGCGCCCGGCTCGAATGGTCGGTGCTCGACTGGAACGAGCCGGCGATCGGATTCTACAAGAAGCTTGGCGCCCGGCTGATGGACGAATGGACCGTGATGCGGCTGGATGGCTCCGCGCTGCAACAACTCGGCGCAGCAGGGCGTTGATCCGCCGATTCAGACTGGCGACTCGTTAAGCATCGGGTTATCCACAGGGTGCTATGACGGGGGTCATGAAACGCCGGGACCTGATACTGGGTGGTTTGGCTGCGGGGGCTGCGCTCTCGCTGCCCGGTCGCGCCTTGGCGCGCGCCGCACAGGACGGCACCCTGACCAGCGATTTCGACCAGACCTTCGGGCTTACCACCGCGCCCCAGGCACCGGCTGCCCCGGTCGAACCGCCGCTGCCGACCTATGCTGCGCCCAATCCCGCCTATGACGCCAAACTGGTCGAGATCGCGAAGCGCGAACTGGGCCGCGCCGGATCGCAGGTCTGGCGCCACGATATTGTCGGGATCGCCGATTTTGCCCGCCCGTCGACCCTGCCGCGGTTTCACTTCGTGAACCTGGAAAACGGGACGATCCGTTCGTTCCATGTCAGCCACGGGCGCGGCTCTGACCCGGCCCATTCGGGCTTCCTCCAGCAGTTCTCGAGCGTGCCGGGATCCGAAGCGACCTCGCGCGGGGCCTATCTCACCGCCGAATGGTACAAGGGCAAGTACGGCACCTCGATCCGCCTGCTCGGGCTGGACCAGGACAATTTCACCGCGCTGGAACGCGCGATCGTGATGCATCCGGCGACCTATGCCTCGGCCGAGCACATTGCCCGGTTCGGCAAGCTTGGCCGCAGCGAAGGCTGCTTTGCCATGGGGCCCGAGAATTTCAACGAAGCGCTGTGGCACCTGTCCGGCGGGCGCCTGCTCTACGCCGACCGGATCGGCGACGCCTGACTTGAACCAGCAGCAATCCAGGCGCGCCCTGATCGGCGTGGGCGTGCTGTTTGCCGCGCTGCTAGCCAGTCCGTTCGTGCTGGGCCTGTGGTCCGATCACGCGGCGCTTGATGGCAAGACCCAGGTCTGGACCGGGGAATCAGCGCAGAGCCGCCGCGAACTGGCCAAGTGCCTGATCAGGCGCGAAGCGGGCGGACCGTCCTTCGAATTTGTCAGCCAGGATCACTTGCTCGATCCGGCCAGCGGCCTGGCCGTGGTGATCGGGGACGACGGCGCGCGCCGCACGGTCGGCGCCTGGCTCCCGCCGGGACGCCAGATCGGCCCCGGCGAAGCGCGCCAGCTCGAGGCCTGCCTCGCCCGCTAGAGCGGATTGTCGAGCTTGATCACCTTCTCGCTGGTCTTGCGCTTGCCGTCCCAGGGCTTGCGCGGCGCGGCAAAGCTGGCCAGCACCGGGGCATCGCGCTGATAGAGGTCGGTGAAGGTCCCCATCTTTCCGCCGATGTCGGTCGCCATGGTGAAGTACATGATATAGATCGGGAAAGTCTTGGTCATCGCGACCCGGGTATATTGCCCGGACTTGACGATCGCGGCCAGTTCCTCGCCCGATTTGCCGGCCCCCAGCATGGCCATGGTCATGCCCAGCTGGATCGCCTTGTCGGTCCGCACGCAGCCGTGGCTGAGCGCGCGATAGGCATTGCCGAACAGCCCGCGCGACGGCGTATCGTGAATGAAGATCGCGTGCGGGTTGGGCATGTCGAGCTTCATGTAGCCCAGCGCGTTCCGGGCCCCCGGCTGCTGGACCACGGTGATCGTGCCGTCCTTGGCCTTGGTCACCTTGTAGCCTTCGCGCGCGGCCTGGGCCGGGTTGCCGACCAGCCGGGCCCCCAGTCCCTCGCCCTTGACGATCGATTGCGGCACGGTCCAGGTCGGGTTGAAGATCACCCCTTCGACCACTTCGGCGAGTTGCGGAGTGGCGGTCTTGCCCGGTTTGCCGACGATCGTGCGGTAGGACTTGATGATGCTGTTATCGACCGTCAGCCGCAGCTGGAATTCGGGCACGTTGGTCAAGAGATAGAACTTGCCAAGGTCGCGCGGCAGCCAGCGCCAGCGGTCCATGTTGATCCGCACCAGGTTGCGCTTGGCCTTTTCGGTCTTGGGGGTGATCGCCAGCACGCCCTTGAGCGCGGCATAGTCCGGCGCGGTCGGGGCAAGGTCGGCAATCGCGCCGGGAATGTCGTGGCTGGCCAGCGCCCGCGCCATCACCGCCGAGGTCGGGTTCTTGTCGACATCGGTATCGACCGCGAACCACTGGACCCGCGAATCCATCCGGGTGCGGCCATCGCGCATGTCCTCGATCAGCCAGGAGAACGACTTGCTGGCCTGGGCATCGAGCGCCGCGCCCGGCCCGGCAGCGATCGCCTTCTTCAGGGCATCGGGCTGGTAATCGGCCGGGATCAGGCCATCGGCATCGATCCCTTCGATCACCCCGAGCAGCGAGCGCGCATCGGCGACCGACCAGGTCAGGGTCGGCTCGTCGATCGGCACCTGCGCCGCGATCGAAGGTGAGGCGGTGGGGGCCGGGCTGGCCGGGGCCGGCGTTGCGCCGGGCAGGATGGTCTGCGGCTGATTGGCTGCCAGCGCCACGGCCGACGTGAGCGTCAGGCCGATGCCCAGCCCCAAACCCAACCGGTATTTACCCCGCACGATCATCTTGCGCTCCAGCCATGAATGCCCTGCCGCAAGGCCTGTTGCTGCGACACACTGGCAATAATGCCTGTTTCATGGTCGCGCTTCAAGCATTGCCCGGGGCTGAATGCACGGCATTGTGCCGCAGCGCTTGCACAAAATCGCCGGAAGGGCGCTGACGGCACCCTTCCGGCCAGGTTTCCGCCCGTCAGGGTCGCGCGTCGACAGGCGGCAGAAGGATCAGCGCGGCCGGACGATTCCCGAATGGGTGAAATTGTCCGCCACCGGGGCGTTGAGGACATTCTTCTTGTAGCACATGGCCTGACCGCCCCGGGCGCGCGGATCGACCCAGGTGAAGCCCTTGCACTGGACATCGTCGGCGCAGGCCTGGGCGCAGGCCTGACCACGATCGTTGGCCGTGGGGATCCCGCTGGTATAGTCGCCCGAGGGCAGGTTCTGGCGCGGCATCGCGCGGAACCGAGTGACTGGCGGAACCGGATTGGGCAGCCGCATCCAGCCAAATTCCTCGGCCGATTCGGAATTGTCGATCGTCGCGACATCGCCCTGCTGGCCGAAGATTTCGAAGCGCTGCCCGCCGCGGCTGCCGCATGCTTCCATGGTCAATTGCACGCCTTCGCGCAGTTCCCCGCCCTGCGGGGTCCAGCACCGCCCGTCGTCGAGCCGGATCTCGACCGCGCGTCCCGCTCCGGCCTGCCGCAGCCGCCAGGTCTGGTCTGCCGCGCCCATGTGCACCAGCAGCGGGTCGCCATTGCGGAAGCCGCATTCGACCTCGTCAACGGCCGGCGGACCGAACACCACCCCGCGCGCCGCAGTCATGCATTTCTGCCGGGTCATGATTCGCCAGGTCACCTGGCTGGCCCCGTCGAGCGCGGCGGCCGAAGTGCCATTGGGGACAAGCTCGATCGACTGGTCGAACAGGGTCGCATTGCAGGCGCGCAGCACCAGGTGCGGCAATTGGGCCCGGGTGGCGCCGGATTCGCGCTGAAGGCACAGGTTTGTACCCTCGACCTTGAGCTGGTAGGTACCAGGTGCCGGATCGGTCCACAAGTCGGGCCCGGCGAACTGCCCGGCGGCGAGCATGGCCGGAGCGGCGAGGGCAGCGAGCCCGGCGGCGATGCGGATCTTCCTGTTCGACATGGCGGTCCTCCCTGCTTTCCGGCTCACCGCACGATTCCGCTGAATACCTTGCCGAAAAAGGTCCGCCCGCGACTGACCGGCTTGCCCGGATCGCTCTTCCACGAACACATCGGCTTGGCCTGCCCTCGATAGCCCGCCGCAGTCCAGGTCCAGGCCTTGCATTCGCTCAGTTCGGCGCAGCGCTTCATGCAATAGTCGCCCTTGTCGGCAATCGTTTCGAAGCTGGAATAGCTGGGGCCGAGCAGATCGACACCGTTGGCCGCCGAAAGCCAGAGCGGTCCGGCGGGATAATTGAACCACTTCGAACCGGTCAGCGCCCCGGTTTCAAGGCCGTTCGGCAGGGGGCCGATCCATTCGAGCTGAAAGCGCTGGTCGGCATTGCCATTGCAGCCCCATTTGATGAAATCGGCGCCCCGATCGCGCGATGCGCCGCGCACCGCGATGCATTGCGGATCGTCTTCATTGCCCCCGGCAATCCGGAACTCCCAGGCATTGGCGGCCATTTGCTGGATGATCAGGCGCTGGCCTTCGGCCCCGGCCTTGTCCCATCCGGCGCCGCTCGGCACTTCGCAGGCCCGCGCCTCGATCCGCGCCGGGCCGATCACCACGCCGGGGGCGACGGTCAGACAATTGGAGATTTGCCCCGGAACCGCCGCGCGGCCATTGCGGGGGACGCCCAGCAAAGTGCGGATAGTCGTGCCGCCATCGGGATGCGGAACCAGGGCGAACAGCTGGGTATCGGGATGAGCCGGATCGGGCACCTCGGCATAGCAATCGGCTGCCATGGGCCGTTCCTGCAAATCGAGGAAATTGGAGCCGGCGTTGGCACTCAGGCAAAATCCGGTGTGCAGCGAGCGGATCCGGTAATAGCCGGGCTTGGGTCCGCGCGGCGGATAAAGCTCCTGCCGCTGGATCAGGGTGATGTCGCCGCTTTCAAGCAGGTCGGTGCGCGCGGCGGCGGAAATGTTGCTTTTCGGGGTCAGCACGCCCTGGGCCAGGGCCGCGCTGCCGGCAGCCAGGGCGGCCACGCCAAAGGCCGCGAGAAGGATGTTGCGCATGAAACTCTCCGCAAGGTTGTCCAGTTGACCGCCAATCTGGCGATGCGGAAAGCTATGTCGCTACCCCGATGGGTAGCGGCGCGCCGTTTCAGATCGGGGAAGGCAGGTCGCCGGTCGGCAATTCGCGGTTCCAGTGCAGCGGGGCATTGGAAATCAGCCGGACCAGCTGGGCCTGGCGGTTGACCCCGGTCTTGGCGAAGATACCCTTCAGGAGGAAGCGGGTGGCATTGGCGGAAACCCCGCGCAGCTGGCAATAGTCCTCGGTCGAGCCGCCATCGGCCAGCAGGCTGGCCAGCCGGGCTTCGGCATGGGTCAGGGCGAACCAGTCGCGCAGCCTGTCGATATGCTCCTCGCTGACTGCGGGATTATGCGCGGCCACCACCATCAAGCGGGCCACGCCCTGGCCGGTGTGGGCCCCGGCAATGCGATCGGGATTGACCCGCATCGCCATCGCCGCCAGCTCGTTCGGCGCGCCCTGGGCGATCCGCAGCGGGCGGCAGTGCGCCGCGCCGGCCGGGTCGAGCAGGCGGGCCAGATCATCGTGCAGCGCGGCCGGGCCAAGCCTGATCCGTCCGCCGTTTTCCAGCCGGTAGTCGGCGATCAGGCGATGTCCGGCAGCGTTGGCAAAGGCCAGCTCGAACCGCTCGGTCAGCAGGATGACCGGCGAGGGCGCGCGATCGAGCGCGGCGGTGGAATGGGCGGCGGAAAGTTCGGCCTCGCCGATCCGCCGGGCGATCCGCACCGAACGCTGGATATGCGGCAGGATCAGCCCGACCGCTTCCTCGAGCCGGTCGAGCGGTGCGTTGTCGGGCCCCGGCATGCACAGCCCGAGGTGGTCGCTGGTATGCTTGTCGAGACTGCCGATCAGCCCCACTTCCATCCCGAACAGGGCCAGGAACTCCTTCGAAAACGGAGTCTGGCGAAATTCCTCGCGCGAGATCAACCGGTCGGAATGGACCACGCTGCCGACCGGCAGGTGATGTCCGCGCGCGCTCCATTCGTTGCGCCCGGCAAAATGCTGCAAATAGACCGTGCGGGCCATTTCGTTGACCCCGGCGCTGGCGACGAAGCGGCCCCCGCCCGGATCGAGCCGTTCCCACACCAGCATCGCCACGTCCCAGCGGGCCGGGCCGAAGCGACTGACCAGCCCGGTCAGCGCCAGGTCCCAGTGGGCCGGCGAAAGCGATGCTTCATAGATATCGGAAACCACCGCGCTGAAATCCGCGGTGTCCAGCAACCCGCCCATCAAGCCCCTTTCGTGCGCTGGCGATCCTACCTGTTCGGGTAGTGCCTTGCCAAGCCGGCATGCACATGGATTGCGTGAATTGTCTTGGATTTCATTACCGGAAGGAATGTCATGCAGCGCGCCTATCCCGCCCTTGCCTTAATCCTGGCGCTGACCGCCTGCGGTTCGGCCGAACCCGCGCCGGTCGATCCCAAGCTGGCCGATCCGGCCGGCGAAGGGCTGGGCCAGGCCAAGCCCGCCGCGCCCGCCGGACCGGCGGTTGCCGCGATGGACCCGACCAGGCTCGGCAATCCTTGTCTGCTCGATTCCGGAGCGGTTGGCACAGCGCTGGGCTTTGCAGTCGAAAAGTCCGAGCCGGAGACGATGGGGGCGATGTCCGGCTGCACCTACCACGGCAAGGACATGTCGCTGCGCCTCAACTTCATCGTCCACGATCCGGTCTATTTCGCCCAGGCCACCGAAATGACCCGCAAGACCCGCCCCGGCGACAAGCGCGATCTGGCCGGCGATCCGGACAAGGCCTGGATCCAGCAGGAAGGATCGGGAACGCCGATCCTGCACTATTACCGTCAGAACGTGGAAGTCGAACTGGTTCCGATGGTGGTTGGCGGCGCCGATCCCAAGGCGATCGAGGCCGCCCTGCTCAAGCTGCCGCGGGTGCCTTAACCCAGCAGGGCCAGCCAGGCCGGGCCAAGCAGCGCGTCCACCTCATCGCGGGCCTCCGATGGCAGCGCGGCATGCCGGGCGCGCAGTTCGCGCAGGCACTTGAGCTGGTACTTGAACACGCCTTGTTCGTAAGGCAGCCCCATCGCCTCCATCCGGAAGGTTTCGGCGCCCGCCTCCGCCGCCGCTTCATTGGCAGCGAGGAACGGGACATAGACCTCGCCCGCGATGCGCACCAGCTGCGCCACCACCGGGGCAAAGCCGGCTTCCCATTCACCCTCCAGCCCGCTCATGTCGTCGACATGGGCCAGCC
The DNA here is from genome assembly GCA_964573075.1 of uncultured Novosphingobium sp. Lineage (GTDB taxonomy): Bacteria > Pseudomonadota > Alphaproteobacteria > Sphingomonadales > Sphingomonadaceae > Novosphingobium. The sequence goes on along the minus strand of CAZNII010000014.1, from coordinate 15,992 downwards.
AGCGATAGGCATAGGGATAGTCGGCACGCATCATCGCCTGCGCCGTGGGATCGGTGCCGAGCTGCGAGAGCTGGCCGTAGATCCCGAATTCGGCCAGGCTCGGCCGGGTGCCGAACAGGCAGTGGCGGTTCACCACATGGGCTTCCAGCGCGGCCAGCACGGCGCGGGTGCTGGCCTCGATCAGCGGGAAGTTTTCCGCCGTGCAACCGACCAGCGCCATGCGGGAGACCTGGCGGGCGCGGAACATCTCGGCAAATTTCTGGCTCGTCTCCAGCCCCCCGCCCTTGAGGTTATCGAAGGCCAGCCAGCGGCTCATCTGGACCTGATCAACCTCTTCCAGCCAGCGGTAGCCGAACATCGCCTTGGTCAGCCATTCGTCGGCGAAGTCCTCGAGCAGGTGGGCGACGAAGGCCTGGCCGGGATCATCCGGCACCACCCGCCGCTCGGCGTGGCGCGCCTCGAGGTCATAGATCACCGGGGTACTGTCATTATCGTAATGCCCGTCGGGATATTGCAGCACCGGGATGACGGGCGCGCGAACCTGGCCCAGGGCCTCGCGCGCGGCGGCGCCGTCGATCCACAAGTGGGGAATGCGGCGATAGCGCAGCAGCGCGCGCAGCTTCATCGAATAGGGCGAACCCAGTGCGCCATAGAGCCTGTACATTACGGCCTTCTCCCCGTCCCTTGCGCAAACAAGCGCTTCACCTATATCCGCTGCGGGGAGGGGGACAACGGGAGAACTGTGTCCAATGCCCCTGAAGCCTTTTGCCCCGGCCCTCGCCGCGCTGCTCGCCGCCAGCCCCGCGCTGGCCCAGGATCCCGCCGCCTCCGGTCCGCCCGCCGCCTATCGCGATGATGGCTCCGATCGGCTGACTATCGGCTTCGGCCTGGGCCTGGCCCCCGACTACGAAGGCTCAAACGACTACGACCTTCAGCCGGGCGGGATATTCCAGGGGCGGGTTTCGGGGATCGAGTTCCAGATGCGCGGGCTCAATCTCTACACCGATTTCGTGCCCGATCCGAAGGGCGGCAAGACCCGGCTGGTGCTGGGCCCGGTGGCGCAGGTGCGGCTCGACCGGACCGGGGATATCGCCGATCCCCGCGTGGCCCAGCTGGGCGATCGCAAGACCGCAGTCGAACTGGGCCTGACCGCCGGGATCGGCAAGCGCGGGGTGCTGATCCCGCCCGCCAGCCTCAACTTCGACGTGACCTTCCTGCACGACGTGGCCGGCGCCCACAAAAGCCATGTGATCACTCCGTCGCTCTCGCTCAGCTCGCCGGTCACGCGGCGCAGCTTTGCCCGGCTGGCGGTTTCGGCCGACCATGTCGGCAAGGGTTATGCCCGGACCTATTACGATGTCGCCCCGGGCAACCTGCTGCCGGCCTATGCGACCGGCGGCGGCGGCTGGAAGAGCGCGGGTGTATCGCTGCTCTACACCCATGACCTGGGCGGCAACCCGCGCAAGGGCTGGGGCCTGTTCGCATTGACCAATTACAAGCGCCTGCTCGGCCAGTTCGCCCGCAGCCCGGTGGTGCGCGATGCCGGCAGCGCCAGTCAGGCCTTCGCGGTGGCCGGGGTGTCCTACAGCTTCTAGCTCCAGTTCCTGGCTACATACCACGGAGTGTCTGGCAGGTCTTCCGAGACCTTGAGCGGAAAGGCCGGCGCGCGCTTTTCGAGGAAAGCCGCCACCCCTTCGTGGACATCGCCCTTGGCCCCGAGCGCGATATTGAGCGCCGCATCAACCGACAGCGCGCCTTCCGGCCCGGCCTCGGCCGAGAACTGCCACAGCATCCGCCGGGTCAGCGCGAGGGCGACCGGCGAGCAGTTGGCGGCGATTTCCAGCGCCAGTTCGCGGGCGCGGTTTTCGACCTGATCGGGGGCAACCAGTTCGCTGACCAGCCCGGCGGCGAGCGCTTCCTGCGCTGGGACGAGCGCACCGGTCATGCACCACTTGAGCGCGGTGGCGAGCCCGACCAGCCGCGGCAGGAACCAGGCCGAACCGGCTTCGGGCACCAGCCCGCGGCGGGTGAAGACGCAGCCGAACTTGGCATTGTCCGCCGCGATCCGGATGTCGCAGGGCAGGGTCAGGGTCAGCCCTACCCCGGCGGCCGAACCGTTGTAGGCGACCAGCAGCGGTTTGACGCTGTCCATCATCGCCCCGACGAAGTTCGAATTCTCACGGTTGCCGTCGCGGCTCCCGAAATTCTTCGCCCCTTCGCCGCTTTCGGTATCGAAGGCCCCGGCCCCGGCCGAAACGTCGGCGCCGGCGCAAAACACCCGGCCAGTCCCGGTCAGCACCACCACCTTGATCGTGTCGTCACCGTCCGCCTGCCGGATCGCGCGGACCAGCTCGGCCCCCATCTGGTTGGTATAGGCGTTGAGCACGTCCGGCCGGTTGAGCCGGACCCACAGGATCGGCCCGTCCTGCTCGATCAGCAGGGTCTCGAAAGCGGCGCTCATGCCTCGACCAGCTTGACCGGGTATTCGGTGATGCCGTGCAGGAACGGGCTGGCGAGGCGGGTTGGGGCCGCCTGCGGCTCGACCACCAGGCCGCGCTCGAGCAGTTCCTCGAGCACGGTGTCGAGCTGGATTTCGGCCAGCCGCGCGCCGACGCAGCGGTGAATCCCGTGGCCGAAGCCCATGTGCCGCCGGGCATTCTCGCGGGCCGGATCGAAGCGTTCGGCATCGGCGAAAACGCGCTCGTCGCGGTTCGCTGAAAGGTACCACAACACGATCTTCTCCCCGGCCTTGAGCTGCTGCCCGGCCAGTTCGGCATCGCGGGTCAGGGTCCGGCGCATGTGGGTGACCGGGCTCTGCCAGCGGACGATTTCCTGCGAGGCGTTGGAGATCAGGCTGCGATCCGCTGCCAGTGCCGCGCGGGCATCGGGGAAGCGGTGCAGCGCCTCGATCAGCCCGCTCATCGAATTGCGGGTGGTGTCGTTGCCGCCGACGATCAGCAACGCGATGTTGGCGATCTTCTCCAGCGGGGTCAGGTCGCCCATCGCTTCGGAATGGACCATCCGGCTGAGGATGTCGTCGGCCGGCTCCTGCGCGCGCCGCGCTTCGAGCAACTGGTCGAACCGCGCGAGCATCAGGCCCATTTCGGCGAAGAATTTCTGCGAATATTCCTCGGTCATCACCTCGGGCGAGACGTTGCTGGCCATGTCCGACCATTTGCGCAGGCTCATCCGTTCTTCCCAGGGGAAGTCGAGCACGATCGCCAGCATGCCGATGGTGAGGGGAATCGAAACCTCGGCGACCCAGTCGAACGTCTCGCCCCTGGGCAGCGCATCGAACAGTTCCCTGGTCCGTTCGCGGACCTGGCGTTCGCGCTTCTGCATCTGGCTGGGCGTGAAGGCGGCGGCGATCACCCGGCGCTGTTCGGTGTGGCGCGGCGGGTCCATCGCGATGAAGTTGGGAAACTCCGATCCCGCCACCCCTTCGGCGATGGTGATGTTGCCGGTCTGCGAGCTGTAGGTTTCCCAATCGAGTTCGACCGCCTGGCACAGGTCGTGGGTGACCACCGACCAGTAGCCGCCATAGGGGCTGTCCTCGCGCCACGAAACCGGTGCATCGCGGCGCAACTGCGCAAACGGCTCGCGCCAGCGGTCCTCGGTGTAGAGCGCGGTATCGCTGAGATCGACGGGATTGATCGCACGCTTGCTCATTACACTTCCTCCAGCTGGCGGGTGGGGACCGGCAGGGCATTGCCCGCCGCCGCGGCGCGCCGCGCACCCTGTTCCAGTTCCTTCTTCAGCGCGCGGACATAGTGATCGAAATCGAGCTGGATCGTATGCCGCCGCGCGGCATAGTACTGCCCGGTGTAAAAGTCCTCGTCGGCGCGGATGATCCGCTCCATCTCCGCCGGGTCCGGTGGCAGGTATTGCCCAGCCAGATAGGCCGCGACCAGCTTTGACTGCTGTTCGGCGAAGTTGACCAGGGTCGGCAGCGGCTGGGCCAGGCCCAGGTAGAACAGGTCCGGCACGCCGGGCTTCATGATCCGCTTGTACAGCGGCGGGGGGCGGTTGTCGGCATCGGCCTTGAAGCTTGGCTCGTCGAAGAACGGGAACGAGATGTCATAGCCGGTGGCCCAGACGATCACGTCGATCGCCTCGCGCGATCCATCGCTGAACACCACGCCGTCGCCATCGAGCCGTTCGATCCCGCCCTTCATCGTGATATCGCCCGAACCGGCGCGGACCAGGAACTCGCCCGAAACGGTGCCGTGGCTTTCAAACGGACCGATCTCCGGCTCGGGCAGGCCGTAGTCGCTCATCTTGCCAACCAGCTTTTTCACCATCCGCGCGCCGAGCCACTGCTTCAGCCCCTTGGGCAACCAGGCCGGGGCCGGGTTCTTGTCGAGCGGCTGGCCGCGATAGTACTTGGGGAAGATCCACACCCCGCGCCGGGCCGAAACGAACAGCCTGGCCGCCATCGGCCGCTGCGAAAGCTCGCTGGCGATGTCCATCGCGCTGTTGCCCATGCCGACCACCAGCACCCGCTTGCCGATGCAGTTCACCGGCTCGAACGGGGTGCGGTACTGGTGCGAATGGATCTGCGCGCCGTCGAAATGGCCGGGATATTCGGGAATCCGCGCTGCCCAGTGATGGCCGTTGGCCACGCACAGCGCGTCGTAATGCTTTACCTCGCCGGTCGAGAGGGTGATGCTCCAGCCGCCTTCCGCCTTGCGCTCGGCCTGCTCGACCCGGGTGTTGAAGCGGATGTGCGGCCGCAGCCCGAAGTGATCGACATAGTCGTGGAAGTATTTCAGCAGCAGCGAATGGTGCGGATAGTCGGGCCATTCCGCCGGAACCGGATAATCCTCGAAGGCGAGCCGCCATTTCGAGGTATCGATGTGCAGGCTCTGATAGCAGGCGCTCATCCCGTTGGGGTTGTTGTAGTACCAGGTCCCGCCGATATCGTCCGAGGCTTCGAACACGTCGAACGGCACGCCATGGTCCTTGAGCCGCTTGGCCGTGGTAAACCCGGAGCAGCCCGCCCCGATGATGCAGACGCGCGGCAATGCCATGGCCGAGACTCTCCCTATCCGTTTGCCCGGCACTATGTTTAAGCGTGCGATTAATGTCCAGCCTTCAAGGCGGCTGGACAAGCCGCGTTTGCCCGGCCATCCTCTGCCTCTGAAAGCAGAACATCCCCGGGGAGAGCCACGAGCTCTGGAGGACTGAATGACCGACCAAACCTTCGATCCCACTGCATGGGCCGCCATGCTGCTGGGCCTGACCGCCCTGTTCGCCGGGATCGGCGCCTTGCGCAAGCCGGGCGCCTGGCGGACCATGATCGAGGAGGTCGAACGATCGCCCGCCTTGCAGTTCCTGTGCGGGATGATGGAACTGGTGATCGGCGCGGTGGTCTATCTCGCCAATCCCTGGTTGCCGAGCGACATTCTGGCCTGCGTGCTCAAGGCCATGGGCGGCCTGATGATGGTCGAGGCACTGGCGATCCTCGGCTTCGTCGACATCTACACCCAGTTCTGGCTGCGCAGCCTGACCCACATGCACCGCGGCTGGGCGCTGAGCACGGTGGCACTGGGGCTGGTGCTGACCATCGGCGGCGCGGCGCGGCTGGCCTAGGCTTCCCGGATCAGCGACGAGGGGTAGGGCTGGAGCAGCGCCGAGGCTCGGTTCCAGTCGCCCCGCAGCCAGGCGGACCAGGCCTGCGGATCGGGCGGCAGGATCGCCGGCATCGCCGCCTGCCCGGCCTCGCGCCAGACCGCATTGGCCTCGCAGGTGAGCAAGGCGAAACTCGGCACCTCGCTGTCCTTCCAAACCCCGGCCAGCGCGAACAGCGGCTGGTCTGAGCAGGCGAACCAGTGCTGGCGGCGCCGGCCGGTCGCCGGATCGGTGCGGCCCCATTCCATCACCGCGCTGACCGGAACCAGGCAGCGAAATTCGCTGTTCCTGAGGTTGCCGATCCAGAACGGACTGTCCGGATTGCGCACGGTCAGCACCCCGCGTCCGGGATCTCCGACCGAGGGTGGCGGTGGTACGCCCCACAGCCGCGGGACCATCCGCAGCGGCTGGCGCTCGCCGCGCGGGCCGGCCGGGGCATCGCGGCCGGTGGTCAGCACCGGGGCAAAGCGCCCGGCCGACACCGTCCCGCCTGCCCACGGATCGCTTCCCGCGGCCGCGCCGAAATGGCGGCCGATCGCGGCGGCATCGGCATCGAGACGGTAAAGCATGGTCATGGCGTCTGTTGGCGGTTCCGGCGCCGGGTGGCAATCACCGGGTGGTGGCGGAGTCACCGGCGTGACGTCGGTCACGGACTCGCTTCGCCCAGCCTCCCTAACCTGCCCGCTCCCGGCCGATTCTGGCGGCGGGCAAGGCAGGAGGCGATTATGGCCAAGCAAGTCAGGCTCTACAACATCAGCGACATCCAGCTTTCGATTTTCGAATCCCAGCCGCCCAAGCTCGGCGTTGCGGTCAGCGGCCAGGCCACGACCACCGGCTGGAAGAACATCGAACTCGTCCCGCTGGAAAAGACGCTTTCGCCCGACGGGATTCTCGATCTCGATTTCGTCGGCGAACCGCCCGAGGGGATCTCGATACCGGTGATTACCCCGGTTTCTGCTCACTTCGTCTGGGCCGACGATGTCGACCGGCTGGTCGGCGTGAAGATCTATTCGCGCAACGGCGAAGTGATCCGGATGCTCCGCCGTGAGAGCTTCCGCGAAGCCGCCAATCTCGCCACGACCCTGGCGGTTGGCGAGGAAGGTGGACCGATCACCACCTTTGCAACCGGCGAGGAAGGCGGTCCGTTTTCCACCATGCGGGTCGGCGAAGAGCAAGGGCCGACCACCATGGCGCTGGGCGAGGAGCAGTTCCCGACCAGCTACCGGCGCGGCGAGGAAGGCTGGCCGACCTGGGCGACCGGTGAGGGCGGCAAGCCGGTCTTCGGCGAAACCAGCCCGCGGGTTGACGATCCCAAGAATCCGTTCGGCGAAGATGTCGACTGGTTCGACCCGAATGACATCAACCCGTTCGGCCGGCGCTGACAGCGTGGCGCGGGGGACGAGGCGTCTGCTGATCGCCGGGGGGGAGGCGGATCCCAGCCTCCCCGCCCTCGCCGCCGCCGCGCAGCGGCTGGGGGTGGAACCGGTCATGATCTGCCACGGCGCCGAGGGCGAGCCCGAGGCGGCCTGGGATCTCAGCTCCGACCGGTTCGAGATCGGCGGCGCCGAGATCGCGGTCGACGGCGTCTTCCTGCGCTATGACGTGTTCGGCGGTCCGGCCGTGCCCGGCTCGCCCGACCGTGCCGGGGCCTGGTATGCGCTGATCCAGGGCTGGGCTTCGGCCCACCCCGCTATTCGCCAGTTCAACCACGCGCTCAACGCCCATGCCGGGGTCAAGCCGGCCGAGCTGATGCTGGCCCGGCACCTGGGGCTGGAGATTCCACGCACCCTGATCACCAACGCGCTGGACCGGGCCGGGGCCTTTGCCGAAGCGGCAATCGCCAAGCCGGTCGGCGGGGGATCCTATGTCCGGCGGCTGGACCGGGTCCTTGCCGAATTCAGTGACGACGCCCATCGCGCACCGCTGCCGGCAATCGTCCAGGAACGGCTCGAATATCCCGAATACCGGGTCTTCCTGATCAAGGGCGAGCGCCACGTCTTTTCGATCCGGTCCGAACACCTCGACTATCGCCCGCACCGCGACAACCGGATGGAATACCTGGGCGCCGCGCCGCAACTGGGCCCCACTCTGGCGCAATTGCAGGCGCTGGCGGACCTGCTGGGCTGCGACTTTTGCGCCTGCGATCTCAAGACCAGGGCCGGGTCGGAAGTCCCGATATTCCTCGAGATCAACACCGGGCCGATGTTCGCCGCCTATGATCGCTGCGCCGGCGGCCTGCTGTGCGAAGCCATGGTCCGCGCGCTGACCGGTTAGCCGCAGGCTGGACCTTCGCCGCGCCCTGCCCTAGAGTCCCCTCATCCCCGGGGAGCCGCTTGGCTGAGAGGGAGGGTTTGCATCCTCCGACCCGTCGAACCTGAACCCGTTAGCACGGGCGGAGGGAGGGCCTGATCGTGCGCTCCCGTTCCGCCTCTGGAAGGACTTTGCGCGCATGGCCGACATCAATTCCAAGCTCGAAATCGGCGTCACCACCGGGCCGATCCGCGGATCGAGCAAGATCCACGTCGGGCCGCTGAAAGTCGCCATGCGCGAGATTCACCTCGAACCGTCGAGCGGCGAACCGCCGGTGCGGGTCTACGATACTTCGGGCCCCTACACCGATCCCGCCGCCACGATCGACATTGCCCGCGGCCTGCCGCAGCTGCGCCGCGACTGGATCATGGCCCGCGGCGATGTCGAGGAATATGCCGGCCGCGCGGTCCAGCCCGAGGACAACGGCCAGCTCGGCCCCGACCGTTCGGGCGGCGTCCCGCCGTTCCCGCACCCGGTCACCCGCCCGCTGCGGGCCAAGGCCGGGATGAACGTCAGCCAGATGCATTACGCCCGCCGCGGGATCGTCACCCCGGAAATGGAATATGTCGCCACCCGCGAGAACCTGGGGCGCGAAATGCTGAAGGAATATCTCCGCGACGGGCAGGACTGGGGCGCCGCCATCCCCGATTACGTCACGCCCGAATGGGTCCGCGATGAAGTGGCGCGCGGCCGCGCGATCATTCCCAGCAATATCAATCACCCTGAGAGCGAGCCGATGGCGATCGGCCGCAATTTCCTGGTCAAGATCAACGCCAATATCGGCAACTCGGCGGTTGCCAGTGACGTTGCCAGCGAAGTCGACAAGATGGTCTGGTCGATCCGCTGGGGCGCCGACACGGTGATGGACCTTTCGACCGGGCGCAACATCCACGACACCCGCGAATGGATCATCCGCAACAGCCCGGTGCCGATCGGCACGGTGCCGATCTACCAGGCGCTGGAAAAGGTCGGCGGGATCGCCGAGGAACTGACCTGGGAGATCTTCCGCGACACCCTGATCGAACAGGCTGAACAGGGGGTGGACTATTTCACGATCCACGCCGGGGTGCGCCTGCCCTATATCCCGCTGACCGCCAAGCGCGTCACCGGCATCGTCAGCCGTGGCGGCTCGATCATGGCCAAGTGGTGCCTGGCGCACCACAAGGAGAGCTTCCTTTACGAGCACTTCGACGAGATCACCGAGATCTGCGCGGCCTATGACATCGCCTACAGCCTGGGCGACGGCCTGCGCCCCGGCTCGATCGCCGATGCCAACGACGAGGCGCAGTTCGCCGAGCTCTATACCCTGGGCGAGCTGACCAAGCGCGCCTGGGCGCAGGACGTCCAGGTGATGATCGAAGGCCCCGGCCACGTGCCAATGCACAAGATCAAGGAGAACATGGACAAGCAGCTGCAGGCCTGCGGCGAAGCCCCGTTCTACACTCTCGGGCCGCTCGTCACCGACATTGCCCCCGGATACGATCACATCACCAGCGGGATCGGCGCGGCGATGATCGGTTGGTACGGCACGGCGATGCTCTGCTACGTCACGCCCAAGGAACACCTTGGCCTGCCCGACCGCGATGACGTGAAGGTCGGCGTGGTCACCTACAAGCTCGCCGCCCATGCGGCGGACCTTGCCAAGGGCCACCCGGCGGCCAAGGTTCGCGACGACGCGCTGAGCCGCGCCCGCTTCGAATTCCGCTGGCGCGACCAGTTCAACCTCAGCCTCGATCCAGACACGGCGGAACAGTACCACGACCAGACCCTGCCGGCGGAAGGCGCCAAGTCAGCCCACTTCTGCTCGATGTGCGGGCCCAAGTTCTGCAGCATGAAGATCACGCAGGAAGTGCGCGATTTCGCCGCCAAGCAAAACCAGACCGCCAACAGCTTCATCGCCGCCGACGAGGCGGAAAAGGGAATGGCGGAAATGGCCGCCAGGTACAAGGAAGGCGGGCGCGAGCTCTATATCGGGGCTGGCGACCGCGAGCACGATTGAGGCCGCGCGCGCGGCCCGGCATTGGTCCCGGCGGCGCTAGCGCGCCAGCATCGGCCCCAGCGGCTTTCCGCCGAACAGGTGGACGTGCAGGTGCGGCACTTCCTGGTGACCGTGCCCGCCGATGTTGGCGAGCAGGCGATAGCCCGGCTCGACCAGCCCGGCCTGCCGCGCGACATGGCCGACCGCGCGGACAAAGCCGGCGATTTCCTCGGCGCTGGCCCGGGCCGAGAAATCGTCCCAGCTGACATAGGGTCCCTTGGGGATCACCAGCACGTGCAGCGGCGCCTGCGGGTTGATGTCGTGAAAGGCCAGAGCCCATTCGTCTTCGTAGACGGTCTTGTTCGGGATTTCCCCGCGCAGGATCCGCGCGAAGATGTTGCCTTCGTCATAGGGCTGGGTGGCGTCGATCGGCATCATTCGCTCCGGCTGGCTTTTTCGGCGATCCCGCTGGTGCCTTCGCGGCGCTCAAGCTCGGCGAAGACTTCCTCGAGGCTCACGCCCTTGGCGTCGAGCAGGACCAGCAGGTGAAACAGGGTATCGGCGGCCTCGCCGACCAGTTCCTCGCGGCTGCCCGACAGCGCGGCGATCACCGTTTCGAGTGCTTCCTCGCCCAGTTTGCGGGCAATCACCGGTACGCCGCGGGCGTTGAGCCGGGCGACCCAGCTGACTTCCGGGTCGGCGGTGCGGCGGGCGGCGATCGTCGCCGCCAGGCGGGAAAGCGTGTCCATGCCTGCGGCCATGCGGCGCGGCGCGGGCAAGGTCAAGCCGCGAGCTTATTCGTCCGGCTTGCTGCGCGAGAAATGGCGACCGATGATCACTCCGGCCAGCCCCAGTCCGAACAGCGCAATGCCGGAGGGATCGGGGATCGCCGTGCCGGCCGACTGGGCCAGCGCGGGGCTTGCCGCAAAGGCGGCAAGGAGCAGGAAGGATGCAGAGCGACCAAGCATCGCGCGCCCCTGCATGGCTTCAACCCCTTGCGCAACCGCCAATTCGGCGCCGTCCCAAGCCGGGACTGAAGCTCAGGCGCGGGCCGGCAACCCCGCGGCGCGCAACGCAGCGTGGGCTTCGGCAATCGTGTAGGTGCCGAAGTGAAAGATCGAGGCTGCCAGCACAGCGCTGGCATGGCCGCGGGTTACCCCTTCGACCAGATGGTCGAGCGTGCCGACCCCGCCCGAGGCGACCACCGGGATCGAGACGGCATCGGCGATCGTGCGGGTCAGTTCGAGGTCATAGCCCGCTTGCGTCCCGTCGCCATCCATCGAGGTGACCAGCAGCTCGCCCGCACCCAGTTCGGCCAGTCGCACCGCATGTTCGACCGCGTCGATCCCGGTCGCCTTGCGCCCGCCGTGGGTGAAGATTTCCCATCCTTCGACAAGCTCAGGATGAGCGGGATTTCGTCTCGCGCGCGCATCGACCGAGGCAACCACGCACTGGCTGCCCATCCGGCCGGCAATGTCGGCCACAACTTCGGGACGGCTGACGGCAGCGCTGTTTACCGCCACCTTGTCGGCCCCGGCCAGCAGCAGCGCCCGCGCATCCTCGACCGAACGCACCCCGCCGCCGACCGTCAGCGGCATGAAGCAGACCTCTGCGGTGCGCCGGACCACATCGAGCAGCGTCCCGCGCCCTTCGTGGCTAGCGCTGATATCGAGGAAGCACAGTTCATCCGCCCCGGCCGCGTCATAGGCCCGCGCCTGCTCGACCGGATCGCCGGCGTCCCTCAGATCGACGAAATTGACGCCCTTGACCACGCGTCCATTGCGGACATCGAGGCAGGGGATGACGCGGATCCGGACGGTCATGGCGCCGCAGCCCAGCACAGTGCAGGTGCTTCGACAGGCTCAGCACGAGCGGAGTCAGAGTAGCCCGGCAAGCAAAAGGCCCGCTCATGCTGAGCTTGTCGAAGCATCATTCCCGGTTCCCCAGCGCAATCGCCGCGGCCAGATCGAGCCGTCCTTCGTAAAGCGCCCGGCCGGTGATCACCCCTTCGATCCCCTCATTCGCGTGGAGTGCGAGGATGTGGATATCGTCGAGGCCCTTCACGCCACCACTGGCGATCACCGGAATATCGACGCGGCGGGCCAGATCGACCGTGGCGTCGATGTTGACGCCCTTCAAGAGCCCGTCGCGGCCGATGTCGGTGAACAGCAGGCTGGCAACGCCGGCATCCTCGAACCGGCGGGCCAGATCGACCACTTCAACGTCCGACGTCTCGGCCCAGCCGTCGGTCGCGACCATCCCGTCGCGCGCATCCACGGCAACAACGATTCCGCCGGGGAACTCCTTCGCCATGTCTTTCACGAATTCCGGGTCCTTGAGCGCGGCCGAGCCCATCACCACCCGGCTGACGCCCAGATCGAACCAGCCCTCCACCGCCTCGCGGGTGCGGATCCCGCCGCCCAGCTGGACGTGCCCGGGGAATGCCTCGAGGATCGCTTCCACCGCCGCGCGGTTCTCGGCCCGGCCGGCAAAGGAGCCGTCAAGGTCGACCACGTGAAGGAACTGCGAGCCGGCCTCGGCAAACAGCAGCGCCTGGGCGGCGGGGTTGTCGCCATAGACGGTGGCGCGGTCCATGTCGCCTTCGGCCAGGCGCACCACCTGGCCGGCCTTGAGGTCGATTGCCGGGAATACGATCAAGGCCGCCACTCCAGAAACCGGGCGAGCAGGGCAAGGCCATAGGCCTGGCTCTTCTCGGGATGAAATTGCACCCCTACCAGATTGTCCCGCGCGACCGCGGCGACCAGCCCGCCGCCGTGGTCGGTCATCGCCGCCACGCTGCGCCCGTCATCGGGGACGAAGTGGTAGGAATGGAGGAAATAGGCCTCGCCCGGCTCGACCAGCGCCGGATGAGCGGTCGGCTCGACATCGTTCCAGCCCATGTGAGGGATCTTGATCGCCGGATCGGTCCGCTCGATCGGCCGCACCTCGCCGCCGATCCAGCCCAGCCCCGGGGTCACGCCGTGCTCCACCCCGCGATCCGCCAGCAGCTGCATGCCGACGCAGATCCCGAGGAACGGCGCGGCGCCGACCAGCACCCGCTCGCGCATCGCCTCTTCCAGGTGCGGGATCGCGCGCAGCCCTTCGGCGCAGGCCCGGAAGCTGCCGACCCCGGGCAGGACGATCCGGTCGGCCGCACGGACCACATCGGGACTGGCGGTGACGGTAACCGCGTCGCAGCCAGCCGCCTTCAGCGCGTTGGCGACAGAGTGGAGGTTTCCCGCGCCATAATCGACGAGGGCAACGACCTCACCCACCAAGAACCCCCTTGGTGCTGGGCACCGCCCCCTGCTTGCGCGGGTCGAGTTCAACCGCCTGGCGCATCGCCCGGGCAAAGCCCTTGAAGATCCCCTCGGCGATGTGGTGGTTGTTGGTGCCGTAAAGCTGCTCGATGTGCAGCGTGATCCCGACTGCCTGGGCGATCGACTGGAACCAGTGCTCGAACAGCTCGGTATCCATCTCGCCCAGCCGTTCCTGGGTGAACTTTGCGTTCCAGACCAGCCACGGGCGGCCCGAAATGTCGAGCGCGACGCGGCTCAGCGCCTCGTCCATCGGGCTGTAGGCCATGCCATAGCGCCCGATCCCGCCCTTGTCGCCCAGGGCCTGGGCAATCGCCTGGCCGATCGCGATCGCGCTGTCCTCGCAAGTGTGGTGCTGGTCGACATGGAGGTCGCCCTTTATGTGGCACGTGAGGTCGATCAGCGAATGGCGGCTGAACTGCTCGATCATGTGATCGAGAAAGCCGATCCCGGTCGAAACGTCATAGGCCCCGGTGCCGTCGAGGTTCACTTCGACGACAATGTCGGTTTCATGCGTCTTGCGGGCGATTCTGGCGGTACGCATGGCGCCGCTATAGGCGCGAAAGTGACAGGTGCAAGCGCTTTGCCCTTGACCCTCGCAAGCGGCATCGCCACTTGTCCCTGCATGAGCGATACCACTCCTGACAGCCTGATCCCCTATGACGAAATCGTCCAGGAGGCGCTGCGCGCCGTGGTCG
>CAZNII010000014.1:0-1958 GCA_964573075.1 uncultured Novosphingobium sp. | reverse complement strand
GACAGCCTGATCCCCTATGACGAAATCGTCCAGGAGGCGCTGCGCGCCGTGGTCGGGCGGGTGCTGGGGCAGGTCGAGGCTTCGGGCGGCTCGCTGCCCGGCGATCACCACTTCTACATCACCTTCAAGACCGGCGCGCCGGGCGTGGACATCCCCGCCAGCCTGCGCCAGCGCTTCCCCGACGAGATGACCATCGTCCTCCAGAACAAGTTCTGGGACCTGGTGGTCGAACCCGAGCAATTCTCGGTCGGGCTGTCGTTCAACCAGATCCCGGCCAAGCTGGTGGTGCCGTTCTCGGCGATCACCTCCTTTGTCGATCCCGCGGTCGATTTCGGGCTGCAGTTCCAGGCCATGGCTCTCGAAGCAGAACCGGCCGAAGCGGAGATCGACGAAGGCGGCCCGCCCGAAGCGACGGCCGAAGACGGCTCGAACGTCGTCACGGTCGATTTCGGACGGAAGAAATAGTGGCAGACAACACGATCCTCGCCAGGATCGCCCGCCAGAACGGCGGCAAGCTGCTCAATGCCGCGATCGACACCCTGCTGCCGGTGGATGCCGCCGCAGTCGGCAAGAAGACCCTACTGGGCGGGATCGCCGGCGCGGTGGCAGTGCGGGTGGCGACCCGTTCGGTTCCCGGTGCGATCGTGGTTGGCGGAGCGCTGGTGGCCAAGCGGCTCTATGACCGCCGCCATGCGGTCAAGGCCCGGCGCAAGACGCCGGAAAAGGCCAAGCCCGAGGCTTGATTTCCACCCCCGCCTTGCGCCATCAGCGCGCATGGCTTCAGACACACTTCAGCGCCGCGGGCTGATGTTCATCCTGTCCTCGCCCTCGGGCGCGGGCAAGACCACGATCAGCCGCATGCTGCTTGAGCGCGACGCCGAGATCCGCCTGTCGGTCTCGGTCACCACCCGCCCGATCCGCCCGGGCGAGGTTGACGGCAAGGACTACATCTTCGTCGATCAGCCCGCCTTCGACCGGATGGTCGAGGAAGAGCTGTTCCTCGAATGGGCCACGGTGTTCGGCCATTCCTATGGCACCCCCAAGGCCCAGGTGAAGGCCGGCCTGCGCGAAGGCCAGGATTTCCTGTTCGACATCGACTGGCAGGGCACCCAGCAGCTCTACCAGAAGCTGGAAACCGATGTGGTCCGGGTGTTCATCCTGCCCCCCAGCATCGACGAACTGCGCCGCCGCCTTACCGGGCGCGGCACCGACAGCCCGGAAGTGATCGCCGCCCGGATGGAACGCGCGCGGGGCGAGATCAGCCACTGGGACGGTTACGACTATGTGGTGGTCAATGACGATGTCGAGGATTGCTACACCCAGGTC
Organism: uncultured Novosphingobium sp.; assembly: GCA_964573075.1. Classification (GTDB taxonomy): domain Bacteria; phylum Pseudomonadota; class Alphaproteobacteria; order Sphingomonadales; family Sphingomonadaceae; genus Novosphingobium. The sequence goes on along the minus strand of CAZNII010000014.1, from coordinate 632 downwards.
TGCGAAATCCTCCACGCCGAACGCATGAAGCGCGCCCGCCAGACCGGGCTGATCGGCTTCGTGCGGGAACTGATGAAGGATTGAGGGTGCAGATCCTCCCTGTCGGCGCAGCCGATGGGGAGGTGGCAGCGCGCAGCGCTGACGGAGGGGCTTTTCCCGCCGCTGCGCCATGGCCCCTCCGTCAGCCCCTTCGGGTCTGCCACCTCCCCATGCGCTTTGCGCACAGGGAGGGTCTTAAGAGGTTACGGCCAGCCGGCCCGTCCTGCATCCACTTCCGCCACCAGCACTTTGCCATGCGGAGCCTTGGCCGCTTCGGTCGCATCTGAACTCGGCGCGACCAGCATGAACAGGTGTTTGCCCTCCGGCCCGCCGAGCATGCAGGCGTAGCATGGCAGCCCGCCGGTCTCGATCACCTCCAGCACCGCGCCGCCTTCGCCAATCCGCAGGCATTGGGGGGCAAGTGGGTTGGCGATCCACACCGCGCCCGCGGCATCGAGGCAGATCCCGTCGGGTACGGCGGGCCAGGTCGGGGCCCATTGGCGCCGCCCGGACAGTGCTCCGTCCGCGCCGATATCGAACGCGGTCAGACAGCCGCCCAGTGTCTCGCCGACAATCAGCGTCCTGCCATCGGG
>CAZNII010000013.1:34953-37499 GCA_964573075.1 uncultured Novosphingobium sp. | reverse complement strand
CTAACGCCCGGCCATCCCCTTCTGCTGCATCCGCCAGACCAGCTGGTCGAAGCGGTCCTGCCCGAAAAACGGCTCGCCCTCATAGACCATCAGCGGGACGCCATAGTGCCCGCCAAGGCGCTGGTCGGCCTCGTTCGCCTTGATCACCGCGTCGAGCCGTTCGGCCTCCGCCTCCTGCACCGCGTCCATTTCGGCCAGGTCGCCGCCGGCCTGGGCCACGGCCCGGGCCAGGTGATCGCCTTCGTGCCAGCCTTCGACTTCGCCCGACCAGATCAGGTGGCTGACCGCGCGCAGCAGAGCCAGGCCGAAGCCGCGTTCGCTGGCCAGCACGCCCAGCCGGGTCAGACGGTGGATGTGGGGCTGTTCCTTGGGATAGGTCCGGGTGGCGAAATCCATCACCACCGGATCGGGCCGCGGCCAGCGCAGGGTCAGGCCGGCAAACTCCGCGCTGCGCACGCAATCGCGCATCAGGTAGCTGAACCACAGCGGATCCGAATTGGCGAAGAATTCGGGTTGGCGGACCGCGATCGGCAGGACCGGGCGGACATTGACCTTCGCGTCCCACTCACGCTCAAGCTCGATCAGCCGGGGCGTGACGATGTAGGAATAGGGGCTGCGAAACGACCAGAACAGGTCGACGGTGTGGCTCATAGGGTCCTCATGTCGATCACGAAGCGGTATTTGACGTCGGCTTTTTCCATCCGCTCGAAGGCGTGGTTGATCTCGTCCATCCGGATCAGCTCGATCTCGGCGGTGATGTCCTTCTGGCCGCACAGGTCGAGCATTTCCTGGGTCTGGGCAATCCCGCCGACGCCCGATCCCGAGACCGCCTTCTGCCCGCCCAGCAACAGGCCGGAATGGAACGGCTCCATCATCTCGATCATGCCGACGATGCACAGCGTCCCCTGCTTGTCGAGCAGGAACAGGTAGGGGGTCACATCGTGCTTCACCGGCACGGTATCGAGCAGGAAATCGAAACTGCGGGTGGCGGCGCGCATTGCCTCCTTGTCGGTCGAGACCAGCACATGGTCGGCACCGAGCTTTTTCGCGTCCTCGCCCTTGGCCGGGCTGGTGGTGATCATCGTCACTTCAGCGCCCAGCGCCTTGGCGAACTTGACCCCCATGTGACCGAGGCCACCGAGGCCGATTACCCCGACCCGCGTGCCGGGGCCGACGTTCCAGTTCCTCAGCGGGCTGTAGGTGGTGATCCCGGCGCAGAGCAGCGGCGCGGCCGCGGCCATGTCGAGATTGTCGGGCAAGCGCAGCACAAAGGGTTCGGCCACCACGATCGCGGCGGAATAGCCGCCATAGGTCGGGCTGCCGTCGATCCGGTCCTTGCCGTTGTAGGTGCCGGTCGATCCCTCGCGGCAATAGTTTTCCTCGCCCTCCTCGCAGGCATCGCAGTGCCGGCAGGAATCGACCACCGTCCCGACCGCGACCCGGTCTCCGACCTTGAACCGGGTCACCTCCGGCCCGACCGCGCGGACCGTTCCGACAATCTCGTGCCCCGGCACGAACGGATAGCGGGTCCGGCCCCAGTCGTTGCGGGCGGCATGTAGGTCGGAATGGCACACCCCGCAAAAGGCGATGTCGATCGCCACGTCCTCGCCGCGCAGTTCGCGCCGGTCGATGGTCAGGGGGGTGAGGCCGGAATCGGGGGCAGTGGCGCCATAGGCGGCGGTTGCTGGCATCGCTTGTTCTCCCGCGAGGCAGCCTTAGCGGTGGCAACCTCGATTGCGCAGATTAATCGCGCGATTAAGGGCGATGTCAAATGGTGAATGCGGCTGGCCGAAGCTGGCGCGGCAGGGTCAGATCAGGCTGTCGCCCTGCTGGGCGGTCTTGCCCTTGGTGATGTACACCTTGTCACCCACCTTGGTGACACCGAACAGCTTCTTGCCGAAGTCGTTGGGTACGCCGATGCAGCCGTGGCTGGCATAGCCCTTTTCCACCTTGGTGCCATGGATCGCGACGCCATCGGCGGTCAGGTTCTGGGTGAACGGCATCGGCGCACCGTCATAGGTGCTCGAATAGTGATCGGCCTTTTTCCACTTGATCGGGAAGACCCCCAGCGGGGTCGGCTTTTCGCTGGTCCCCAGCAGCACCGCGGTCGCGCCGATTTCGTAACCGCCCTGGAAAACCGACAGCACCCGGGCATCAAGATCGACCGTGATCACGATCGGCCCGGCCGGGACATCCTTGTCATCCCAGTGCCATTCGCCGTACTTTATCGGTCCGTTGATCGGCAAAATCCGCTTGATTACAAAGCGTTCGTCGCGCGGGGGCGGGGCGGGTTCGGCCTTCGCAACCTTGGCGGGCGCGGATGCGGATTGCGGGGTAAGGGCGCGGGCCGGCTCTTCGGGTTGCGACAGCAGCAGCGCCCCGCCACCGATCACGGCGGCGACAAACAGCCCCAGCATGGCGAACCCGGAATTGAACTTCATGGCCTGCGTCCCAAGTGCACTTCGACGTGAGCCTTCCCATTACCCCGCAGGAATGGTCAAGGCCAGCGCGGCGATCCGCGCGTTCCGCCGCGGGACTTGATGGCA
>CAZNII010000013.1:29090-34853 GCA_964573075.1 uncultured Novosphingobium sp. | reverse complement strand
CTGGGCCAGGGCTTCGTCCACCCGCAGGGTGAAGACCATCTCCAGCACGTCCTCGCGGGCAATGTCGTTGGCGCGGCTGAAAGCGGGAACCGAAACCGCGCGCAAAAACATGTGCTGGAACAGCGCCAGCCGCAGCGCCTGCAGCACGCCGAGCAGCCGCCGGGTGTGCTCGCGCCCGTCCTGCGGGGCCTCATCCGGGATCAGGGCCAGCAGCCGGTGCAGTTTGAGCGCGTCAACCCGCAAGCGGCTCGCCATCCGCCGGAACACCCCGGTGCGGTCATCGGTGGTCAGGTATTCGGCCAGGGCCAGGCAGGCATCGGCGATCTGCTCTTCCCCGCCGCGATAGGGCCGGCTGGCCCAGTAGGCCGAATTGAACAGCTCGCCAAAGGCAGCGACGGTCTTGATGCTGGCCAGCGCATTGGCGCTGCGCACCAGCCGGACCAGCTGCCGCCCGCGCTCGCTTTCGCCCAGCAGTTCGGCCAGCGCCTCGTAGTTTCCTTCGGCCGCGGTGCCGAAACCGGCGATCACATTGACCGGATAGCCAAGCTGCTGAAGCACGGCATTGTGCGGGATCGCGCGGATCTGGCGCAGGCTCATCTCGCGGTCGGCGGCGAGGTCTGACTGGCGACGGCTCTTGCGGCTGCCGGTATCGTTGAGCAGCCCCAGCCCGAAGGCGGTGACCGCGCGGGGATAGGTCCGGCTGGTCAGCTGGGTCTGCTGGAACCGCCGGATCGCGCGATAGAAATCGAGGCTGAGGTCGGTGCGGCGATAGAACGGATCGGTCGGCGCATCGGGGTCGGTCTCGCCGGGCGGCATTTCGGCGAAGCGGGTGAGCGTGGCGAGCGCCAGTTCGGGCGTGGCGAAGAACAGGTATCCGTCGCCGCCCTGAAAGCTGACCTCGGGCTCGAGCCGGATCCCGGCGCGGACGAACCGCCGCCGCGCCCAGGACGATAACGGCCAGGCCAGCCGATCTGCAAAGCTGTCCGGGTGGGCACCGCGCCCCATGCTTTCGCCGTGAGTGTTGAAGATCAGCGCGGCAACATCGGCGAGGCCGTTGGCGACCATCGCCTCGCTCAACCGCCCCTGCAGCCGCTCGATCGCCAGCGCCGCCGGGATCTGGCCGACGAACCGTCCCGCGTCGGAAAAGCCGGTCTGGATCGAGACCCGCCCGCGCGTGCGGGCATAGTCGCGATAGGCTTCCTCGGCGAGCAGCGCGTCGAGGAAGCGGCCGCCATGTTCAAGCGCGCTTTCCGTCTCGAACAAGGGCGAAACATCGACCTTGTTCTCGATCCCGAACAGCCGCGCGAAATAGAGCGCGGCAAGCACCGTGCTGGGCTGTTCACATTCGGCCACCAGCATCCGGATCGGGGCATCGGCGTCGACGTGATGGAGGATCTGGGCCATGGCCAGGAACTGGCGGATCGCAGTCGAATTCTCGATCGCCAGCGCGGCGACATTGCTGCGCAGCGGCTTGGCTTCGGCCAGCAATTCGCGCATCCGCACCAGCGCGGCCTGGCTGGCGAGATCGAGCTTGCCGTCGGGGTCGATCCGGCGCCGGATCGCGTTCTGCAGCTGGCTGGAATTCACCCGGAAATGGATCCAGCCCATCCCCAGGCCATCGGCCCGCATCGCCGCCGCGACAGTCAACAAGGTCTCGGCCTCGTCATCGCCGGCATGGGCCGCCTCATGCTCCAGCTCGGTGATGATCCCGGACAGGCTGGTCAGCTTGAAGGGATGATCGGCGCTGAGGTGGTTGGCAGTGTCCGACAGGGCCGCAGGATCGGCGAGGTCGGTCGCTGCCAGCCGCTTCGCCTGGGTTTGCGCATAGCCCGCCGCAGCTCGCAACCGCTCGGCGATTTCGGGCGCCGCTTCGGCCAGCGCGGCGGCATAGCCTTCAAGCCGCTCGGCCTTTTCCGACAGGCGATAACGCAGCGAAGTGGCCCAGGAAATGTCGGTTCGCCCGTCCATGTCGTAACCGACCCAGGTGGCGAAGCGCAGTGGCATCGGGGCAAGGGCGCGCCACTGGTCCGGCCAGCGCCGGCGCGCCTCGCCTAGCAGCGTTCGGACCATCGCGTCGCGTGCGGATTGCGCCCGGGCGAGCGCGTCCATCGCCGCGCGGTGCTCGCTGTCGAGCGTGATCGCATCGCGCTCATGCGGGGCGACACAGGCGGTCGCCGCGCCGATCTTGCCCGAGCTCGCTGCCAATGCCACGGCGGCGGACTGGCGTGCGGTGAGCAGGAAGGTGGGGTGGGCGGTGAATACCACGTGGACCGCCGGATGGCGCCAGCGTGCGGCAAAGACGTTGAAATCCGCCGCCTCCGCCCGCGCGGCGAGGCGGGCAAGATTTTCCGATCGGTCAAGCGGAGCCACCAGCCGGCCCAGCCGGTGGGCCCGCGCGAGCAGGCCTTCGCATTCGAGTTCGGCCACCAGGACGGCAACCTGATCAAGCGTCAGCTCGCCGCTTTCCAGCCGGCGCGACAGTTCTAGACTGAGCTGGAAGACCGGGTTGAACAGCGGGGTCTCGGCAGTGCGGCTGTGCAGCGCCTGAAGCCGTGCATCGAGTTCCGCCAGCAGGGTCATGATGCCAGGGCAGCGGCAGCCCGGGCCGCCGCCTCGATCGCTGCCACATCGGGTGGCCCCTTGGGCACCAGCCACGATCCCCCGCAGCACAGCACAGCGTCGAGCGCCAGCCAATCGGGCGCGGTCTGGGCGGTGATCCCGCCGGTCGGGCAGAACCGGACCATGCCGAACGGCGCGGCGATGGCTTTCAGTGCGGGAATCCCGCCATTGGCTTCGGCCGGGAAGAACTTGAAGCGGTCCAGCCCCAGATCGAGCCCGCGCATGATGTCCGAAGAAGTGGCGATCCCCGGCAGGAACGGTGTACCCGAAGCAATCGCGGCCTTGGCCAGCGCCTCGGTGAAACCGGGCGAGACGATGAATTCGCTGCCGGCCTCGAGCGCGTCTTCCAGCGCATGTTCGTTGAGCACGGTCCCCGCACCGACCACCGCGCCGGGGACCTGCTTCATCTCGCGGATCACCTCGAGCGCGCTGGCGGTGCGCAGCGTAACTTCCAGCACCGGCAGGCCGCCCTTGACCAGCGCCTCGGCGATCGGTGCGGCGTGGGCCACGTCCTCGACCACCAGCACGGGGATGACCGGCGCCTTGCGCATGATGGTTTCGATTGGCGTCATGGCAGGTGTTCCCTGGCAAAGGCAGCCGCCGCGCCGAACAGGCCGGGCTGGGGATGGGTGATCAGCTTGACCGGCAGCGCGGCCATCAATTCGGCAAAGCGGCCCTTGGCGGTGAAGCGGTTGGCAAAGCCGGATCGCAGCAGGGTGTCCTTGATCCGCAGGCCAAGGCCTCCGGCAATCACCACGCCCGATGCGCCCTGGGCGAGGGCGATGTCGCCGGCGAAGGAGCCGAGCGACAGGCAGAACCGGTCGACTGCGGCAGCGGCCAGGCTGTCTTCGCCAGAAGTGCCAAGGCTCCACAGCGTGCGGTCATCGACCGGCTGGATCGCCCGCCCTTCAAGCAGGGCCAGCGCCTCGTAGATATCGACCAGCCCGGGCCCCGAAACCACCCGCTCGACCGAAACGCGGCGATAGCGCTGGCGCAGCCGCGCCAGGATCGCGTCCTCGATGCTGTCGAGCGGGGCATAGTCGACATGTCCGCCCTCGGTCGCCTGGACGCGGTAATGGCCATGGCCATCGCGCCAGATGTGGGCAACGCCAAGGCCGGTGCCGGGACCGACGATCGAGATCGTGCCGGCTGCCGGCAGCGGCCCTTTCGGACCGGCGAGATGGACGAAATGGTCCTCGCCCGCGCAAGCTACGGCATGGCCGACCGCGCCGAAATCGTTGATCACCGTATAGCGGTCCGCCCCAAGCTTTTCCGGGATCAGCGCCGGGCGGATCACCCAGGGGTTGTTGGTGAAACGGATCACTTCACCGCCGACCGGTCCGGCGATCGCGATCGAGACTGCCGGAGGCAGGGTGCCGCCGCGCATCCGGGCAAAGTCCTCCCAGGCGGTCTGGAAGCTGGCGTGATCGCGGGTGTGGAGCGTGGCCGGTTCGTCCAGCGTGATTTCGCCGCCGGGCGCGACTTCGGCGAGGGCAAAACGGGCGTGGGTGCCGCCGATATCGACGGTGACGATGGTCGTGGTCATAGGCCTGCCTCCGCCAGCATGGCCGATCCGCCCTGTTCGGCGCCATCGGCGTGGTGACGGAGCATCGCGAACAGCTCGCGGCCCATGCCCATTTGCGCTTGGGGTGCCGATGCCGGCTCGCGCGCGGCAAGGTCGGCCTTGACCTCCAACGTTCCGGAATGGCCACACAACCTGATCATATCGCCATCCTGGACCCGGGCCAGCGGTCCGCCGCCCAGCGCCTCGGGCGTGACGTGGATCGCGGCGGGCACCTTGCCGCTCGCCCCGCTCATCCGCCCGTCGGTAACCAGCGCCACCTTGAAGCCCTTGTCCTGCAGCACCCCCAGCGAAGGGGTAAGCTTGTGCAGTTCGGGCATCCCGTTGGCGCGCGGGCCCTGGAAACGGACAACCACCACCACGTCGCGGTCGAGCTCACCCGCCTTGAAAGCGGCCTGGACCGCGTCCTGGCTGTCGAACACCCGGGCCGGGGCCTCAATCGTCCAGCGCAGGGCATCGACCGCGCTGGTCTTGAAGGTGCCGCGGCCGAGGTTGCCGGAAACCAGGCGCATCCCGCCATCGGGCTGGAACGGAGCACTGGCCGGGGCGAGGATCGCGTCATCTCCGCTCTGCGCAGGGGCGGGGCGCCAAGTCAGCTGCTCGTTGTCCAACACCGGCTCCTCGGCATAGGCGCGCATCCCGCCTTCGGCCACGGTCAGCACGTCGCCATGGGCAAGTCCCGCATCGAGCAGTTCGCGCACCACGAAGCCCATGCCGCCGGCGGCGTGGAAGTGGTTCACATCTGCCGCCCCGTTGGGATAGACCCGGGCGATCAGCGGCACCGCGGAGGAGAGTTCGTCCAGGTCCTGCCAGTCGAGCTGGATCCCGGCGGCGCGGGCCATGGCCGGCAGGTGGATCGCGTGGTTGGTCGATCCGCCGGTGGCGAGCAGGCCGACGCAGGCATTCACGATCGCCTTTTCATCGACCACCCGGCCCATCGGGCGATAATCCGCCCCTTCCCGCCCAATCGCGGCAAGGCGGTGGACGGCCTTGCGGGTCAGGGCCGAACGGAGCGGCGTGCCGGGCGGGACAAAGGCCGCACCGGGCACGTGCAGGCCCATCAGTTCCATCATCATCTGGTTCGAATTGGCGGTGCCATAGAAGGTGCAGGTGCCAGGCGAGTGATAGCTTGCGCTTTCGCTTTCGAGCAGATCGGCGCGGCTGGCCTTGCCTTCGGCATAGAGCTGGCGGACCTTCTGCTTGTCCTTGTTGGCCAGGCCCGATGGCATTGGCCCGCTCGGCACGAACACTGCCGGCAGGTGGCCAAAGCGCAATGCACCGATCACCAGGCCCGGAACGATCTTGTCGCAGATGCCGAGCAGCGCCATCCCGTCGAACATCGCATGGCTCATCGCCACGGCGGTGCTAAGCGCGATCACGTCGCGGCTGAACAGCGAAAGTTCCATCCCGTCCTGGCCCTGGGTTACCCCGTCGCACATGGCGGGTGTGCCGCCGGCGACCTGCGCGGTCGCTCCGACTTCGCGGGCATAAAGCTTCATCGCTTCGGGATAGCGGCCATAGGGCTGATGGGCCGAAAGCATGTCGTTATAGGCGGTGACGAT
>CAZNII010000013.1:6270-28990 GCA_964573075.1 uncultured Novosphingobium sp. | reverse complement strand
GATAGCGGCCATAGGGCTGATGGGCCGAAAGCATGTCGTTATAGGCGGTGACGATTGCCAGATTGGGGCCGCGTCCGCTCCTGATCGCGGCCTTGTCTCCCTCGGCTGCAGCAAAGCCGTGAGCCAGGTTGGAGCACGACAGCGCGTTGCGGTTCGGGAACCGCTCGGCCTCGCGTTCGATCAGCTCAAGATAGCGGCGCCGGCTGTCCTTCGACCTGTCGATGATCCGGGCCGTGACGCGTTCGATCGCCGGGTGGAGCCTACTCATGCCAGTGCACTCCGTCGCGCTCGGTCAACGCGATCGCCGAAGTCGGTCCCCATGAACCCGCCGTATAGCTTTTCGGCGTCACGCCGTGGCTGGTCCAGCTGGCGCGGATCCCGTCGATCCAGTCCCACTGGGCTTCCACCTCGTCGCGCCTGACGAACAGGGTCTGATCGCCCTCGATCAGGTCGAGCAGCAGGCGTTCATAGGCGATCCGCTTCATCGGCCCGGCGAAGGCATCGGCCATGGCGATGTCCAGCGGGACTTCGCGCAACCGGATCCCCTCGCGGTCAAGCCCGGGAACCTTGGCCATCAGCGACAGGGTGATGTTCTCTTCCGGCTGGATCCCGATCACCAGCCGGTTGGGCACGGTCAACGCGCCCTTGCCGGCAAAGATCGAGTGCGGGACATGGCGGAACTGGACCACGATCTCGGTCTTGCGCTCGGGCAGGCGCTTGCCGGTGCGCAGGTAGAACGGCACGCCCTTCCAGCGCCAGTTGTCGAGGTGGGCCTTGATCGCGACGAAGGTCTCGGTCTGGCTGTCCTTGCCCAGTTCCTCGTCATAGCCCGGCACCGGCTGGCCGCCGATCGCGCCGGCGCGGTACTGGCCGGTGACCGTCTCGTCAGGGCTGATCAGCCGCAGTGCGCGCAGCACCTTGACCTTCTCGTCGCGGATCGCGGTGGCGTCATAATTGGCGGGCGGCTCCATCGCCACCAGTGCCAGCAGTTGCAGCATGTGGTTCTGGACCATGTCGCGCAACGCCCCGGCGCCGTCGTAGAAACCCACCCGGCCTTCAAGACCAACCGTTTCGGCCACGGTGATCTGTACGTGTTCGATATGGGCGCTGTTCCACAGCGGTTCGAACAGGATGTTGGCAAACCGCAGCGCGAGGAGGTTCTGGACCGTCTCCTTGCCCAGGTAATGGTCGATCCGAAAGGTCCGCTCTTCCGGAAAGGCGCGGGCAACCGCATCATTGATCTCGCGGCTCGATTCCAGGCAGGTGCCCAGCGGCTTTTCGAGCCCGATCCGGACATTCTCGCCCGTCAGGCCACCGGCCGAAAGCCCGGCAATGGTCGGTTCGAACAGGCTGGGTGCGGTCGACAGGAAGATAGCCAGGCCCTGCTCAGGGTTTCCAACCTTCTTGGCCAGCGCGGCATAGCCGGCCGTGTCTGTGGCATCGAGCGGCTGGTAGGACAACCGGTTGAGGAACGTCGCCATGCCGCCGCGGCGGTCGGGCGGCATGAACTTCTCCAGCGCCTCGCGCGCGAAATTACGATAGCCGGAATCGTCCAGCGGCTGGCGCGCTGTGCCGACAATCTCGAGATTTTCGGCCACCAGCTTGTCGGCATGAAGCGCGCACAGCGAGGGCAGCAGCATCCGCTGGGCCAGGTCACCTGTGGCGCCGAACAACAGCAGTCGGTCCGCGGTAAAGCTCATTCCGATCCTCTCGCCCGGGCCGCGCTAGGCAGCGGGAAACAAGCGGCGGGTTAGCAGTCGCGGGGCGGGGGCGCCAGAGCAGGTGGGCGACGATCAGCCGCGCGCGGCGCGTGAATACGTCTGCGAGGCGTGGCGGGTACGGGCACCGGTCAGCGTGGCCGGGCGGCCCCGGCGCAGCCGGTGTTCGGCGCGCGGATGGTATTCCTCGGATGGCAGCGCCTTGCCAAACAGCCAGCCCTGAACCATCCTGCAGCCGTCCTGGCGCAGCTGGTCAAGCTGTTCGCGTTCCTCCACGCCTTCGGCCAGGGTGCACATGCCAAGCTGGTTGGCGAGAGCGATGACCGCCCCGACAATCGCCCGCGATTCCTCGCGGGTGACCAGATCGGACACGAACCGGCGGTCGATCTTGATCTTGTCGAACGGGAAGGTCAGCAGGTAGTTCAGCGAAGCATAGCCGGTGCCGAAATCGTCGAGCGCGATCTTCACGCCCAGCGCCTGGAGCCGCTGGAGCACTTCGAGATTGGCTTCCGAATTGCCGAGCAACACCCCTTCGGTGATCTCGAATTCGACGCGCGCGGGGTCGATCCCGCTGTCGGCCAGGGCGTTGACCACCATCGGCAGCAGCCCGGGGCTTTCGATCTGCACCGGAGACAGGTTGATGGCGATAGTTTCGCCGCCATCCCACTGTGCCGCCTCGGCCAGCGCCGAGCGCACAACCCATTCGCCAATCGGCACGATCAGGCCGGTTTCTTCGGCAATCGGGATGAAGGTGTCGGGCGGTACCAGCCCGCGGCTGGGATGCTGCCAGCGCAGCAGCGCCTCGTAGCCGGTCATTGCCTCGCTCTCGACATCGACCAGCGGTTGCAGGAACAGCCGCAGCTCGCCGCGGTTGACCGCGTGGCGCAGATCGCGGGCCAGGGTGTGGCGCTCGTGCAGCTGGGCGTCCATGCCCGGTTCGAACATTTCCCAGGTGCCGCGTCCGCCGGCCTTGACCGCATTGAGCGCGATGTCGGCATAGGATTGCAGGTGCTGCTTGGTCTCGGCGTGGAACGGGGCAAGCGCCATGCCGATGCTGATCCCGCTGTGCAGCTCCAGATCGTCGAGATGCATCGGTTCGGCCATTTCGGTTACCAGCAGTTCGGCCAGGCGGACCGCATGATCGCAGGCGTCGGCGCCGCTCACCACCACGGCGAATTCGTCGCCGCCGAGCCGGGAAATTAGCGGCTGCATGCCGCCGAGCCCGCTGTCCTCGACGGTCGCGACCAGCCGCTCGGCCAGCTTGCAAAGGAAGGCATCGCCCACCGGATGGCCGTGCATGTCGTTGATCGACTTGAAATGATCGACGTCGAACAGCAGCAGCGCGACATGCTCCTCGGCCTCTCGGGTGGCCAGCAGGTTTTCCAGCGAATTGTCGAACAGCGCGCGGTTGGGCAGCCCGGTCAGGGTATCGAAATGGGCGATCCGCTGGGCCCGGTCCTCGGCCTGGCGGCGGGTGGTAATGTCGGAAATGACCCCGCGATAGACCACCTTGCCGCCGGCCTGGCATGGGCGCCCGCTGATCGACCACCAGCGGGTCTCGCCTTCTCCCACCCCGTCGAGCGAGACCACAATCGACCGCAGCGCGCGCCGTTCGGCAAGGGCTTCGGCCAGCGCGCTGCGCGCGGCATCGGGGGTAAACAGCGAGATGAAGGGACGGCCTTCAAGCGCCTTTACAGTACCCCCCGCGGCCCGGGCAAAGCGCTTTGAGACCCCCACCAGGGTACCCTTGCGGTTGAGCTCGAACAACCAGTCCGAGCCGTTCTCCTCATACTCGTTGAGCAGCAGCTTCACGGTGCGGGTACTCGCCGCAAGCTCGCGGTCGGACAGGATGCGGGTGACAAACAGATCGCGGGCGGTGAAGGTCATGCGCACCAGCAGACCGCTGGCGACCAGCAGCACGCCGATTGCACCCAACTCGTCGAAACCGCCGAGCCGGGCAAGGCCGACTGTCAGTCCCAGCGCCTGGGCAAGGATATAGGCCGTGGCCGAAGGCACCAGGGTGCGCACCGTATAGGCTGCCGAGGCGATCTGGGCGACGCCGCTGATCGCCAGCAGCAACTGGTCGCCTGCCGAGACATGGGGGAACCAGAACGCCAGCGGGATCGCCTGGTTGATCCCCAGCCACAGCGAATTGAGCAGAAAGGCGTTCATGATCTTGCGCGAATTTCGGCGCCGCCGGCCGCGTTCGATCCCTTCAGCCAGCCACAGCCGGTGGAACCCGGCGGCGATCGAGGATGCGGCAAAGAAGGCGATGTGGATCGCGGCGATCTGTTCGCCCCACAGCGCCGCACAGATCACGAAAACGTTGAGCAGGCAGCCCAGCACCATGGTGCGAACGATGCGGATATGGGCGCTGACCAGCCGGTTATCGACCCAGTCACGCAATTCCGCGGGCACCGCGGCGCGTAGCGCGACATGCTTGCTGACCATCGAACGCCGCGCCCCTACGGTGTTGAAACCGCAGCTTTGCTAACCCGACAAGGTAAACAATTCGCTATGGAAAGTTGAACCAGGGCCGGCCGCGATTGCCGGCAAATATGCAGAACGAATTGGCTTTAAGCCGATAAAGTCGTCCCAAATATCTGACTTTGAATATTTTTTTGCGCAGAGTGCGAACCCGCGCGGCAAAAATGGTCCTTCCAAAGGTTGCCTTGTGCAACTAGGCCCTGGGGCAAAGGAGATTCGTCGATGCGTCCAGCCCGCCTTGCCCTCGCCCTGTTTGCCTGCACCGCGCTTGCTGCCCCGCAGATCGCCGCCCGCCCGGCCAAGGCGCCCAGGCTGGCCAGCCATCCGGCAGCCGAGGCGCAGGTGCTCGACATGTCGAAGCGGCTGATCGCGCTGCGCACCGTGCGCGGGCCCGGCAACGAAACCGGCAAGGCGATGGGCCTGGTCAAGTCTGACCTGCTGCAGGGCGGCTGGCAGGATCGCGATGTGGAGATCGTGCCGGTCGACGATACGGCCTACATGATCGCCACCTGGCAGGGCAGCGATCCCGCCCTCAAGCCGTTGGTCATCTCGGGCCATATCGACGTGGTCGAGGCCGATCCCAAGGACTGGACCCGCGATCCCTTCACCCCGGTGGTCGAGGACGGGATCCTCTATGGCCGCGGGGCGAGCGACATGAAGTTCGATGCGGCGCTGGCCACGGCCAGCCTGATCGAGCTGCGCCGTTCGGGCTACAAGCCGAAGCGGACGATCATCCTCCAGTTCTCGGGCGATGAAGAAACCACCATGAAGACCGGGCGGATCATTGCCGAGCGGCTCAAGCACGCAGAGCTGGTGATCAATATCGATGGCGGCGGCGGAACGCTCGACGAGGCCAGCGGCAAGCCGCTCTACTGGACCTGGCAGGGTGCGGAAAAGACCTATGACGACTATCAGATCGAGGTGACCAACCCGGGCGGGCACAGCTCCGCTCCGCGGCCTGAAAATGCGATTGTCCAGCTTTCGACCGCGCTGGCGAAGATCGGGGCCTATCATTTCAAGCCCGAGCTGAGCCCGCTGACCAAGGCCTATTTCGAAAGGGCCGCGGCCTTCGAGCCCGATCCCAAGCTGGCCGCCGCGATGCGCGCCTTTGCCGCGAACCCCGCCGACGAGGCGGCCGCGGCCACGCTCCGCGCCAGCCCGACCTATGTCGGCAAGATCGGCACCACCTGCGTGCCGACCATGCTGCACGGCGGCCATGCCCAGAACGCCTTGCCGCAACGCGCGACCGCCAATGTCAATTGCCGTGTCTTCCCCGGCCACACCCGCGAGGAAATCCGCCAGGAACTGGAACGGGTGATCGGCATGCCGATGGTAAAGGTGACGGCAACCAGCGGCGAGGATTCGATCTCGTCCCCGGCATCGCCGATGCGTCCCGATTTCATTGCTGCCGCCGAAAAGGCGATGCGGCTGGTCAACCCGGGCATCGCGATTTTCCCGAGCCAGGCTTCGGGCGCATCGGATTCGATGTGGTACCGCGCGCTGGGCGTGCCGAGCTATGGCGCCAGCCCGACCTTCAGCAAGGATTCCGAGGACTACGCCCACGGCCTTAACGAGCGCGTCCGGCTTTCGAACATCCAGCCGGGAATCAACTATTTCCTGAGCCTGTTCACCGACCTGTCGAAATAAGCGCCCCCAGCGCTTCCAGGGCAATCGCCGGGGCCTCGCCCCCGGCGAAGGTCTGTGGCGAAAGGCACAGTTCCAGCCACAGCCCGTCGATCAGCGCGGTCAGCGCGATCGCCGTGCGGCGCAGCGCGGGGGCGGGCACCCCGTTTTCGGCCAGCAGCCGTTCCAGTCCGACGCGGAACTGCCCGTACTGTTCATCGTGCAGCGCAGCGATTTCCGGCCGGGCGCGGACCAGGCTCCAGAAGGCGATCCAGGTGGCAAGCAGTTCGCTGTCGGCGATCGGTGGCCGGAAGCTGGCCGTGACATAGGCTTCCAGCCGGGCGCGCGGATCGGGGCCGGCCGCGGCCACCGCCGCAGCAAGCGCGGCATCGACCTGTGCTTCGACATGGGCATAGGTTGCCGCGATCAGCGCATCGACCCCGTCGAAATAGTGCCCGATCAGCCCGGGCGAGACGCCCGCTTCCAGCGCGATTGCCCGCACGCTGGTGCCGGCCGTGCCCTCGCGCGCCAAAACCCGCGCGCAGGCTTCGACCAGGCTGGCGCGGCGGGCATCGGGTTCGGCCCGGCGAAAGGCAGGTTCGGCTCTCACTTGCGACCACCTAGCACTTGTTGTACGAACGTCCAACAAGCAAACGGATTCGCCGGGGAAACCATGACCAAGCTCGACCATGCCTTTGCCGAAATCGCCAGCGAGGGCGTGGATCCCGATGCCGATTTCAGCCTGCCCGGCTGGATCTATCACGACCGCGAATTCTTCGATCTGGAGATGGAGCGGGTGATCCGCCCGTCCTGGCAGATCGTCTGCCACGTCAACGAGATTCCCAATCCGGGCGATTACCAGACGATCGACTATCTGGGCGAAAGCGTGATCGTGATCCGCGGCGACGACGGCCAGGTTCGCGCCTTCACCAACGTCTGCCGGCACCGCGCGATGCGGCTGGTCGAGGGGCCTTCGGGCTGTGCGAAAAAGCTGGTCTGCCCCTATCACGCCTGGGTGTTCGAAACCGACGGTCGGCTGTCGGGCGTACCGATGAAGTCGGAATATCCTGCGCTCAAGCTGGAAGAGAATGGGCTGATCCCGGTTTCGGTCGAAACCTGGCATGGCTTCGTCTTCGTGCGGCTCGAGGATTCGGGCTTCCCGAGCGTTTCGGAAATGATGGCGCCGTTCGAGGAAGAGGTTGCGCAGTACCGCTTCAAGGACATGCAGCTGATGGCGCCGGTCCGGCTGCGCCCGCGCGAAGTCAACTGGAAGAACGTGGGCGACAACTATTCCGACAACCTCCACATCCCGGTGGCGCACGATGGCCTGACGCGGCTGGTCGGCAAGACCTACCGGATCGAGGCGCACGGCTGGGCCGACCGGCTTCATGGCGATGTGGTCAAGAACGAAAAGCAGAACTTCTGGGAGAAGTTCTATGGCGCCCACATGCCGCGGGTCGATCACCTGCCGGAAGAGGCGCACGGCCGCTGGCTCTATTACAAGCTGTGGCCGAACATGGCCTTCGACATCTATGCCGACCAGATCGACTTCATGCAGTGGCTGCCGATTTCGCCGACCACCTGCCTGCTGCGCGAGGTGGCCTATTGCCTGCCCGACGACCGGCGCGAGATGAAGCTGGTGCGCTATGCCAACTGGCGGATCAACCGCAACGTCAATGCGGAAGACACCTGGCTGATCAACCGGGTCCAGCAGGGCATGGCCAGCAAGACCTATGGCACCGGGCCGATCGCCACCAGCGAAGTCTGCCTGCGCAGCTTTGCCAAGAAGATCCGCGCGATCATTCCCGAAGCGCGGCTGCCGTTCCAGCCGGCCGCAGGCTGGTCGAAGCGGCGCTAGTCACCTTACCCCGCCTGCGGGCGGGGTTGCGGAGTGGGGCGGTCCGATCGGGTCGTATTGGTTTCGGACCGCCCCGCTTCGCCCTCGGCCAGGCAGGCCGGCGCACAAGGATAGAATGGGGAGTTTCATGACCAAGACCTATGACGCCATCATCATCGGCGGCGGCCACAATGGCCTGACCTGCGCCTTCTACCTCGCCAAGGCCGGGATGCGGGTACGGGTGCTCGAACGGCGCCACGTGGTCGGCGGTGCGGCGGTGACCGAGGAGTTTCACCCCGGCTTCCGCAATTCGACCGCCAGCTACACGGTCAGCCTGCTGCGTCCCAAGGTGATCGCGGACATGAAGCTGCACGATTACGGCTACCGCGTGATCGAGCGGACGATCTCCAACTTCTTCCCGTTCGAGAACGACTATGTGAAGCTGGGCGGCGGACCGGGCCGGACCGAGGCGGAATTCGCGCGCTTTTCGAAGAAGGACGCCGAAGCCTATCCGAAATACGACGCGGCGCTGGAAAAGGTCGCCAACGTGCTGCGCGACCTGTCCCTGCAGATCCCGCCCAATGTCGGCGGCGGGCTGGCCGCGCTGACCGCGGCGGCCAAGCAGGGCTGGCCGATGGCCAAGCTCGACCTGTCGGTCCAGCGCGACCTGCTCGACATCTTCACCAAGTCGGCCCGCCAGTTCCTCGATGGCTGGTTCGAGCATGACTATGTCCAGTCGGCCTTCGCGTTTGACGCGGTGGTCGGCAACTATGCCGGGGTATCCACACCGGGCTCGGCCTATGTCCTGCTGCACCACGTGTTCGGCGAAGTGAACGGCAAGCTGGGCGCATGGGGCCACTCGGTCGGCGGGATGGGGGCGATCACCCAGGCCATGGCCCGCGCCTGCGAGGACGCCGGGGTCGAGATCAGCCTCGAGGCGCCGGTCGCCAAGGTGCTGGTCGATGGCGGCAAGGTGAAGGGCGTGAAGCTGGAAAGCGGCGAGGAAATCGCCGCCAGCATCGTCGCCAGCAATGCCGGGCCGGCGCTGCTCTATCGCCAGCTGGTCGACGCGAGCGATCTGGACGAGGATTTCCAGCGCCGGATCAAGGGCTACAAGACCTGCTCGGGCACGTTCCGGATGAACGTCGCGCTGTCCGAACTGCCGGACTTTTCGGTCCTGCCGGGCAAGGAACAGGCCGAACACCACACCGCCGGGATCATCATCGCGCCGGGCATGGACTATATGGACCAGGCCTTCATCGATGCGCAGCAGCACGGCTGGTCGAAGAAGCCGATCGTCGAGATCAAGATCCCGAGCACGGTGGACGACAGCCTGGCCCCTCCGGGCTGCCACGTCGCCTCGCTGTTCTGCCAGCAGTTCGATCCGACCGTCGATTGGGACGCCAACCGCGAGAAGGTGGCCGATCTGATCATCGACACGGTCAACGATCATGCGCCCAACTTCAAGAAGTCGGTCATCGCCACGCAGATCCACTCTCCCTGGGATCTGGAGCGCAAGTTCGGGCTGATCGGCGGCGACATCATGCATGGCACGATGGGGATCGACCAGCTGTGGGCGGCGCGTCCGGTGCTGGGCCATGGCGACTATCGCGGGCCGATCAAGGGCCTCTACATGTGCGGCGCGGGGACCCATCCGGGCGGCGGCGTGACCGGGGCGCCGGGCCACAATGCGGCCCACGCGATCCTGGCCGACCGGCCCTTCATCCGGAAGCTTTTGCGTTCCTGACCCACCAGTAGAACGGCAAACCGGCAAGGATCAGGAGGCCGGCGTAGAGGATCACCTCGGCGCTGCCGCCCCATTCGCCGAACAGCAGGCCATAGGCCAGGTCCTTGGCGCCGAGGCCCCATTCGGCCCAGCAGATGTAACCGGCCGACAGCACTGCGGCGAGCAGGGTCACCGCGCTGTCGCGGCTGAGGCGCAGCACGGCAAGGGCGCTGAACAGGTAGGCGATCAGCCCGGCGGCCAGGCTGACCGAGGCGATGAAGTTGAACAGGTCGCCCATCCCGCGCTGGTAGTTGAGCAGGGTGATGATGCTCAGCAGCGTGCTTGAAACGAGGTGCGAGCGGACCGGGGAGCCTTGCGCATTCTCGGCCGCGAACCAGGCGGGGAAAACCCCGCCCTTGGCCATCGCCCAGGGCATTTCGGCCTGGACCAGGATCCAGCCGTTGAGCGTGCCGAAGGCGCTGATCGCGGCAAACAGCGCGACCGCCGTCGCCACTTCGGGGCCGAACACCCGGCCCAGGAATGCCGCAACCGGGGCGGGGGAGGCGGCGGCTTCCTCGACCGGCATATAAAAGGCGAAGGCCGCCGAAATCCCGAGATAGATTACCCCTGTCAGCGCGACGCCCCACAGCGTCGCACGCGGGATGTTGCGCTGGGCATCCTCGACCTTGTCGGCCGGCACCGTGGCCGCTTCCAATCCCAGGAAGCCCCAGAAGGTCAGGCCCGCGGCGAAGGCCACCTTGTCCGCGGTAAAGGCCACCTGCGGATCGGGTGCGCGCGGCGCTCCGCTCAAGGCAAACCACAGCGCCAGCAGGATCAGCAGGACCAGCGGCAGCAGTTTGAGCGCCACGGTCCATTCCTGCAGCCGACCGGCCGCCCGGACCCCGCGGATGTTGACCAGGGTGACGATCCAGACGCAGGCTACCGCCAGAAGTGCCGGCGCGCCGGTGGTGGTGCCCAGTGCCGGGAAGATCAGCGCCAGTGCGCTGACCACCGCGACCGCGACCGCCGCGTTGCCGACCCAGCTCATCACCCAATAGGCCCAGGCCGCGACGAACCCGGCGAGCGGACCGAAGGCGGCGCGGGCGTAGGCATAGGGTCCGCCGGCCAGCGGCAAGCGCCGACCCAGCGCGGCAAAGACCAGCCCCAGCGCCAGCGCGCCGACGATCGTCACGCCCCAACCGGCGAACTGGTTCCACCCCAGCGGTGCCAGCTGCGCGGGCAGGACATAGATCCCCGAACCCACCATGTTGCCGATAACCAACGCCAGCAGCGCCCAGAATCCCAATCCGCGCTGGCCACTTGCTGTCATCCGGCGTCTCCCAAATCCCCAGTTGCCGGCAACCTATCGCTTGATTGCGCGGCGTCACCATGTTTCTTGCGCGGCCATGGCTACCGTCACCACCCAGTCCTGGCTTTCGCGTATCGGCAAGTATCACCCGCGCCTGATCGAGGCGGCGCTGGCAATGAACGAAAACGACATTCCCCGCGCCGAATTCCTGTTGCGCGAGCATCTGAAACAGGACCCGTTCGAAGTCGCGGCGATCCGGATGTTCGCCGAGGTGGCGGGGCGAATCGGTCGCTACCGGGATTCGGAAACCCTGCTGCGTCGGGCGCTGGAACTGTCTCCCGGGTTCACCGCCGCGCGGGCCAACCTGGCGCTGGTGCTTTATCGCCAGAACCGTCCCGGCGAAGCGATCGAGGAACTCGACCGGGTCCTGGCCGAAGAGCCCGAAAATCCCGGCCACTCGAACCTCAAGGCCGCGGCATTCGGGCGGATCGGCGATTTCGAGGAAGCGATCGTGCTGTACGAGCAGGTCCTGGCCAAGGCCCCCAACCAGCCGCGCGTCTGGATGAGCTTCGGGCACATGCTCAAGACCGTCGGGCGGCTC
Organism: uncultured Novosphingobium sp.; assembly: GCA_964573075.1. Lineage (GTDB taxonomy): Bacteria > Pseudomonadota > Alphaproteobacteria > Sphingomonadales > Sphingomonadaceae > Novosphingobium. Next base: position 17,689 of record CAZNII010000013.1, on the reverse strand, counting down.
GACGAAGGGATCGCCGCCTATCGCCGGGCGCTCGAGCTGATGCCCAGCCTGGGTGAGGTGTGGTGGAGCCTGGCCAACCTCAAGACGGTGAAGTTCAGCGATGCCGATATCGCCGCGATGGAAGCGGCTCTGGCCGGCGACGAGGTGGCCAAGGAAGACCGCTTCCACCTCGACTTCGCACTGGGCAAGGCCTTCGAGGACCGGGCTGAAACTGCCCGGTCGTTCGCCCACTATGCCGCCGGCAATGCCCTGCGCAAGACCGAGCTGGACTATGACGCCGACGAGAACGAGCGGCTGGTCGACCGCCTGATCGAGATCGCCACGCCCGAATTCTTCGCTGCGCGCGAAGGGCAGGGGTTCGATGCGCCCGATCCGGTCTTCGTGCTGGGCATGCCGCGCGCCGGATCGACCCTGATCGAGCAGATCCTGTCGAGCCACAGCCAGATCGAGGGCACCACCGAGCACCCCGACATCCCCGCGCTGGCCCGGCGCGCGCCCAACTATCCGCTGAACCTGCCGGGCCTGAAGGGCGAACAGCTGGCGAAGCAGGGCGAGGAGTACCTCAGGCGGACCCGCATCCAGCGCAAGACCGACCGGCCGCTGTTCATCGACAAGCTGCCCAACAACTGGATGCACATCCCCTACATCATGCTGATCCTGCCGGGAGCGAAGTTCGTTGACGCCAGGCGGCATCCGCTGGGGTGCAGTTTTTCCAACTTCAAGCAGCACTTCGCCAAGGGCCAGGCCTTCAGCTACAGCCTTGAGGACATGGGCCGCTATTACCGCGACTATGTGCGGCTGATGGCCCATCTCGATCGGGTCCGCCCGGGCCGGATCCACCGGGTGATCTACGAAAACATGGTCGATGATACCGAGGCGGAGGTGCGCCGGCTGCTCGATTATTGCGGGGTCGGGTTCGAGGACAGCTGCCTGGCCTTCTACAAGACCGAGCGCGCGGTGCGCACGCCCAGTTCCGAACAGGTCCGCCAGCCGATCTATCGCGACGGGACCGAGGCCTGGAAACCCTATTCCGAATATCTCGATCCGTTGCGCAAGGCCTTGGGCGATGTGCTCGATTGTTACCCGCAGGTCCCGGAATCGTTGTAAAAGTGTCACGCCCGGCCGGCGATTGGTGACTTGTTAAGGGGCCATGCTTGACGGGAGCGGCGGCACGAATCAGGGTCGTGCCCGACACCCGGTCAAACAGGGGATTTCGCATGCGTACCAATTTCCGTCGCACCACTATTGCGGCACTGTTCACTTCAACCGCCTTGGTCGCCACGCCGGTGCTGGCCCAGGAAGCCGCTGAAGAAGGCGCCGGCGATGAGGTCGAAATCCTCGTCACCGCGCAGAAGCGCTCGGAAAGCCTGCAGAACGTGCCGATCTCGATCCAGGCGATCGGCACCCAGAAGCTCGACCAGCTGAACATCTCGAACTTCAGCGGCTATGCCCAGCAGCTGCCCTCGGTTTCGTTCCAGGGTTCGGGCACGCCGGGCAACAACGTGATCTACATGCGCGGCGTCGCTTCGGGCGGTGACGGCAACCACTCGGGCTCGCTCCCCTCGGTCGGCGTCTATCTCGATGAACAGCCGGTCACGACGATCGGCGGCAACCTCGACGTCCACATTTACGACATCGCCCGTATCGAAAGCCTGTCGGGCCCGCAGGGCACGCTCTATGGCGCCTCGTCGCAGGCCGGCACGATCCGCATCATCACCAACAAGCCCGATCCGTCAAAGACCGAAGGCGGCTTCGATGTCGAAGTCAATTCGGTGTCGGGCGGAAAGATGGGCGGCAAGGCCGAATTCTTCATGAATGTGCCGCTTGCCAGCAACATGGCGCTGCGCGCGGTGGGCTTCTACAAGCGTGACGGCGGTTTTATCGACAACGTGGCCGGAACCCGGTGCTTCCTCGGTACCGGATGCGTCAACAACGCGGCCTATGTCGATAACGACTACAACGAGGTCGAGACCATCGGCGGCCGCGCCGCGCTGGGGGTCGAACTGAACGATAATTGGACCATCACCCCTTCGGTGATGTACCAGAGCACCAGCTCGCGCGGCTTCTTTGCCTTCGATCCCTCGGTTGGCGATCTTCAGGTCCAGCACTTCTTCCCCGAATATCGCGGTGACAAGTTTGTCCAGGCCGCGCTGACCATCGAAGGCAAGGTGGGTAACTGGGACGTCACCTATTCGGCGGCCTACCTTGATCGCAAGACCAACAGCTCGAGCGATTACACCGACTATTCGGAAGCTTACGACCAGCTCTATTCTTACTATGGCGGGATCGCTGGCTACCTCTATGTCTGGGATCAGTTCGGCAACCCGATCGATCCGCGCCAGAAGGTGATCGGCAGCGATCACTTCAAGAAGCACAGCCAGGAACTGCGGATCGCCTCTCCGTCGGAAAACCGCTTCCGCGTCGTGGCCGGCCTGTTCTACCAGTACCAGGCAAACGACATCCACCAGGATTACCAGGTGGCCAACCTCGGCCCGCTGGTTTCGGTCAACGGTTTCAACGGCACCCTGTGGCTGACCCAGCAGCATCGCATCGACAAGGACTATGCTGCCTTCGGTGAAGCCAGCTTCGACCTGACCGATCAGCTGACCTTCACTGCCGGGGCGCGTCTCTACAAGTACGACAACAGCCTGATCGGGTTCTTCGGTTTCGGCCGCAATCCGGGCAACTGGTACTCCGACGGTCCCTACAACGCCGCCGGCTCCAGCCGTACCGGGGTTGCCGGGTGCTTTACCACCACCGGTTCGCGCCTGCGTCCGGTCGCTGGCACGCCCGGGGTCACGCTCTATCCGGCCGCCGTGCCGGGCAGCCCGTGCACCAACCTTGGCGTGTGGAATGGCTCGTCGGTCGATCCGGTCAGGGCCAAGGGCGATGGCGTCACCTGGCGCTTCAACCTGACCTACAAGCCCAGCTCGGCGCTGATGGTCTATGCCACTTCGTCGAAGGGCTTCCGTCCGGGCGGGATCAATCGCCGCGCCGACGTGGCGCCTTATGGCGCCGACACGCTGATCAACTACGAGCTGGGCTGGAAGGCCACGCTGGCGCCGGGCTTCCGCTTCAACGGCGCGATCTATCAGCAGAACTGGAAGAAGTTCCAGTTCTCCTATCTCGGCGCGAACAGCTTCACCGAAATCCACAATGGTCCGGATGCCCGGATCCGCGGGATCGACGTGGATATCGCCTATAACCGCGGGCCGCTCAGCCTGACGGTCGCGGCGGCCTACACCGACGCCAAGATGACCAAGAACCTGTGCGAGATCGACGATCCGACCTATGCCTGCACCGGTCCTGGCAACTCGATCTCGTCGCCGGCCGGCACCCGCCTGCCGATCACGCCGAAGTTCAAGATCTCCGGCACGGCGCGTTACACCGCCGAAATGGGCTCGACCAAGGTCTATGGCCAGGTCAACGCCGCCTACCAGGGTTCGGCCACCAGCGAAGTGCGCGCCGGGCCTGCGGCGACGATCGGCGAACTGCCGGCATTTGCCACGGTCAACCTTGCCCTTGGCGCAGAGCTAGGCAGCTTCGACCTTGAGCTGTTCGTTTCGAACGTGTTCGACGAACGCGGCCAGGTCTCGCGCTTCCTGTCCTGCGGCCAGTGCGGCCAGCGGCCCTATGTGGTGCCGATCAATCCGCGCACCATCGGCCTGCGGCTGGGCACGAACTTCTGATCCAGCCCTGAAGGTACACGACGAAACGCCTCGGTCTCCCTGGAGACCGGGGCGTTTCCGTTTCAGGCGGTGAGTTGAGCAACCAGCGCGCGCGCCGCCTGGCTGACTTCGTCCCAGGTAATCAGAAAGCCGTCCTCTTCGCCGTACCAGGGATCGGCCACGGCCTGCCCCTCGCGCCCCGGGACCAGATCGAGCAACAGCGCAAGCCGCGCCGGATGGCTCGCCGGGGCGATTGCCCGCAGGTTGCGCAGATTGGCGTGATCGAGCGCGAAGATGTGGCTGAAGCGGGTGAAATCCGCCGGCATGGCCTGGCGGCCGCGATAGCCGGAAATGTCGATCCCGAACCGCGCCGCAGTGCGTATTGCGCGCGGATCGGGCGGCTCGCCAACATGATAGTCCGCAGTCCCGGCCGAATCCGCCACGGCGTTCAGCCCGGCCTTGGCCGCCTCGGCCCGGAATGCCGCCTCGGCCAGCGGCGAGCGGCAGATGTTGCCAAGGCAGACGAACAGCACCGCCGGCTCAGTCATCGCTGTCCCCGAACTGTTCAAGCCGGAATGCGGCCTTGAGGTAGTCCTCCGCCGCGGCCTTCAGCGCTGGTTCCTTGGCAAAGGCCTCGGCCGGCAGCGGCGCCTGGTCGAACGCGTCGAGCAGGGTCCACAGCGCGAACTTGCGGCCCGGCTCGCGCTCGACCCCGAAGCCGATCTTCAGCCGTTCGATCGCAAGGTCGAATTCGGCTTCGGTCAGTGTCGCGGGGTCCTCGGTGCCGAAGAAGTGGAAGATCAGCGCTTCGAGTTCCATGCGTCGGCGCCCGCAACTATTCTCCGTCATCCCCGCGAAAGCGGGGACCCAGGGCGATGGCAAACAGCCGTGCTGCCCTGGGTCCCTGCTTTCGCGGGGATGACGAGACGAAAGAGGACCGGGCGGACGAGCGCCTTCATAGCCAGCCGAGCGCCTGCGCGCCCCATAGCACCGCGCCGCCGGCGATTGCCGCCGCCAGGTAACCCAGCCAGCCCGAGGAGCGTACACGCCTGTCCCAGACCAGTTCGATCTCGGGCAGCGGCGGCGGCTCGGGTGCGCCGCCCTTGGCCGGGAACTTGTCCTCGATCCGCCGGACCAGGTCGGGCAGGCGCAGCAGGGTTTCGGCGTCCTTGCGCAGCCGGTCGGCAATCGCCGCTTCCGGTCCCAGCTCGTCGCGGATCCATTCGCGCACGAAGGGCGAGGCGACATCCCACATGTTGATCCGAGGGTTGAGCTGGGTCGCCAGCCCTTCGACCATCACCATGGTTTTCTGCAGCAGCAGCAGATGCGGCTGGGTCTGCATGTCGAATTCGCGGGTGATCGCGAACAAGCTGTCGAGCATCTGCCCGACCGAAAGCTCGCTGACCGGGCGGCCGCGGGTCGGCTCGCCCACGGCGCGCAGCGCGGTCGCGAATTCGTCGACCGAATGATAGCTCGGCACGTACTGCGCCTCGAAATGGATCTCGGCGACGCGGCGGTAATTGCCGGTGGTCAGGCCATAGAGGATCTCGGCCAGCCACAACCGGGCCCGGCGGTCGATCCGGCCCATGATCCCGAAATCGATCGCGGCAATCGTGCCGTCGGCCTGCACGAACAGGTTGCCCTGGTGCATGTCGGCATGGAAATAGCCGTGGCTGATCGCCTGGCGCAGGAAAGTCAGCACCAGGTGCTCGGCCAGCGCGTCGAGATCGTGCCCGGCGGCGCGCAGCGCCTCGGTCTCGCTGATCTTGATGCCGTCGATCCAGTCGATCGTCATCACCCGGCCGTTGGTCCGGTCCCAGTCGATCCCCGGCACCCGGTAGCCTTCGGTGCCCTTCATCATCTCGGCCAGTTCCGAGGCTGAGGCTGCTTCGCGCCTCAGGTCCAGTTCGCGCAGGGTCCAGCGCTTGAAATTGGCGATGGTCAGCCGCGGACGCAGCCGGGCCGGCTCGCCGCCCAGCGCCTCGAGGTGGGCGGCGGCCCATTCGTAGGTCTGCAGATCGGAGGCGAACTTTTCGCGGATCCCAGGGCGCAGCACCTTGACCGCCACGGTCCGCCCCTCGGTGGTCACCGCCCGGTGAACCTGGGCGATCGAGGCGGCGCCGACCGGCTCCTCCTCGATCGATTGGAACAGCGCCTCGATCGGTTTGGCAAAGCTCGCCTCGATCTCGCGCCGGATCGCAGCGAAGGGCACGGGCGGCAGGCTGTCCTGCAGGGTCAGCAGGTTGGTCGCCGCTTCCTCGCCGACGATGTCGGGCCGGGTGGCGAGCGTCTGGCCGAGCTTGATCGCCGCGGGGCCGATTGCCTGGAATGCTCCGGCATAGTCGGGGACGGATGGCTGGAAGGTACCGAACCGGGCAATCCGGGTCAGCCGGCGGACCTGGGGCGGGGTGTTGGGATCATTCTCGATCCCGCGCAGCGCGCCGTGCCTCGCCAGCGTCCGGCCCCAGCGCAGGAGGCGGAAGATATGCGCCAGAGGACGCGTCACTTCAGATCTTCCACCCCGAATGGATCGCCACCAGTCCGCCCAGGATCGGCTCGACCCGGGTGTTCACGAACCCGGCCCGGCGGATCATCGCTTCGAATTCGGGCATCGGCGGGAACCGCCGGATCGATTCGATCAGGTAGCGATAGCTCTCGGCATCGCCGGCTATCGCCTCGCCGATCCGCGGCACCAGATGGTGCGAATAGGCATCGTAGACTTCCTTGAAGCCCGGCCATTCGGTGGTTGAGAACTCAAGGCAGAAGAACCGCCCGCCGTGCTTGAGCACGCGGTGCGCTTCGGCCAGCGCCTTGTCGATGTGGGTGACGTTGCGGATCCCGAAGGCGATCGTGTAGCCATCGAAGAAGCGGTCCGGGAAGGTCAGTTCCTCGGCGTTCTGGCGCGACCAGACCAGATCGTCGAGTCCTCGCTCCAGCGCGCGCTCGATCCCGACGTCAAGCATGTCCTGGTTGATGTCGGAAACGGTGATCGTTGCCCCGCGCGCCGCCATGCGAAAGGCGATGTCGCCGGTGCCGCCGGCCATGTCGAGGATCTGCTCGCCCGGCTGGGGTTTGACCCGCCGGACGAACTTGTCCTTCCACAAACGGTGCATGCCGGCCGACATGGCATCGTTCATCACGTCGTACTTCTTGGCCACGGATGAAAACACCGCGCCGACCTTTTCGGTCTTCTCCTCGGGAGAGACCTCTTCGTAGCCGAAGGAAACCTTGTCGTTCATGGCTGGCGCCTTAGCGCCAAGCATGGGCCGGTGCCAGCGAAAGCGTGTGAGGAAGCGATGGAGATCAGGCCGCCGGCGGGGGGAACATATATTGCCCAAGGTGGCCGAGGAAATCGGCCTTGCCCACTTCCACGCCCCGGGCGCGCAGGATCGCATAGGTGATCGAGGCGTGGAAATAGAAGTTGGGAACGGCAAAGCCGGTCAGGAAGGTATGCCCGTCGAACCGCAGACCCGCGCCGTTGGGGAAAGTGATCACCACTTCGCGGTCGGCTCCGGCATCGTAGGCCGCGGGATCGACCGTTTCGAGATAGGCGATAGTAGCATCGCAGCGGGCTTTGAGTTCTGCGAAAGTGATTTCGGTATCGGCCATCGCCGGGGCTTCGGTGCCGGTCATCCGCGCGCCCGCGCCCTTGGCGGCATCGGCGGCGATCTGGATCTGGCGGGGCAGGGCGAACATGTCGGGCGCCAGCCGCGCCTCGATCAGTTCGGCCTCGTTGCCCTGCGCGGCTGCCTTGTCGAGCCAGCCCTTGAAATTGTTCAGCATGGCGATGAAGCCGGGGACGGTGGCCTGGTATAGCGAAGCGGACATCTGCTGGTTCTCCCGATTTGCCTGGTTGGCGCTGGGGTAGAGCGAAGCCCGTTCAGTGGCAATAAGAAACCAATTGTCGCGGCGGTGTGGCCTGCCTATCTCCGGCCCGATGCCCGAATTGCCCGAAGTGGAAACCACCGTGCGCGGCCTCGCGCGCTATCTCGACGGGGCGCGACTGGCCCGGGTTGAGCCGCGCCGCGCGGACCTGCGCCGACCGTTTCCGCCCGATCTGGTCCAGGTCCTGACCGGGGCCACGGTGACCGGCCTGTCGCGCCGGGCCAAGTACGGGCTGATCCATACCGACCGCGGGCAGACCATGGTGTTCCACCTCGGCATGTCGGGACGCTGGCGGATTGAGCCCGAGGAGCTTGGCAAGCACGATCACCTCGTGCTGGAAACGGCCAGCGGCCACGTTCTGGCGCTGTGCGATCCGCGCCGGTTCGGTTCGGTCGACCTTGTCGAGACTTCGCTGCTCGGCGACTGGCCGGCCTTTGCCGCGCTGGGCCCCGAACCGCTGGGCGACGAACTGTCCGCCGGGCACCTCAAGGCCGCGCTGGCCGGGCGCAGCGCGGCGATCAAGCTGATGCTGCTCGATCAGCGGATCGTGGCGGGGCTGGGCAATATCTATGTCTGCGAGGCGCTGTTCCGCGCCGGAATCGATCCGCGCAAGGTCGCCGGCAAGGTCAGCGGCCCGGCGCTGGCGCGGCTGGTGCCCGAAATCCGGGCGGTGATCGCCGAGGCGATCGAGGCCGGCGGATCGACCCTGCGCGACTATGCCCAGCCGGACGGCGAGCTGGGCTATTTCTCCAAGCGCTTCGGCGTCTACGACCGCCACGGGCAGGCCTGCACCCGCTGCGGCGCGCCGGTGCTGCGCCTGGCGCAGGGCGGGCGCAGCACGTGGTATTGCGGCAAGTGCCAGAAATAGCCGGGCTTAGCCGGCGTTGCGGTGATAGTCGGCGATCAGCTTTTCCAGCACCGCGATTCGCGCGCGGTCGGCCTCGTGATCGGCGCTGGGACGGGTCTTCAGGCCTTCGAGCAGGGCTTTCAGTTCGCTCTCCCAAGCCTTGATGCTGGCATCGGTCATGGTCATCCTCCTTGTCGACGGGATCAAGGATAGGCCTGGATTGCCAGACAATCACGTGCGTTCCGCGCACCAGGGCTTGCAGGCTTGGCGAGACTGCTTGACGATTCGGGTGCTCGCGGTTAAGGGCCGCGCTTCCCGTGGGGCCGATTCCGTGTCGGCCCCCCGTTTTGCACGAGATTCCTAAGGACGAACATGGCCAATACGCCGCAAGCCAAGAAGCGCATCCGCCGCAATGAGAAGCGCGCCGAAATCAACGGCAACCGCATGAGCCGCATCCGCACCTTCGTGAAGAAGGTCGAAGCCGCGCTCGACGGCGGGGACAAGACCGCTGCTGCCGAAGCGCTCAAGGCGGCGCAGCCGGAACTGGCCCGCGGAGTGGCGCGCGGCGTGCTTCACAAGAACACCGCTTCGCGCAAACTCTCGCGCCTGACCAAGCGAGTCGCTTCGCTCTGATTCGCTTCTCTGCGGCGATTCGCGGGGACGAAAACGGAACGAAAAGAGGCAAGGGCCCCCGGCAATCCGGAGGGCCCTTTTGCTTGTGCGATGCACCATGGCTGTTGCATTGCACTAAGACCATGGATTCCGGCGATTCGCATTGCCGCCATCAGCAAAGGGTAAGCTTTTCAGAGGCTTAATTTGAGGCGCGGCAAATTCCGGGGGTCTTGCAGAGTCAAGGCCATTTATTTCAGTTTTTTTACCATGTGCGCCTTGCCCTCGGCGCGGAAGCGGCCATAAACGACTCAAGTCCGAGGCGCCTTCCGGCACGTCGGGCAACCATTCAACAATCTGGCAATGCGTCGGCAATTCGGGCGGTCGATGCGATGTGGCGCGCAATTCCGCGCGCCATGGCGGGGCATTCGTACGGGGGCGTTACGAAGTGACGGGAACGGGTATGGGCGGATCGCAGGGTAAGCCTTCCGCCTCAGGGATGAGCGACGAGGAACGCCTGCGCGCCGAGCAGGAGGCGCTGGACCTCGCGGCTGACTGGGCCGATATCAGCCAGGGCCTGCGCAAGGACCTGGGGCAGCAATTGCACAGCCAGTGGATCAAGCCGATCCAGCTGGGCAGCTTTGCCAAGGACAGCGGCACGCTCGATCTGTTCCTGCCGACCGAATTTTCCGCCAACTGGGTGGCCGACCGGTTTGCCGACCGCCTTTCGCTGGCCTGGAAGATTGCCCGGCCCGATATCCGCAATGTCCGCATCTCGGTTTCACCGGGACGTCGGGCGCCGGCCGGGCTGCGCTTCGGCAATGGCGATGGCACGCGGCGCAATGGCGCGGATGCGGCGGTGGCGGCCCAGCCGGGCGATGCACTGGGCATGGGTGCGGCCGAACTGGGCGCGCTGGGTCAGGGTTCGATCGGGCTCGATCCGTCGCTGACCTTCACCACTTTTGTCACCGGCTCCGCCAACGTGCTGGCCAGCAATGCCGCCCAGCGCATGGCCGCGACCGAGACTCCGCAGTTCGCGCCGCTCTATCTCAAGGCTGCAACCGGCCAGGGCAAGACCCACCTGCTGCACGCGATCGGCCACGCCTATCTGACCGCGCACCCGCGGGCGCGGATCTTCTACTGCTCGGCCGAGCGCTTCATGGTCGAATTCGTCCAGGCGCTGCGCCAGAACCAGACGATCGAATTCAAGGCCCGGCTGCGCGGCTTCGATCTGCTGCTGGTCGATGACATCCAGTTCATTATCGGCAAGGCGAGCGCCCAGGAAGAGCTGCTCTACACGATCGACGCGCTGCTGGCCGAAGGCAAGCGGCTGGTCTTTGCCGCCGACCGCGCCCCGCAAGCGCTCGACGGGGTCGAGCAGCGGTTGCTCAGCCGCCTCAGCATGGGCCTGGTCGCGGATATCCAGCCGGCCGATATCGAGCTGCGCCGCTCGATCCTGGAGCACCGCCTGCAGCGCTTTTCGCCCACCCATGTTCCGGCCGACGTGGTCGAGTTCCTGGCCCGCACGATCAACCGCAACGTGCGTGAGCTGGTCGGCGGGCTCAACAAGCTGATCGCCTATGCCCAGCTGACCGGCCAGGCGGTTTCGCTGCAGCTGGCCGAAGAGCAGCTGACCGATATCCTTTCGGCCAATCGCCGCCGGATCACCATCGACGAGATCCAGCGCACCGTCTGCCAGTTCTACCGGGTCGACCGGACCGAAATGGCTTCGAAGCGCAGGGCCCGTGCCGTGGTCCGTCCGCGCCAGGTGGCGATGTACCTCGCCAAGGTGCTGACCCCCCGGTCCTATCCGGAAATCGGCCGCAAGTTCGGCGGGCGCGATCACTCCACGGTGATCCACGCGGTGCGGCTGATCGAGGATCTGCGCACCCGCGATGCCGACATGGACGGCGATGTGCGCAGCCTGCTGCGCCAGCTGGAAAGCTGATCGTCCTCCACCGCTGATCCACCAAGTCTCAACAGCCCGTGCACAGGCTTGTGCACAGGGCTGTGCACGCTAGTCTGCCCCCCATGCGCGCGTGGATCGCCCTGCCGTTTCTGGCCTTTGCCCTGTCCACCGCGGCGGCAGCCGAGCCCGAATCGGACAGCTGCGGGATCTTTCCGCCCGACATGCCGTTTTATGGCGGCTGGTCCGGGTGCGAACTCAAGAAGCTGCGTCAGCCGGCGCTGTGGCAAGGTCTGCCCAAGGGCGCGCAGCAGGTCATCCGGTTGACCTTCACCGACGGTCACGTGTTCTTCTGGCGCAGCGTCACCATCACCCGCCTGGAGAGCGGCGAGGGCGTGCTGACCGTGGGCGGCACCAGCAGGCCGGGTCCGGCGCGCCCGGTGATGCCCGCGGTTGTGCGCCGGACGATCAAGCTGACCCCAGCCGACCTTGACCGGATCGACC
>CAZNII010000013.1:4126-6170 GCA_964573075.1 uncultured Novosphingobium sp. | reverse complement strand
AGTTCGAACGCGGTAGCTGGGACGGCGAGGAAATGTTCATGCATTGCCAGACGCTCGACATGGAGCGGGTCAATGCCGCCGGCTACCGGGTTTCGGTGGTAAACATCGGCTGCAACCAGCCGAAAAAGCTTACGCCCTTCGTGGACGAAGTGGTGCGGCTGGCGAAAATGAAGGCCACCGAAAACCGCATGCTGTTCTACTGAGCCGCGCTCACTCCCCGAGCAATGTGCCCAACGCCGCAGACATCCGTGCGGCGATATCGTCCTCGGCGCAGATGTCGACCAGCGCCAGTCCGTCGATCACCGCGATGATCGCGGCCGCCGTGCCTTCGCGGTCCGCGTCGGCCGGCAGGTCCAGCCGCGAATCGACCCACAGCTGGAAGCCGGCCATGACCTGCGCCACGATGGCCGGGAACGGCGCTTCGCCCCGCGCGGCGGCGGCGACCACTTCGACCCACAGCCGCATGAAGCGCCGCATCTCGGGTCCGGTGGTGAACGCGGCGGCGCGGCGGACCAGCTCGGCCGGTTTGAGTGGCGTGTCACCCGGGATTGCCTCGGCCAGCCGCATGGCCAACTCGCCCGCCACCCGCGTCATCACGGCGGACAGGACCTCGGCCTTGTCGGCAAAGTAATAGAGCAGCATCCGGTCGCTGACCCCGGCCGCTGCGGCCAGCTGGCGCAGGCTGGTGCGCGACAGGCCCGTTTCCAGAAGGTGCGCGGCAAGCCGTTCCACCACCGTTTCGCGCTGTTCGTCCCTGAGGCCCATTTTGCCCTTGTAGCACCCGCTACACAAAGATACCATGTAGCAATCGCTACAAGGAGTCGCTGCCGATGGTCTCGCTCTACCCCATTCTGCCGATCGCTGCGCTGGTCCTGTTTGCTTTGACCACAGTTCGTGAAGGGCTTGGCTCCTCGCGGGGCTGGCATTTCGCCGCCATGGTCTGCGCAGCCTTCGCCGCATTCTCGGTTTACACGGTCGCGGTCGAGGGTCCGTTCGGCTTCTGGCCCAACCATACCCGGAATGCCTGGGGCAACCAGGTCTGGTTCGATCTGCTGATTGCGATCGCGATTGGCTGGACACTGCTGCTGCCCCGGGTCCGGGCGGCCGGAATGAACCCGTGGCCGTGGCTTGCGCTGACCTGCGCCACCGGCTGCATCGGCCTACTCGCGATGTTCGCGCGCTGCCGCTACCTTGAAACCCGCACCGCCTGAAGGAGCTTTGCCATGGCCCTATTTCGTCTGTTCCTGATCGTCTGCCTGGTCGCCATTGCCAGCTACACCAGCGCCACCATCGCCAATCACGGCTGGAACCTGCTGCCGGTGTTCTTCGGGGACATGGCCGCCATGGCCTGGCCGGGGCAGTTCAATCTCGATTTCATGACCATGTTGGCGCTTTCGGCCATATGGGTCGCCTGGCGGCATCAGTACAGCGCGGGCGGCCTCGCGCTCGCCGTACTCGCCTTCTTTGGCGGGATGCTCTTCCTGTCGATCTACCTGCTGGTGCACAGCCGCCGCACGGGCGGCAATGTGCCGGCACTGCTGCTGGGCGAAGCGCGGGCCGCTGGCGCCTAGGCGCTCAGCCCGCCATCGACCACCAGCTCGCTGCCGGTGGTGAAGGCCGCGCGGTCGCTGGCGAGGAACACCACCGCGTCGGCCACGTTCTGCGGCTCGCCGAGATGGCCCAGCGGGTGCATGGCCGAGACATTGGCCAGCACCTCGTTGTCGCCGACGCCCTGCGCCTTGGCGAAATCGTCAATCAGGTCGCGGCCCATCTTGGTGTCGATCACCCCGGGGTGGACCGAATTGACCCGAATCCGCGCCGGCGCGAGTTCCTTGGCGCAGCCCTTGGTGAACAGCCGCACCGCGCCCTTGGTGCTGTTGTAGCAGGTCGCCCCGGCCGCGCCTTCGATCCCCGCAACCGAGGACAGGTTGACGATCGCCGTCCCGCCGCGCCACTTGTGCGCGCGTTCGGCCAGCAGCGGCACCGCCGCGCGGGTGCCCAGGAACACCCCTTCGACATTGACGCTGTGGAGCCGCCGCCAATC
>CAZNII010000013.1:0-4026 GCA_964573075.1 uncultured Novosphingobium sp. | reverse complement strand
GCGATCCGTCCGTCGAGATCAGCCATGTTCAGCCCTCCGTTACCTGCTTGCCCAATTCGTCGCGCAGTTCGCGGCGCAGGAACTTGCCGCTGGCGTTGCGCGGCAGCGGATCGTCCATGAACCAGACATAGCGCGGCACCTTGTGCTTGCTCATGTGCTCGGCGCAGTGGGCGATGATCGCATCGGCAGTGGTGGACTCGCCATGCTTCATGTGCACCGCGACCCCGATCTCCTCGCCCAACCGCGGATCGGGCACGCCGAACACGCAGCATTCGGCCACGCCCGTCACTCGATAGATGCAGGCTTCGACCTCGGTGCAGGAAATGTTCTCGCCGCCGCGGATCACCAGGTCCTTCTTGCGGTCGACGATGTAGATGAAGCCGTCCTCGTCGATCCGGGCAATGTCGCCAGTGTGGAGCCAGCCGTGATCGGTGATCGTATCGGCGGTGGCTTCGGGGCGGTTGAGGTAGCCCTTGATCACCGGGGCACCCTTGACCCACAGTTCGCCGACCGCGCCGACCGGAAGCTCGCGGCCTTCATCGTCGACCACCTTGGCGTCGAAGCTGGGCATCCACGGCCCGGCGGTATCGGGCCGGTCGACAAAGAAATCGCCCGAAACCGAGGTGATGATCCCGCAGGTTTCGGTCATGCCATAGCCGGTGGTGGGCCGGGCAGTCTTCACCGCCTCGTCGATCTTCAGGACCAGATCGGGCGGAACCTGCGCCCCGCCGCCCGACAGGCCGGTCAGGCTGGAGGTGTCGGTCTTGGCGAAGTCGGGGTGGTTGATGATCTCGCGGCTCATCACCGGCACCCCGCTGACCCCGGTGATCTTGTACCGTTCGATCAGCTTGAGAGCTTCGCCCGCATCCCATTTGTACATCAGCACCATCAGCCCGCCGGCGGCGGAGGTCAGGTAGGCGCCGCAATTGTTGGCGGTGACGTGGAACAGCGGCGTGGTCAGCAGCGAGACTGGCGGCGGCGGATCGGCCGGCGGAGCTTCGCCGGTGGCGCGCTCGATCGCCAGGGCCTGCGACACGGTCGAATAGAGCATGTTCATCAGGTTGGCGATGCAGCCGCGATGGGTCAGTTGGGCACCCTTGGGGAAGCCGGTGGTGCCGCTGGTATAGAAGATGCAGGCATCCGAATCCGGATCGACCGCAACCTCGGGCATGGTCCCGCCGTGCGCGATTACATCGGCATAACGGATCACGCCATCGGGCCAGCTATCGAGCCGTACGCCGACCACCGCCATGCCGGGCCGGGCCGGGCATTCGGCCAGGCGGGCGAGCCGTTCCTTGTCGGCGAACAGGACCTTGGGCTCCGAATCCTTGAGCGCGTAGTCCATTTCCTCGGCGGTCCACCAGGCGTTCATGCCGACCACGGCCAGCCCGATCGAGGTGCAGGCCCAGTAGATCACCATCCATTCCGGATAGTTACGCATCGCGATCGCCACCCGGTCGCCGGGGCGCAGGCCGCGCTCCCACAGCCAGGCCGCGATCGCGGCGGCGTGGGCATGGGTCTGGGCATAGGTCAGCACCTCGTCTTCATAGGCAAGGTAGGGCCGCTCGCCCCAGACCGCGGTCGACAGCCAGAATTCGCGGATCGAGGGCGGGGCAGCCTTGAAGCTCTTGATCCGGCGGCCCAGCGCCTCGATCTCGACAATCTCGAATTGTCCGCCAGGCCCGGTCAGTTCCTCGCGCACCTGGCGCAATTGTGCGTAATGCATCGCTCTTCCCAGTTGTCTTAATTGCCCGATTAAGTGCCGCATTGGCGGGGGCGGGGCAAGAGACTTCCTTTGCGCGGAGGCGGATTCCCCTTAAGGCGGCGGCGATGGAACTGCCACCTGACCGCCTCGAACGCTTCGCCCGCCATATCGTGCTGCCCGAACTGGGCGGCGCGGGGCAGGTCGCCCTGGCCGGGGCGCGGGTGACGGTGATCGGGCTGGGCGGAATTGGCGCGCCGGTGGTCCAGTACCTTGCCGCCGCCGGGGTCGGGCATCTCCGCCTGCTAGATTGCGATTCGGTCGAGCTATCGAACCTCCAGCGCCAGGTGATCTACCAGCAGCACGATGTCGGCCAGCCGA
Source organism: uncultured Novosphingobium sp. (assembly GCA_964573075.1). Classification (GTDB taxonomy): domain Bacteria; phylum Pseudomonadota; class Alphaproteobacteria; order Sphingomonadales; family Sphingomonadaceae; genus Novosphingobium. The sequence continues at coordinate 1,943 of CAZNII010000013.1, read as the reverse complement.
AGAACGAAATGGCCGCCGGCTGGGTGCAAGGGTTCGATTCCGCAATCCGGGTCGAGGACGGCAAGGTGCGGATCGATCCCTCGAACGCCGACAGCCATATCGCCAATACCGATCTGGTGGTGGACGGGACCGACAATTTCGCCGCGCGGCTGGCAATATCCGATGCCTGCGTGCGCCAGGGCATTCCGCTGACCAGCGCGGCGCTGGGCCGGTTCCAGGGCCAGGTCGCGAACTTTGCCGGGCACCGCGAAGGGCACAGCTGCTATCGCTGCTTCGTCGGCGATGCCTTCGATGCCGACGATTGCGATACCTGCGCGGCGGACGGCGTGCTGGGGGCGATGGTCGGCATGGTCGGTGCCTTCGCGGCGATGCAGGCGATCCGCGTGCTGCTCGAAGGCAAGACCGCGCTGGGCGAGCCGCAATGGGGCCAGCTGCACCTGTTCGAAGGGCTGGTGCCGAGCCTCAGGACGATGCGGATCGTGCGCGATCCGGAATGCCGGGGGTGTTCAGGCGCCGCCTAGCATTTCCTCCACCCAGGCCGGCACCACCTCGCTGGCCGGGCCGAGGCGGCTTTCGTGGAACCAGTGCGAACCCTGGCTGCGCTCTAGGTTGAGCTCAAGCGTCCGCGCGCCCAGTTCGACCGCGTTCCGGACGAAGCCGGCGGCGGGATAGACCGCGCCCGAAGTGCCGATGCTGACGAACAGGTCCGCCTCGCGCAGCGCGCCGTAAATCTCGCCCATGCGGTAGGGCATTTCGCCGAACCAGACCACGTCGGGGCGCAGGGTGCGGGCGCCGCAAACCGGGCAGGGCGGTCGGTCAATCAGCGGACCCCACCAGCGGCTGCGCACGTCGCAGCTGGTGCACCAGGCATTGAGGTGTTCGCCGTGCATGTGCAGCACCCGGCCCGATCCGGCCCGCTCGTGCAGATCATCGACGTTCTGGGTGACCACCAGCAGCCGGCCCGGCCAGCGCTGTTCGAGCCGGGCCAGGGCGAAATGCGCGGCATTGGGTTCCTTTTCCTGGATCGCGGCGCGGCGCATGTCATAGAACCGCAGCACCAGATTGGGGTCGCGGGCGAACGCCTCGGGCGTGGCAACGTCCTCGACCCGGTGGTTCTCCCACAGCCCGCCGGCACCCCGGAAGGTATCGATCCCGCTCTCGGCGGAGATTCCCGCCCCGGTCAGGATCACGATGTTGCGGATTTCCGGCACGCCAATATCCTGCTCGTCACCCTGAACTTGTTTCAGGGTCCATTTCTCACCATAGACCTTTGTTTGTGGGGCAGGATGGATGCTGAAACAAGTTCAGCATGACGAGCTTCGAACTGGAGTGCGGCGCTTTGGCAAGAATCGGCATCATCGGCAGCGCGGGGCGCATGGGGCAGGCTCTGGTCGATGCGATCGCCGCCGCGGGCGAGACTTGCGCGGGCGGCGTCGACAAGGGCGACGACCTTGCCGCGCTGGTCAGCACCAGCGACGTGCTGGTCGATTTTTCGGCGCCCGCCGCGCTCGAAGTCAACCTCGATGCGGCGGTCGCGGCGGGCGTCCCGATCGTGGTCGGCACCACGGGGCTGGAAGAGCGGCACCACTGGCTGTGCGATGCGGCCGCCGAAAGTATTGCCGTGCTGCAGACCGGCAACACCTCGCTCGGTGTCACTCTGCTCGCCTATCTGGTGCGCGAGGCAGCCAGCCGGCTGGGCGATGACTGGGATATCGAGATTGTCGAAAGCCACCACCGCATGAAGGTCGATGCCCCATCGGGCACCGCGCTGCTGCTCGGTCAGGCCGCGGCGGCCGGACGCGGAATCGACCTGGCCGCCCATTCCGCGCGCGGGCGCGACGGGATCACCGGCGCGCGCAAGCCCGGCGACATCGGCTTTGCGGCGCTGCGCGGCGGGACCGTGGCGGGCGATCACACCGTCCACTTCCTGGCCGACGACGAGC
>CAZNII010000012.1:13287-38636 GCA_964573075.1 uncultured Novosphingobium sp. | reverse complement strand
TCAGTCGCGCGCCATGCCCTTGGCCATGCGCGAAAGGACATCGGCCATGGCATCGGCAATCTCGCGGTCGGCCACTTCGGTATCGGCAATTGCGCGGGTCATCGCCTCGGCCCATTGCGTCGCGGTGTCGCGCCCGATCGGGAAGGGGGCGTGCATGCTCATCATGCATTTGCCGGGGTTGGCCTCGAACCAGTCGCGCGGGCCGCCGGCCCAGCCGGCCAGGAACCGGGGCAGTGCCTGGCGCATCGCCGCCAGATCCTGGGCATGCATCGCACGCAGCGCGGCATAGGCCGGGTCCTGGTCCATCAGGTCATAGAACCGCTCGCAGATCGCCTGCAGCACGGGATGCCCGCCGACCCGTTCGAATGGGCTGGTTGCGGGGGCTTCGGCGGTGGTGGCGTTCACGGGGGCAGTTCCTTCGGACATGGCGCGACATCCCGGGGCCTAGCCCGGGATGGCGACCAGCAAATTGACGGCTGTCAATCGCCGCTGGCTTCGGGGGCGGCCTTGCCCTTGCGCTTCGGCTTCGGCTTGGCGGCGGCAGCGTCTTCGGCGGCCTTCCTGGCCTTCTTGTCGAGCTTGGGCGGGGCCGGGGTCAGTTCGAAGGCCAGCGCATCGTCCTTGACCGAAACGTGGACTTCGCCGCCGTGGCGCAGCTTGCCGAACAGCAGTTCCTCTGCCAGCGGCTGCTTGACCTTGTCCTGGATCAGGCGGGCCATCGGCCGCGCACCATAGAGCCGGTCATAGCCGCGGGTTCCCAGCCATTCGCGGGCATCGCTGTCGAACTGGATATGGACGTTCTGTTCGGCCAGCTGCAGTTCCAGCTGGAGCACGAACTTCTCGACCACCCGGCCAACCACTTCCTTGCCGAGATAGGCGAAGGGCACGATCGCATCGAGCCGGTTGCGGAATTCGGGGCTGAACATCCGCTTGACCGCCTCGTCCCCGGCGTCGGCCTTGGACACGTCGCCAAAGCCGATACCCTGGCGGGCCATGTCGGCGGCGCCGGCATTGGTGGTCATGATCAGCACGACATTGCGGAAATCGACGGTCTTGCCGTGGTGGTCGGTCAGCCGGCCGTTGTCCATCACCTGCAGCAGGATGTTGAACAGGTCGGGATGGGCCTTCTCGATCTCGTCGAGCAGCAGCACGCAGTGCGGCTGCTGGTCAACCGCGTCGGTCAGGAGGCCGCCCTGATCGTAGCCGACATAGCCCGGAGGCGCGCCGATCAGGCGGCTGACCGAATGGCGCTCCATGTATTCCGACATGTCGAAACGCTGGATCGGAATGCCCAGAATCGCGGCGAGCTGCTTGGAAACCTCGGTCTTGCCGACCCCGGTCGGGCCGGAGAACAGGAACGAGCCGATCGGCTTTTCCGGATCGCGCAGGCCCGCGCGGCTCAGCTTCATCGCACTCGACAGCACTTCGATGGCATTGTCCTGGCCGAACACCACCCGCTTGAGGTCCTTCTCGAGGTGTTCGAGCGCCTGGCGATCGTCGGTCGAGACGTTCTTGGGCGGAATCCGCGCCATGGTCGCGATCACCGCTTCGATCTCGCGCGGTCCGATGGTCTTCTTGCGGCGGCTGGGCGGAACCAGCATCTGCATCGCGCCGACCTCGTCGATCACGTCGATCGCCTTGTCGGGCAGCTTGCGGTCGTTGATGTAACGCGCCGAAAGCTCGACCGCGGTCTTGATCGCCTCGGGGGTGTACTTGACCTTGTGGTGTTCCTCGAAGGCGCTGCGCAGGCCCTTGAGGATCTTGATCGTATCCTCGACCGTCGGTTCGTTGACGTCGATCTTCTGGAACCGGCGCAGCAGCGCGCGGTCCTTTTCGAAGTGGTTGCGGAATTCCTTGTAGGTGGTCGAACCGATGCAGCGGATCGCGCCCGAGGACAGCGCCGGCTTGAGCAGGTTCGAGGCATCCATCGCCCCGCCGCTGGTTGCCCCTGCGCCGATCACGGTGTGGATCTCGTCGATGAACAGCACGGCTTCGGGCATTTTCTCGAGTTCGTTTACGACCTGCTTCAGCCGTTCCTCGAAATCGCCGCGATAGCGCGTTCCGGCGAGCAGCGCGCCCATGTCGAGCGAATAGATCACTGCATCGGCCAGCACCTCGGGCACTTCGCCCTCGACGATCTTGCGGGCCAGACCTTCGGCGATCGCGGTCTTGCCGACGCCGGGATCGCCGACATAGAGCGGGTTGTTCTTCGAGCGGCGGCACAGGATCTGGATCGTGCGGTCAACCTCGGGCCCGCGGCCGATCAGCGGATCGACCTTGCCGGCCATCGCCTTGTCGTTGAGGTTGACGCAGAACTGGTCGAGTGCCGAATCCTTCTTGCCGTCCTTGGCCGCGGCCTTTTCTTCCTGGGCGGGGGCTTCGGGCACGTCGGAACCCTGGGGCGAGCGGTCCTCGATCCGCTTGCCGCCCTTGCCGATGCCGTGGCTGATATAGCTGACCGCGTCGAGCCGGGTCATGTCCTGCTGCTGGAGGAAATAGACCGCGTAGCTGTCGCGCTCGGAAAACAGCGCGACCAGCACGTTGGCGCCGGTGACGGTGTCCTTGCCGCTCGACTGGACGTGCAGGATCGCGCGCTGGATCACCCGCTGGAAGCCCGCAGTGGGCGAAGGATCGCCCTTTTCCTGGGTCTTCAGCGACTGGTATTCCTGGTCGAGGTACTGCTTCACCACCTCGGCCAGTTCGGCCAGATCGACCCCGCAGGCGGTCATCACCTGGGCCGCGTCGGGATCGTCGATCAGCGCGAGCAGGAGATGCTCCAGCGTCGCATACTCGTGGCTGCGGTCCGACGCATTGGTCAGCGCGGCGTGCAGCGTCTTTTCGAGGCTCTGGGCAAAACTGGGCATCTAACTGGGTCTCCGAGGGAGGGTAGGCACTCCGGCTGGTGAATTTGACGCTGCCGGAGAATATGAAGAAACTGGGTTAACCAAACCTATATGGGAACGTGCCGCGCGGCAAAAAAGAGCGGCGCGGCGCATCAGTCGGTTCGCGGGCGGAACAGCGCATCGGCAGCGGCGCGGTGCGCGGCGGCCTTGTCGCGGTGGGCGCGGACCCGGACGATCTCCGCCTCGAGCAGCGCGATCCGCTCGGCCAGCTCGTCCTGCGAATAGGAATCGAGCGCTTCCTTCGCGAGCAGGCTGGCGGCATCGCCTTTGGGCCGGGGCAGGTCTTCGTCCATGGCCCGGACAGAATCGGACGCGTTGCGCTTGCTGTCAACACGTCAAGCGGCTAGGGCGAGCGCTACGCCCCCGCGGCAACAGGGAATGTCCAAATGGTTGAAACACTTGTACAAACCATGAAGGCGGCGCATTTCGACGCGCCCGGCGGGCCCGAAGTTCTCCACCTTGTCGATCTGCCCCTGCCCGATCTGCTGCCCGGCGACGTGCTGATCAAGGTCGCCTATGCCGGGGTCAACCGGCCCGACGTGATCCAGCGCCAGGGCTTCTATCCGGCCCCGCCGGGGGCCTCGCCGGTTCCCGGGCTGGAGGTTGCGGGAGAAGTCGTGGCGCTGGGCGAAGGGGTCGATCCGGCGCTGCTCGGCCAGCAGGTCTGCGCGCTGACCCCGGGTGGCGGCTATGCCGAATACTGCCGGGTTCCGGCGGGGCACTGTCTGCCGGTTCCGGCCGGGCTGCCGCTCGATCAGGCCGCCGCCCTGCCCGAAACGCTGTTCACTGTCTGGCACAACGTGTTCGAGCGCGGCTATGCCCGCGAAGGCGAGACGATTCTGGTCCACGGCGGGACCAGCGGGATCGGCTCGATGGCGATCATGCTCGGCAAGCTGTTCTCGCTGACCGTGATCGCCACCTGCGGCGGGGCCGACAAGTGCGCCGCAGCGCTGAAGATCGGGGCCGACCACGCGATCGACTACAAGGCGCAGGATTTTGTCGAGGAAGTCGCCCGGATCACCGGCGGCGCGGGGGTCCATCTGGTGCTCGACATGGTCGCGGGCGACTATGTGGCGCGCAACCTCAAGTGCCTGGCCGACGATGGCCGGCATGTGACGATCGCGGTCCAGGGCGGGGTCCGGGCCGAACTCAACATGGCCGAAGTGATGCGGCGCCGGCTGCACCTGACCGGATCGACCTTGCGCCCGCGTTCGGACACCTTCAAGACGCTGCTGGCCCAGGAAATCGCCCGGCTGGCCTGGCCGCTGGTCGAGGATGGCAAGCTCCGCCCGGTGATGGACCGCACATTCCCGCTGGCCGAGGCCGCCCAGGCCCACGCCCGGATGGAGCAGGGCGCGCACATCGGCAAGATCGTGCTCAAGGTTGGCTAGGGTCAGGACCTATTAACCGCGCCTTCGAGGCGGCGGAATGACGAACATATCGGGTGGAAATTCCCGCCGGGAAGGCTGGTTGCCATTCCAAGGGAATTTCCGCCCGAGATGGAAGTCATTCCGCCGTCCCGCAGGGATTTGGCCAGAATGGCCCATTGCTGCGTCAGGAAGCCTCGAAATATCGACATATTCCATCGCCTTCCTTCCTGGCACTGAGCCATTCTGACTCAAACCTCGAAGGTGCGGTTATTAGGTCCTGACCCTAGGGCTCGTCGCCGTAGTTTTCCCAGTAGGCGTCGGAATCGGGGTCGGTCCTGAGCCTGTAGTTCTCGTTGAACAGCCAGCCCAGCGCGTCGCGGCGCTTCTGCCGCTCCACCACCCCGCGCAGTTCCGGATTGGTCACCACCGCGATCCCGTCGGCCACCCGGCCGAACTTGCGGCAGGCGGCGTCCAGCCGGGTCTTGCCCGGGGGCGGCATCGAGCGGGAATCGGCCTGACCGACTTCGTGATAATAGTCGAAATAGCTCTCGAGCGCCTCGCCCAGATCGCGTTCGAGCTTGACCGGGGCCAGCAGCCGCTCCTCGCCCATGTCGAGCTCGCTGGCATTGCCGGCAAACTCGATCTGCCATGCAAGGTCGATCAGGCCGGCATCTTCGCCCTTGCCGACGTCGAGCTCGAAACGGACCCGGCTGCCGGCGCCTTCAGCGGACGGCACGATCAGTTCGGCCTCGCCCGGGGTTGAAGTGACGACCCGGATCGCCGGATGGGCGATCCCCAGCCGGTCGAGCTGCGACGGGCACTGCGCCAGCGCGGCGATCCGCGCCTTCAGTGCCGATTCGGAAATCGCGATCCCGGGCCGGCTGTTGTGATCTTCCCGGCCCACCCGCGAGAGCGAGCAATAACCGGCCGCCGCCGCCAGGATCAGCAGGACCAGGCAGCCGGGCAGGAACCGCCCGCGCTCACTCCTCTGAAGGTCCTGCATCTTCGCCTCGCGCCGAATCGCCCTGGGCATCGTCCATCGGCCCGGCCGCCGCGGCCGCGGCCTCTTCCTGCCGGCGTTCCTCGCGGCGCGCACCGGAATTGGGATCCTCGCCGATTGCCGGGTCGCCATAGGCCCCGCCGCCGCCCTCGCCGCCATCGAACAGCCAGCCAAGGCCCGAGGCGTACCATTCGGGATAGTTAGCCATGTCCTTGATCTGCGCCAGCTTCTTTGAATCGGTGATGATCGCCAGGATCGTCAGCACTTCGCCCAGCTCGGTCCGTTCGCTCTCGATCGATTCGCCGTTCTCGAGCTTGTCCACCGCCTTGCGCAGGGCCTTGCCGACCATGCCCTCGACCTTGGATTCGCTGACCACCATGGTCTTGCCTTCCCACTGCACCTCGGTGCGGGGGGCATCGACCGCGACGTGCAGCACGGTCGCCTTGCCGCCCTCGACCGATTCGAAGGTCAGCTTGATCGTTGCCGGAAAGTCGCCATCGCCGGGGACGGTGTAAATAAGCTGCCCGGCTTCCGGCCTCGACCGGTCCACCTTCAGCCCGGGGACCAGCGCGGCCATCTCGTTCCCGCCGACCGACAGGTGATCGAAGGCCGCCTCGACCTTGTCCGCCGGACGGGCGACCTTGAATGCGAAGTCCTCGCTGCCGCGGCCGCAAGCCGCCAGCAGCAGACTGGCCAGCGCGACCATGACAAACCGGTAGATCATTCGCCTTCCCCCTTTGGCGGGCACCTTATCGGGGCCGACATCTAGTTTGAAATCACTAACATGCGGTTTGCCGGCTTGCCCCGCGCGGCAATTGCGCCTAAATGCCCGCCAAACGGCCGCTCCGCGAAGGGGCGGCCCTTCTATTTTCTGACGGAGAAAACCGTGACCCAGCCGACCCCGCTGATGCCGCATGCCACCGCTTCGTGGCTGGTCGACAATACCGCGCTGTCGTTCGAGCAGATCGCCGAATTCTGCGGCCTGCACATCCTCGAAGTCCAGGCCATGGCCGACGATCTGGCCAGCTCGAAGTACACCGGCCGCGATCCGGTCCGCGCCGGCGAACTGACCATGGCCGAGATCGAGAAGGGCCAGGACGATCCGAACTATGCGCTGAAGATGCAGAAGGCCCCGGTCACCGTCAGCCGCACCAAGGGCCCGCGCTATACCCCGGTGTCCAAGCGCCAGGACAAGCCCGACGGGATCGCCTGGATCCTGCGCAACCACCCGGAGATTTCGGACGCGCAGATCGGCAAGCTGATCGGCACCACCCGCAATACCATCGCCGCGATCCGCGAGCGCAGCCACTGGAACATCGCCAACATCCAGCCCAAGGACCCGGTCACGCTGGGCCTGTGCAGCCAGCGCGAACTGGATGCGATCGTTGCCAAGGCAGCCAAGAAGGCCGGCCTGCAGGACGAAGCCGGCGACGATGCACGGCTGGGCGATGATCGCGAGGCGCTGATCGAGGAACTGCGCGCCGAACGCGAAGCCCAGTCCAAGGCCGCCAGCGAAGCCGCCCAGGAAGCCGAAGCCCAGGCCTGGCTTGAGGCAAAGCGTGCCGCCGAAGCGGCGGGCGAGGAATAAGCCCCTGAAACGGCATAGGCTTTCGCCGCGCGACCGGCTATGCCGCTTACATGAGTGTCAATAGCAACAGGGCCGAACCCTGGCGGGAACGCTTTGCCCACCCCGGCAAGTGGGAGCTCGCCCTGCCGCCGCTGAGCCTGCCTGACATGTTCGCCCAGTCGGTCGCGAAACACGGGGCGCGGCCGCTGGTCGATTTCCTCGGCCGGCGCTTCAGCTATTACGAACTCCATGCCGAGGCGGCGGCCTTTGCCGCCGGACTGCAGCGGCTCGGGATCGCCCGGGGCGACCGGGTCGGCCTCTACCTGCCGAACGTCCCGATCTACCTTTCGGCCTATTACGGCGCGGCCATGGCCGGGGCGACGCTGGTCAACTTCAGCCCGCTCTACACCGCGCCCGAACTGGCCGCCCAGGTCGAGGATTCGGGCGCGCGGCTGCTGGTCACGCTCGATTCCGCAGCGCTGCTGCCGACCGCGCTCGAAGTGCTGGAAAGCTCATCGCTTGAACGGCTGGCGGTCGGCTCGCTGGGGGCGATGCTGCCCCTGACCAAGCGGATCCTGCTCAAGCTGCTGGGGCGCAAGGCGCTCAGCGCGATTCCCCGGCGCGACGATGTGCTGCGCTGGGAAGAGCTGCTCGATCACCGCCCGCCGGCCCCGGTCGCGGTCGATCCCGAAACCGATCTGGCGCTGCTGCAATATACCGGCGGCACCACCGGCACGCCCAAGGGGGCGATGCTGACCCACCAGAACATCACCGCCAATGCCCGCCAGGTCAACGCGCTCGATCCCCGCGCCGGAGAGCGCGACGTGATCGTCGGGGTGCTGCCGCTGTTCCACGTTTTCGCCAATGTCTCGGTGCTCAACCGCACCGTGCTCAACGGCGGCTGCATCGCGATGCTGCCGCGCTTCGATGCCGGCCAGGCGCTGAAAACGCTCGAGCGGGTCCGGGCCACTGCCTTCCCCGGGGTGCCGACCATGTACCAGGCGCTGCTCGATCATCCGCAGGCGGCCAGGACCGACTTTTCCAGCCTCCGGGTCTGCATTTCGGGCGGGGCACCGCTGCCGCTGCCGCTGAAGCACCGGTTCGAGGAACTTTCAGGCGCGCGGCTGGTCGAAGGTTATGGCCTGACCGAGACTTCGGGGGTGGTTTCGTGCAATCCCTATGAAGGCGATGAGCGCCCCGGCACGATCGGCCAGCCGCTCGCCGCAACCTCGGTGCTGCTGCTCGACCGCGAGGACCCGACCCGCGATGCCGCGCCGGGCGAACCGGGCGAGCTGGCGATCCGCGGGCCGCAGGTGATGCAGGGCTATTGGCAGCGTCCCGAAGCGGCGGCGAGCGCCTTTGCCGAGCGTCCCGACGGGCGCTGGCTGCGCACCGGCGATGTCGCGACGATCGATCCCGACGGCTATCTTTCGATCGTTGACCGGATCAAGGACATGATCGCGGTGGGCGGGTTCAAGGTCTTCCCCAGCCAGGTCGAAGCGGTGCTGGAAGAGCATCCGGCGGTCAAGGAAGTGCTGGTGATAGGGGTTCCCGAGGAGCGCCTGGGCGAAGTGCCGCGGGCCTATGTCACCCTGCGCGAGGGCGCGAGCGAAACCGGCGAGGCGCTGCGCGACTGGCTCAACGCGCGGATCGGCAAGCACGAACGGGTCGATGCGGTGGTACTGCGCGAAAGCCTGCCCAAGACGATGATCGGCAAGCTCGACCGCAAGGCGCTGCGCGAGGAGCTGGCGAAAGGGGCCTAGCCCGCCGGGAAGCTGACCACGGCGCTTTCTTCGCCGACCGCACGCGGGGCGAAGCGACCGTCAACCTGGGCGCCCTGCTCGATCGTCAGCGAATCGTAGTGGACATCGCCGTGGATCCGCGCGGTCTTCAGCACCACCAGGTCGCGCACGGTGATCGTGCCGCGCACCGTGCCCGAAAGCCGGGCGCTCTCGGCCTTGACCGCGCCGACGATCTCGCCGCTTTCACCCTGGACCAGCGAGGTGCAGGCGACATCGCCTTCGACCTTGCCGTCGATATGCAGGTCGGCCGAGGCGTGGACGTCGCCCTTGATGCGGATGTCGGCGCCGAACACCGAAAAAGTCGAATTGGCCATGGCTCTACCTGCCGCGCTGTGCGGCGCCGGGGGCGCCTTCTTGGAAAACATTGGGGACGGCCTCCAGGAAGGGGCGGGGATTGACCGGGCGATCGCCGATCCGGACTTCGAAATGCAGGTGCGGGCCGGTCGAGCGGCCGGTGCTGCCGATCAGGCCGATCAGCTCGCCCGGGACCACCGGCTTGCCGACCACGGTGCGGAACGCCGACATGTGGGCATAGCGGGTGACCAGGCCGTTGCCATGGTCGATCTCGACCACGTTGCCATAGCCCGAACGCTGGCCGACGAAGCTGACCTTGCCCTTGGCGGCGGCAAAGATCGGCGCGCCATAGGGGCCCTTGAAATCGAGCCCGGGGTGGAACTCGCCGCCGCCGCCGGTGAACGGGTTGGGGCGGAAGCCGAAGCCCGAGGAGATGTATTGCAGATCGGCCGGCAGTGCCTGGGGCAGGCCGGCGACCGAGCGTTCGAGCGCTTCCATCCGCGCCAGCGACAGGGCGAAGCGCTGGAAGCGCGGATCGATGCTGCCATCGGCCGAAGTGGCCAGCGCGATCAGCGGACCGCCCTGGGCGGAACGGTCGTCAAGGCTGGCGAGCATCGCCTGGGGGTTGAGCCCGAGCCGGGTCAGCCGGGCCTCGGCCACCGCGGCGCGGCGGTCGGCCAGGCGGGTCAGCCCTTCGATGAAAGCCAGCTGGCGCGCCTCGATCCGGGCCAGGTCGGCCGCCTGCGGCACCGCCATCGAGACTTTGCGGACGGTTTCGGCCGCCTCGCTCGAGCTGTCGGACACGGTTTCGCCGGCCTTGGCATCCTGCGGCAGGTCGCCCAGCACGGCCTGGGTGGTCTTTTCGATGAAGTCCTGGCGGCGGTTCAGGTCGTCGCGGACCTTGCCGAGATCGTCGCCATAGGCGTTGAGCCGCGATTCGGAGCTGGCGACCTTGGCCTCGCGCTCAAGCAGCGAGGCGCGGTCGCGGTGCGAAAGATAGCTCGACACGGCCATCCCGGCCATGGTCAGGACCCAGATCAGCAGCAGGCCCGCAACGATCCCCGCGCCGATCATCTGGACGCGCGAAGACACCTTGATGAAACGAACCTGCCCTTCGGACCGCATGAAAAACTCGCGATCCGGAAACCAGGTCCGCATCCGGGCGCTAAGCCCGCTGGCGGACAATTTCTGCAAGACGACCCCGAATCCCTGGTTAATATTCTGGAGGCGCCGCTAGCAGGTCGGGCCGGGGGAAGCGAATCCGGCCCGGCCCGGACTCGCCGAATCGAAAGACTCGCGCGACGAAGCGTTGGCCGGTCCGGAACCGCCCCGCAAAGCCCGGCGGTGACAAGCCCGGACGGGGATGTTAGGCGCGCTTCGTCATGACCGCGACCACGCCCGCAACCGAAAGTCCCGCCGCCCTGATCGAACGCCTCGCCCGGGCCGGACGCGCTGCCCAGCGGGTGCTGGCCGGGCTCGATCATGCGGCCAAGGCGGCCGCGCTGCGGGCCGCCGCCCAGGCCTTGCGCGAGGATGCCGCGGCGATCCTTGCGGCCAATGCCGAAGACCTTGCCGCCGGCACCGCCAACGGCCTCACCCCGGCCATGCTCGATCGGCTCAAGCTCGATCCCGAACGGCTCGCAGGCGTTGCCGATGCGGTTGATTCGATTGCGGAACTTCCCGATCCGGTGGGCCAGGTGATCGATACCGCGACCCGCCCCAACGGCCTGGTGCTGAGCCGGGTGCGGGTCCCGGTCGGGCTGATCGGGATCATCTACGAAAGCCGCCCCAACGTGACCGCAGATGCCGCCGCGCTGTGCCTTGCCTCGGGCAATGCGGTGCTGCTGCGCGGGGGCAGCGAGGCGGTCCGTTCGAACCGCGCGATCCACGCCGCGCTGGTCAGGGGCCTCGAACGCGCCGGGGTGCCGGGCGCGGCGGTCCAGCTGCTCCCGACCCAGGACCGCGCCGCGGTCGGGGCGATGCTCGCCGCTGCCGGGCTGATCGACATGATCGTTCCGCGGGGCGGCAAGAGCCTGGTCGCGCGGGTCCAGGCCGATGCCCGGGTGCCGGTGCTCGCCCACCTCGACGGGATCAACCACACCTACATCCACGCCAGCGCCGACCCGGCCATGGCGACCCGCATCGTGGTTAACGCCAAGCTGCGCCGGACCGGGATCTGCGGGGCGATGGAGACGCTGCTGCTTGATGCGCAGTTCCCCGCTTCGCAGGCAGTGGTCGCCGCCCTGCTCGACGGCGGCTGCGAATTGCGCGGCGATCCCCGGGCAAGGGCACTCGATCCGCGGATCGCCGCCGCGAGTGACGCTGATTGGGACACTGAGTACCTCGACAGTGTCCTTGCTGTGGCGGTGGTCGATGGTCTCGATGACGCGCTCGGACACATCGCGGCACATGGCTCGCAGCACACCGAAGCGATTGTTGCGCAAGACGAATCTGCCATCGAACGGTTCCTCGCCCAGGTCGACGCCGCGATCGTCATGGCCAATGCCTCAAGCCAGTTCGCCGACGGCGGCGAATTCGGGCTCGGCGCGGAAATCGGCATCGCCACCGGCCGGCTCCACGCCCGCGGCCCGGTCGCGCTCGAAGGGCTCACCACCTACAAGTGGCTGGTGCGCGGCAGCGGGCAGGTAAGGCGCTGAAAACGATCGGACTTCTTGGCGGGAGCTTCAATCCCGCGCATGGCGGGCATCGCCGGATCAGCCTGTTCGCCCGCGCGGCGTTGGGGCTGGACGAGGTCTGGTGGCTGGTCTCGCCGGGCAATCCGCTCAAGCCCAAGGCCGGGATGGCCCCGCTCGCCGCGCGGCTCGGCTCGGCCCGCCGCCAGGCCCGCCGCGCACCGATCGTCCCGACCGCGATCGAGCGCGAACTCGGCACCCGCTTTACCGTCGATACCCTGCGCAAGCTCCAGCGCCGCTATCCCAAACACCGCTTCGTCTGGCTGATGGGCAGCGACAACCTCGCCCAGTTCGACCGCTGGCGGGCCTGGCGCAGCATCGCCCGCGCCATGCCGATTGCGGTTATCGCCCGTCCGGGCTATGACGGTGCTGCCCTGGCGAGCCTCGCCGGAGCCTGGCTCGGCCGATACCGGCGGTCCGCGGCCAGCCTGAAGCACCGGGCAGGATGGAGCGCACCCGCGCTGATACACTTGCGTTTCGATCCCGATCCGCGCTCGGCGACCGCCATTCGCCGCGCCGATCCAGACTGGGCCAGCCGGTTTGCCGGCAAGCGCCCGCGGGATCCCCTGACGCACCATCCGGTCGGTCCCGACATCGCATGAAAACCTGCGAGGCCCGCACAGAGGAGCCGTTCCCGCTTACATGACGTCTGCCCAACCTGGCCCGGCTACAGCCGGCACACCCGCCCCGCTCCCCCCTTCGGTGCCGGGCTCGCTCCACGAACTGGTGCTGAAGTCGCTCGACGACGATCAGGCACAGGAGCTGGTTTCGATCCCCCTCGAAGGCAAGAGCTCGATTGCCGATCACATGGTGATCGCCTCGGGTCGCTCGACCCGCCAGGTCGCGGCCATGGCGCAGAAGCTGGCCGAGCGGGTCAAGCAGGCCGGGTTCGGCCACGTCCGGATCGAGGGCCTGCCGGCCGCCGACTGGGTGCTGATCGACGCCGGCGATGTGGTCGTTCACCTGTTCCGCCCGGAAGTGCGCAGCTTCTACAATCTCGAACGGATGTGGGCGTTCGGAGACAGCGCCGGCGCGGCCTGAGACGGGGCAATGCTGCTTCACGTGATTGCGCGGGGCAAGATCGGCCGCTCGCCCGAAGCCGAGCTGGTGGAGCGCTACGCCAGGCGGATTGCCTGGCCGTTCAGGCTGACCGAACTCCCCGATAGCGGCGGGACAATCCCCGCGCCGCAAACCCCGGCCCGCGAAGTGCTGCTCGATGAGCACGGCAAGCAGCTGGGCTCCGAAGACTTTGCCGCCCTGCTCGGCCGCTGGCGCGATGACGGGGTGCGCGAGGCCCGCTTCCTGATCGGCGCAGCCGACGGCCATGGGGCCGAAGCGCGCGCCAGGGCCGACCTGTTGCTCGGCTTCGGGGCGATGACCTGGCCGCATCTGCTGGTCCGGGCGATGCTGGCCGAGCAGTTGTGGCGCGCGACCAGCATTCTTGCTGGCCATCCCTATCATCGTTCGGGATAAGGGGCGGCGATGAACGGGCGCATCTTCCTTTCCGCACTGGCCGCGCTGGCCCTGCTCGCCGGGGTCCGCCACGGCTGGGCGCAGAGCCAGGTCCAGGCAATCGAGACGACCGAGGATGCCCGCAAGGCGCTGGCCGAGGCCGAGGCGCTGGGCAAGGAAGCCCGCGCCCGGGCCGAGACGCTCGAGGCCCAGGCCGCCAGCGCGGTCGCCGCGGCCGATCGCACCGCCCAGGAAGAAGCCGCCCTTGCCGCCCGGATCCAGGAAGCCGAGGCGAGGATTTCCGCCAACGAGGCGAAGATCCGCCTGATCGGGCAGGAACGCGCCGGGCTGCGCGCCGAACTGGCCCAGCGCCAGCGCCCGCTGGTCGAGCTGACCGCCGCGCTGCAGCGCCTGTCGCGCCGCCCGGCGGTGCTGTCGCTGCTGCGCCCCGGTTCGCTTCACGACGCGGTCTATCTGCGCGCCGTGCTCGAGACGATGCTGCCCGAAGTGGCGCGCCGCACCTCCGGGCTGCGCGCGGCAATCGCGCGCGGCAAGGCGCTCCAGGCGCAGGCCGAGCAGGCCAGCGCCGAACTGCGCGCGAGCCAAGGCGAACTCGCCCGCCGCCGCCAGGAACTAGCCGCGCTTGAGGCGCGCCAGCGGATCGAATCCCGCACCGCCAGCGGCAATGCCGACCGCGAGGCCGAACGCGCGCTGGCGCTGGCCGAACAGGCCCGCGATCTGTCCGGGCTGGTCGGCGAACTCGACAAGGCCGGTCGCCTGCGCGACCAGCTCGCCGCGCTGCCGGGACCGGTGCTGCGCCCGGCCCAGCCGCAGACGGCGCAGGTCGCCGCCCAGGTCGATGCGACTCCGCCCTCGGCCAATGCCCCGGCGCAATATCTGCTGCCGGTCTCGGGGCGGCTGGTCGCCGGGTTCGGCGAAAGCGCTGCCGGCCGGGTCCAGTCGCGCGGGATCTCGCTCGCCGCGCGCGGCGGAGCGCAGGTCGTGGCGCCGGGCGGTGGCCGGGTGGTCTTTGCCGGTCCCTACCAGAGCTACGGCACGATCGTGATCATCGAACATGGCGGCGGCTGGACCTCGCTGGTCACCGGGCTGGCCGCGCTTGACACCAAGGTCGGGCGCAGCGTGGTCGCCGGATCGCCGCTGGGGATCGCCGGACCGGGCCGCCCGGTGCTGACGCTCGAGCTGCGCAAGGATGGCCAGCCGGTCAATCCGCTCGATTTCCTCAGGCGTTGAAACCGGCCAATACCGCGCCATCTGGTGTTAACCCGCGCTGCGCGATAAGATGCGCCCGATTTAGAGAAAGGCCCCCGCCCGATGAAGCTCGCTTCGCTGCTCCGTGCCACCGCGCTGGTTTCCGCCGTGGCGCTGATCCCCGCCACTACCGCCGGCCTGGCCGCGGTCGATGGCCGCGCTTCGGCCCAGTTCGAACGGCTCGCCACGGTCTATCAGCTGGTCAAGATGCGCTATGTCGAAAAGGTCGACGACCAGAAGCTCGAAGAAGGCGCGATCGACGGGATGCTTTCGTCGCTCGATCCGCATTCGTCCTACCTGTCGGGCGCTTCGATGCAGCGGCTCAACACCATGATCGACGGGAATTATTCGGGGCTGGGCCTGTCGGTGCAGATGGATGACGGGGCGGTGCGGGTGATCGCGCCGATGAAGGGCAGCCCGGCCGAGGCCGCCGGGGTCAAGGCGGGCGACTATATCACGCACCTCGACGGCAAGCTGATCTACGGCGGCGAGCTGGACGATGCGGTGGCGCAGATGCGCGGCGAAGCCGGGACCAAGATCCGCCTGACGATCTTTCGCGCGGGCCGCGACGAACCGTTCGATGTCACCGTGACTCGCGGGGTGATCAAGCTCGAGCCGGTCACCTGGGAGCTCAAGGACGGGGTCGGGGTGATCTCGGTCAACGAATTCGGGGCCGACGTCGGGGTCGATGTGGCCAAGGGGATCGAGGATCTCAAGCGCCAGTCGGGCGGCAAGCTGGCCGGGATCGTGCTCGATCTCAGGCAGAACCCGGGCGGCGCGCTGGAAGAGGCGGTTGCCCTTTCGGACATCTTCCTGACCAAGGGCGATATCGTGTCGCAGCGCGGCCGCAACCCGCGCGAGGACGAATACTTCAAGGCCGAATCGATGATTCCCGGCGATCTCGCCAAGGGCCTGCCGGTGATCGTGCTGATCGACGCGGGTTCTGCTTCGGCTTCGGAAATCGTTGCCGGGGCGCTGCAGGACCAGCGCCGCGCAGTGATCATGGGCGAGCGCAGCTTCGGCAAGGGTTCGGTCCAGTCGCTGTTCTTCCTCGACAGTTCACGGACCAGCGCGGTCAAGATCACCACCGCGCGCTACTATACCCCGCTCGGCCGCTCGGTGCAGGAAGGCGGGATCGTGCCCGATATCGCCGTCCCGCAGCTGAGCGACCCCGATGCGCGGCGCCGGGCCGAACTGTCGATCCGCGAAAGCGATCTGCGCCGGCACCTCGTCAACGAAGTGGCGATGGACGACAAGAAGCTCGAGGCTGACCGTCAGGCCGATCCGCGCTTCAAGATGACCCCGGACGAGCTCAAGGCCAAGGGGATCAAGGACTACCAACTGTACTACGCGATCCAGACCCTGCGCCGCACCGCGCCGCCGACTCTGGCGAAGAAGCGCTGATCATGGCACTGACCGGAACCGAAGCCGGGCGTCTGGCTCGGATCATCGCGCTGGGCCTGCCGCTGGCGCTGCTCGCGGCGGTCTATGTCGCCCAATACGGCTTTGGCCTTGAGCCATGCGAGATGTGCTGGTGGCAGCGCTATGCCCTGTTCGCCGCGCTGCCTTTCGCCGTGCTGGGCTGGCTGCGCCCGCAGATCAGGGCGCTGACCGCGCTGGCGCTGCTCGGTATTCTCGTCGGGGGGCTGATCGGGGCCTATCACGCCGGGGTCGAATATGGCTGGTGGAAAGGCATGACCGCTTGCACCAGCGGGGTTTCGTTCGATGGCGGCAGTGCGCTCGATTCGATCATGAACGCGCCGATGATTCCCTGCGACGTGGTCCAGTGGAGCCTGTTCGGGATTTCCTTCGCGGGCTGGAACTTCCTGGTTTCGGTTCCCGCCGCGCTGCTCGGTTTCGCGCTGCTGCGCCGCTCGGGGAGTGCCCGGGGATGAGCGCGGCTGCCGCCAAGCGGATGTTGCGGGTTGACCAGGCCGGCGAATACGGGGCGACCCGGATCTATGCCGGGCAGCTCGCCGTGCTGGGCGATCGGGCGGAGATATCGGGCGAAATCCGCCACATGGCCGAACAGGAAGCCGCGCACCTGGCACGTTTCAACGCGCTGATCGGCGAACGCCAGGTCCGCCCGACCGCGCTCCAGCCGTTCTGGAGCGTGGCCGGCTTTGCCCTTGGCGCGGCGACCGCGCTGATCGGTCCCAAGGCGGCGATGGCCTGCACCGCTGCGGTCGAGGAGGAAATCGACCGGCATTATACCGCGCAGCTCGACGAGCTGGGTGGCGACGATCCCGAACTGGCCGGGCTGATCGAGGAATTCCGCGAGGACGAACGCGCCCATCGCGATGCCGCGCTGGCCGCCGGGGCGGAACAGGCCCCGGTCTATCCGCTGCTTTCCGGAGCGATCCGGCTCGGTTGCCGGCTGGCGATCCGCCTGGCCGAGCGGATTTGACGCGAAGCAAGGGCCCGTCCTGCTTCATCTGTTATTCAGCGCCACGGGTCCCTATATCGGGGCCGGACAGGAGACACGCCATGCGCCCGACGATCGCCGCCCTTCCGCTTGCCCTGGGGCTTGCCCTGGCCGCTCCGGCCCTGGCCCAGGACGCGCCGCCGCCCGAACCCAAGGTCAACATGGTGATCGTCTATGGCGACGACAAATGCCCCGAATCGGTCGGCGACGAGATCGTGGTCTGCCCGCGGATGGACGAGAAGGAGCGCTACCGGATTCCGCCGATCCTGCGCACCTCCTCGGCCCCTTCGAACGTGGCCTGGTCGCAGCGGGTCCGTTCGATCGAATATGTCGGCCGTTCGGGCACGGCCAGCTGCTCGCCGACCGGCGCGGGTGGCTGGACCGGCTGCACCGGGCAGTTGCTGGCCCAGGCCCGCGGCGAGCGCGAGACCGATCCCAGCATTCGTGCCGGCCAGCTGATTGCCGAGGAACGCGCCAAGCGGCTCTCGACCATCGATGCGGATGCGGCCGAGACCCAGTCGCGGGTCGAAGAGGTCGAAAAGCAGATGGAAGAAAAGCGCAAGGCCGAGGAAGCCGCCGCCGCCAAGGGCCAGAGCGAACCCCCGCCGCCGCCGGAACCCAAGTAAGGGTTCCGGAGCCCGCCGGATCAGCTCAGCGCGATATCCGGGGCGTCTTCCTGCTTCATCCCGATCAGGTGATAGCCGGCATCGACATGGTGCGTTTCGCCGGTCACGCCCGATGACAGGTCGGACAGGAGATAGAGCGCCGAGCCGCCGACATCCTCGATTGTCACGTTGCGGCGCAGCGGCGAATTGAGCTCGTTCCACTTGAGGATATAGCGGAAATCGCCGATCCCGCTGGCCGCCAGGGTGCGGATCGGCCCGGCCGAGATCGCGTTGACCCGGATGTTCTCGGGCCCGAGATCGTTGGCGAGGTATTTGACGCTGGTTTCGAGCGCCGCCTTGGCCACGCCCATCACGTTGTAATGCGGCACGACCTTTTCCGCGCCGTAATAGCTCAGCGTCAGGATCGAGCCGCCGTTTGGCATCATGTCTTTGGCCCGGCGGGTCACCGCGACCAGCGAATAGGCCGAAATGTTCATCGTCATCAGGAAGTTGTCGAGGCTGGTATCGTAATACCGGCCGCGCAGCTCGTTCTTGTCGGAAAAGCCGATCGCGTGGACCACGAAGTCGATCGTCGGCCAGCGCGCCGCCAGGGTCGCGAAGGCCGTGTCGAGCGCGGCCATGTCGGATACGTCGCAATCGATCAGGAAATCGCTGCCCAGGCTGGCCGCCAGCGGGCGGACCCGCTTTTCCAGCGCCTCGCCCTGATAGGAGAAGGCCAGCTCGGCGCCCGCCTCATGCAGCTTCTGGGCGATCCCCCAGGCCAGCGACTTGTCGTTCGCCAGGCCCATGATCAGCCCGCGCTTGCCCTTCATCAATCCTGTCATGCGCTTGTTCCCGTCGTCCCTTCATCGCCGGTTTGCGGCAACCGTTCGCGTTCGCGCCGCCGGCCGAGCAGGTCCTGTTCCTCGGGACTTTCGGCCAGGGCCGCGTTGAGTTCGGCGCCTACCACCATTCCTAAGCCGACCAGCCAGAAAAAGAAAAGCGAGATCATCACCCCGGCCAGGCTGCCATAGGTCAGGTCATAAGTGAAAAAGCGGTGCAGCACCGCCGGCAGGGCGGCGCTGACCGCAGCCCACCACGCGGTCACCAACAGCGCGCCGGGCCACTTGGGATAGCGCCGCTTGCGGTAGGCGGTGGGGGTCAGCGTGAAGAACAGCAGGTAGAGCGCGGCATAGATCACCAGCGCCGGGACCAGCCGCGAGGTGCCCAGCGTGTCGATCCAGCCCGCGGCGCGGGGAAACCAGGCCCCGATCACCTCCTGCGCGGCGCCGATCGCAACCTGGGCCAGCAGCGCGAACAGCAGCGCGATCACCGCGCCGACGATCACCCCGGTGGAAATCAGCCGGTAGCGCCAATAGGCATGGGCCTCACGCGTGCCATAGGCGCGGCGCAGGATATCGCGGATCGTCTCGATCAGGCTGCCCACGGTCCACAGCCCGACCAGCCCACCGACCCACAGCAGCCAGCCGCTGCGCGCAACGATCACGTCCATCGCCACCGGTTCAAGCGCGGCAGCGACGACCGGCGGCAGGGCCTGGAGGAAGGTGTGGACCGAAGCTTCGCGCTGGCTCTGCTCGCCCAGCAGGCTGAACGCTGCGCCGACCGTGATGAAGAACGGGAACAGCGCCAGGATCGCCATGTAGGCGAGGTTTCCGGCATGGATGAAGCCATCGTGATAGGCCCCGGTCCAGACCCGGGCGATCACCCGGAACGGGCGCGAGGTCCAGAACCGGCCCTGCGGCCCGACATGCTCCTGATAGGTGTCCTTGAGCCGATTGGCGCGCTTGCGCCGCGCTTCGGGCGAAAGATCGGGCAGGGTCAAGGGAGGGCGGTGGGCGTCGTCGCCTTCACGTTCTTCCACGCCGCCGGTCCCGCGTTCAGACGCCGAGCCGGGCGCGCAGGTTGCGCGGATCGCGCCAGCCTTCGAGCCTCCGGGCGAGGTCTTCGTCGCCCTCGGGCAGCTGCACTTCGAGCGTCACCAGCTGGTCGCCGCGGCTGCCGTCCTTGCGGCTGAAGCCCTTGCCGCCGAGCCGCAGGGTCTTGCCCGAGCTCGACCCGGGAGCGACTGTCAGCATCACCGCGCCTTCCGCGGTCGGGACCTTGATCTTGGCCCCGTGGACCGCCTCGTCGAGGCTGATCGGCAGGTCGAGCCGCAGATTGTCGCCCTCGCGGCGGAAGAACGGGTGCGGCTGGAGCTGGATCACCACGATCGCATCGCCATTGCCGCCGGGGCCGGGCTCGCCCTTGCCGGCCAGCCGCATCTGGGTTCCATCCTCAACCCCGGCCGGAAGCTTGAGGTCGATCGTCTTGCCATCGGCCAGGGTGATCCGCTGGGTTGCCCGCAGCGCCGCATCGGGCAGCGAAACCCCCAGCTTGTACTGGACGTTGGCGCCCTTCGGAGGAGGTCCGCGGCGCTGGCCGCCAAAGCCGCCGCCCATGCCGCCGCGCCCGCCGAACAGCCCGTCGAAGATGTCGCCCAGGTCGATCCCCTCGCCGCCGCCGAAGCCTTCGAACCCATCGGCCCGGAACCCGCGCTGGTCGCGCCCGCCAAAACCCCCGCCGGGCCCGCCTCCGCCGCCATAGCCGAAGCCCATCGAGGGATTGCCGTCGATGTCGATCTCGCCCCGGTCGAACCGGGCGCGCTTGTCCTTGTCGGACAGCAGGTCATAGGCACGGGTCACTTCGGAAAAGCGCTCCGCCGCCTTGGGATTGTCCTTGTTGCGGTCCGGGTGGAGCTCCTTCGCCAGCTTGCGATAGGCGGACTTGATGTCCTTTTCGCTTGCCCCGCGGGCAACACCCAGGATCGAATAGGGATCGGCCATTTGCGTTAGCTAGGTGCGATAGACCGTTACGGCAAGGTCTTCGCGGCAATTGCGAAACGCTCGCGCTTCCTTCCGGCGCCCGGCCCGGCTATGCGCGGAGCATCATGGACGAGACCCAGGCCGCCAACGCGATTCCCGATGCTGCGCCCTTCGCGCTGTTCGACGAATGGTTCGCCGAAGCAAGGAAGCACGAGCCCAACGATCCCGAGGCCGTGGCGCTCGCCACCGCCACGCCCGATGCCTTCCCCTCGGTGCGGATGGTGCTGATGAAGGATCACGGCGCCGACCTGCTCGGACCCCACGGCGGCTTCGTGTTCTATACCAACAGCCACAGCCGCAAGGGCGGCGAGCTGCTTGCCAATCCGCAGGCGGCGATGCTGTTCCACTGGAAGTCGCTGCGCCGCCAGATCCGGATCGAAGGCACGATCAAGCGGGTCCCGGACGAGATGGCCGACGCCTATTTCGCCAGCCGCAGCCGGGATTCGCAGCTTGGCGCCCATGCCAGCGACCAGTCCGCACCGCTGGCCTCGCGCACCGAGTTCCTGGCCCGGATCGCCAGGACCACGGCCCGCCATCTGGTCGGACAGGTTCCGCGCCCGCCGCACTGGACCGGGTTCTGCCTGACCCCCAGCGCTTTCGAGTTCTGGATGGACCGCCCGTTCCGCCTCCATGAGCGTCGCCGCTTCACCCGCGCGGCCGACGGCGCCGGCTGGACCAGCACGTTGCTGTTTCCATGAGCAGCGCCGCCTCGCTCAATCGCAGCGCCGCCATTGCCTCGATCGGGGTCGCCTTGCTGCTGGTCGGGCTGAAGGTCTGGGCGGTCTTCTCGACCGGCTCGACCGCGATGCTCGGCAGCCTGGCCGATACCGCGCTCGATCTGGTGGCCAGCATGGCGACGCTGGCCGGGGTCTGGGTCGCCTCGCAGCCGGCCGACGAGAAGCATCGCTTCGGGCACGGCAAGGCCGAGGCGCTGGCGGCGATGTTCCAAGTCGTGCTGATCTCGATCTCGGCGCTCAGCCTGGCGCTGCGCGCGGTCGATCAGTGGCTGGCGGGAACGCGCCCGCAGGCGGCCGAGGGCGGGATCGTCGTCTCGCTGATCGCGATGGGCGCGACGCTGGCCCTGCTGGCCTGGCAGCGCCACGTGATCGCCCAAACCAAGAGCCTCGCGATCAGCACCGACCATGTCCACTACCAGTCCGACCTGCTGCTCAACCTGGCGGTGATCGCCGCGTTGGCGCTCGATCAGTACGCCGGAATTTCCGGCGCTGACCCGCTGTTCGGTCTGGGCATCGCGCTGTGGCTGGGCTGGGGGGCCTGGGGCGCATCGCAGGAAGCAATCGAGCAGCTGATGGACCACGAATGGCCCGAAGCGCGCAAGGCCGCCTTCCTTGAGGCTGTGGCTCGCCATCCCGAGATCAAGGGCCTGCACGATCTGCGCACTCGCACCTCGGGCGACCGCGACTTTGTCCAGTTCCACCTGGCGGTCGATCCCGAAATGACCGTGCGCGAGGCTCACGTGGTGATGGACGAGGTCGAGGCGATCCTCCACAGCGAGTTTCCAGGGCTGGAAATCCTGATCCACCCCGATCCCGAAGGCCATGTCGATCCCAAGGACCTGTCTTCGGTAGACTTGCTGGCGAAGCGCTAGATATTGCGCCCGTCGCCGGCGAGGAACGCGGCATAGGCCCTGGCGATGCCTTCGCGCAGCGGAACGGCGGGCGTCCAGCCCATGGCCCGCAACCGCGAATTGTCCATCAGCTTGCGCGGAGTGCCGTCGGGCTTGGACGGATCCATCACGATCTCCGCGTCGTGGCCCAGCACGTCCATCACCAGCCTGGTCAGCTCGAGGATCGAGATCTCCTCGCCCGAGCCGACATTGATGTGCAGGCTGTCCGAATAGCCCTTCATCAGGTGGACGCAGGCGTCGGCACAATCGTCGACATAGAGGAATTCGCGCAAGGGGGCTCCGCTGCCCCAGACCGTCACCGGCGTGCGACTGGCCTTGGCTTCGTGGACCTTGCGGATCAGCGCCGGCAGGACGTGGCTGCCGGCCGGATCGTAGTTGTCGCCCGGACCGTAGAGGTTGGTCGGCATCGCGCTGATGAAATCGCAGCCGTATTGCTGGCGATAGGCCTGGGCCAGCTTGATCCCGGCGATCTTGGCGATCGCGTACCATTCGTTGGTCGGCTCGAGCGGGCCGGTCAGCAGCGCTTCCTCGCGGATCGGCTGCTGGGCGTGCTTGGGGTAGATGCACGAGGAGCCGAGGAACAGCAGCTTTTCCACCCCGACCGATTCGGCCCCGGTAAAGATCGCGGTTTCGATCAGCAGGTTGTCGCGCAGGAATTCGACCGGGCGGGTATGGTTGGCGTGGATCCCGCCAACCCGCGCCGCGGCGAGGAATACCGCCTGCGGGCGGTGGTTGTGCATCCAGCCCAGCACCGCGCGCTGGTCGGTCAGGTCCAGTTCGTCGCGATCGACGGTCAGGATCTCGCAGCCTTCGCTGGCCAGCCGGCGCACGATCGCCCCGCCGACCATGCCCTTGTGCCCCGCCACCCAGACCCGCTTGCCGGCCAGCGTGTACACTTCAGCTGCCCCTGCCGACACTGGCGGTCTTCATCGTTTCAAGATCGGCCAGGACCATTTCGCGGGCCAGTTCGCGCACTTCGGTCTTGTGCCGCCAGCCCAGTTTCTGGTGCGCCTTGCTCGGATCGCCGATCAGGAGGTCAACCTCGGTCGGGCGGAAATAGCGCGGGTCGATCGCCACCCGCAGCGCCCCGGTCTTGCGGCAGAAGCCCTGTTCATCGATCCCCGTGCCGCGCCAGTCCAGCTCGATCCCGGCATCGGCAAAGGCCCATTCGACGAACTGGCGGACCGTGGTGGTGATCCCCGTCGCCAGCACATAATCGTCGCCTTCGTCCTGCTGGAGCATCAGCCACATCCCTTCGACATATTCGCGGGCATGGCCCCAGTCGCGCTGGGCATCGAGATTGCCGAGAAAGAGCACGTCCTGCCGGCCCAGCGCGATCGCCGCGGCGCCGCGGGTGATCTTGCGGGTGACGAAGGTTTCGCCGCGCAGCGGGCTTTCGTGGTTGAACAGGATCCCGTTCGAGGCATGGATGCCATAGGCCTCGCGGTAGTTGACCGTGATCCAGTAGGCATAGAGCTTGGCCGCGGCATAGGGGCTGCGCGGATAGAACGGCGTGGTTTCGCGCTGCGGCACTTCCTGGACCAGCCCGTAAAGCTCGCTGGTCGAAGCCTGATAGAATCGGGTCTTCTTCTCCAGCCCGAGGATCCGGATCGCCTCGAGCAGCCGCAGCGTGCCCAGCGCGTCGGAATTGGCGGTATATTCGGGTGTTTCGAAGCTGACCGCGACATGGCTTTGCGCGGCAAGGTTGTAGATTTCGTCGGGCTGGGTTTCCTGGACCACCCGGATCAGGTTGGTCGAATCGGTCAGGTCGCCATAGTGCAGGGTCAGCTGCGGATCGGGGACATGCGGGTCCTCGTAGATCTCGTCGATCCGCGCGGTGTTGAAGCTTGAAGCACGGCGCTTGATCCCGTGGACGCGGTAGCCCTTGGCAAGCAGCAGCCGGGCCAGATAGGCCCCGTCCTGGCCGGTGATCCCGGTGATGAGTGCGGTCTTTTCGCTCAAGATGGGTTTCCTTTGGGGAACAGGGTCACGATCCGGGCGATCGCGGCGTGGACCGGCTTGCGCAGGTTGTCCTGGGTCTTGCCCAGCCGCACCACCACCACGCCGTTGTCGCGGCTGACCACGACATATTGGCCAAGGTGCCCGTTCATCGAAAAAGTGCCGGCCGAAGCGCCGGGCCAGAATACTTCGCCGTCCTGCTGCGGGCGGTTGAGCCACAGCTGCGCGCCATAGCCCTGGTTGCGCGGGCTCGGGCTGGTCATGAAATCGATCCACGCCGACGGGACCAGCTGCGCGCCCTTGACCGCGCCGCGGTTGCGCAGGAATTCGCCGAACCTGGCCCAGTCGCGCGCCGTGCCGTGGATCAGGCTGCCGCCGATCAGCGTGCCCGAAGCATCGAATTCGGGCACCATGCTTTTCATCCCGATCGGCTCGAACAGGCGGGTGCGCAGGTATTCGCGGACCACCCGGATCCGCGTCGCGGGATCGTTACTGCCGGTCAGCGAGCGGGCGGCCAGATCGGCCAGGATCACCGTGGTCGCGCTGGAATATTCGAACTTGGCGCCCGGATCGGCCTCAAGCGGCTGGGCCTCGGCATAGGCGGCCATGTTGTCGCGCCCGTCGAGGAACAGCATCCGCACCTCGTCGCTTTCGTAGGGCGGATCGCCGGCCTCGGTATGGCGCAAGCCCGAACGCATCTGCAGCAGCTGGCGCAGGGTGATTTCGCCGCGCGGATCGCCGGGGCGCTGCCAGGCCGGGATCGGCACGCTTTCGTCGAGCCGCAGCCGGCCATCGGCGACCAGCTGGCCGATCATCACCGCGGTCACGGTCTTGGCCATCGACCACGATACGAAGCGGGTGTTCTCGTGATAGCCGGGGGCATAGCGTTCGGCCACGATCTGGCCACCATGCAGCACCAGCACGGCGCGGGTTTCCTGCGTTTCCTCGTCGCTGAACAGCGCATCGACTGCCCGCGCCAGCGCTTCGCGGTTGACGCCCGGCTTGTCGACCACCGCCTTCAGCGCGGCGGCGGACAGCGCCGGTGGGGGCGCCGCGGCATCCCGGCTTTCGCCGCAGCCGATCAGGGCTGGCAGAGCAAGCAGCGGCAGGATAAGGGACAAACGGCGCGCGGACATGGCCGCGCATCCCTTGCCCAAAGGCTCGACAATGGCAACCGTTAAGCAGAACCCGGCGACACGATCCCCCTGGCGCCGGCGCATCCTGATCGTCGGGCTGGCGGCGGTGGTGGCTGTCCTTGCGGTGTTCTGGGGACCGCTCAACGGCTATGCCCAGACCGGGGCGGCCTATGGCGCGCGCGTTGCCTGTTCGTGCCGCTTTGCCGGCGGGCGCAGCCTCGACGATTGCAAGAAGGATTTCGAGCCCGGGATGGAGCTGATTTCCCTGTCCGAGGATGCCAAGGCCAAAAGCGTAACCGCGCGCTTTCCGCTGCTGGCCCGCCAGACCGCGACCTACCACGAAG
>CAZNII010000012.1:10499-13187 GCA_964573075.1 uncultured Novosphingobium sp. | reverse complement strand
CGCCGTGATTCCCGGTAACCCATTGGCGATCAACTTGTGCTAGGCGCCCGGCCATGAGCGAATCTGCAATCCATCCCGTCGTGCTGTGCGGTGGCAGCGGCACCCGCCTGTGGCCGCGCAGCCGCGTCGCCAAGCCCAAGCCGTTCCTGCCGCTGGTCGGCAATGGCACCCTGTTCGAAGCGACGCTTGGCCGCTGCCCGCCGGCGGCCGGCTTTGCCGCGCCGATCGTGGTGACCGGCGCGGCGCACCTCGAACACGTCGAGGCGCAATGGCCGGCCGGGGTCGGGGGTGAGACCATCGTCGAACCGTCGGCGCGCAATACCGCTGCGGCAATCGCGCTGGCGGCCCTGCGCCTGCCCGAGGACGCGGTGATGCTGGTCTGCCCCAGCGACCACCACATTGCCGATGCCGCCGCCTTCCAGCGCGCCGCCCAGGCTGCGGCGGCGCTGGCCCGCGATGGCTGGCTGGTCTCGTTCGGGATCGAGGCGAAGGCTCCGGAAACCGGCTTCGGCTACCTGCAACGCGGCGAGGCGATTGGCGAACTTGGCTTCAAGGTCGCGCGGTTCGTCGAAAAGCCCGATCTTGAGCGCGCCCGGCAGTTCCTCGCCGATGGCGGCTACGCCTGGAACGGCGGGATCTTCGCTTTCCGGGTCGGCACTTTCCTGGCCGAGCTCGAAGCGCACCGCCCGGCAATCGCCGCCCAGGCCCGCGCCGCAGTGGCCGGCGGGCGCAGCGAAGGCAGCCGGTTCCATCCCGATCCGCAGGCCTTTGCCGCGATCGAAAGCGAATCGGTCGACTATGCGGTGATGGAAAACACCGCCCGCGCGGCGATGGTCCCGGCCGACATGGGCTGGTCCGATATCGGCAACTGGGATGCGCTGCTGGTCGCGCGCGAGCGTGACGAAGCCGGTAACAGTGCCCCCGGCAATGCCGAACTGGTCCAGTGCCGCAATGTCCTGGTCGAAAGCGACGGGCCGCGGGTTTCGGCGATCGGGCTCGAAGACGTGGTGATCGTGGTCGATGGCAATGAAGTGCTGGTCACCACCCGGGCCGGGGCCCAGCTGGTCGGCAAGCTGGATGGGGCGGCGAACCAGTGAGCGGGCTGCTGCCCACCCGGATGGTCGAGCGGCCATGGGGGCGCACCAGCCTGCCGGCGCCGTTTGTCGCGCCGCCGGGGCAGAAGATCGGCGAGATCTGGTTCGAGCCGCCGGCCGCGCTCGACGCGCTGCTGGTCAAGTACATCTTCACCAGCGAGGCGCTGTCGGTCCAGGTCCATCCCTCCGACGCGCAGGCCCCCGAAGGCCATCGCGGCAAGGAGGAATGCTGGCTGGTGCTCAATGCCGAACCCGGCGCGAAGCTGGGAATCGGGTTCGACCGGGCCATTTCGGCCGACGAAATGCGCGCCGCCGCGCTCGACGGCAGCATCGAAGGGCTGCTGACCTGGCATCCCGTCGCGGCCGGGGATTTCTTCTACATCCCCGCCGGCACGGTCCACGCGATCGGCGCCGGGATCGCGCTGATCGAGGTCCAGCAGAACAGCGATATCACCTACCGGCTCTATGACTATGGCCGCCCGCGCGAATTGCATCTCGAGGCCGGGATGGCGGTGGCGCACGGCGCGTCCTATCCGCCGCGGCTGCATCGCCACGTCCCGGAAGGCGGGGCCATGACCCTGGTCGATGGTCCGCATTTCCGGCTCGATAGGCTCGACGGCGCGCCCGATGCGGAAACCGCGGCGCGCTATGCCGGCAAACTGCTGGTGATCCCGCTTGACGAGGGCTCAACGGTGGCCGGCCAGCCGGTCAAGGCGGGGGAATGCGCGCTGGCCGATTCGCTTGACGCGGTTTCGGTTTCGGGACGCTGCCTGATCGCCCAGGCGGCCTAGGCGGGCTCGGTCGAATCGATCCAGCCGCCGCCGACCACCCGGTCTTCGGCGTAGATCACCGCCGCCTGACCCGGGGCTACGCCATATTCGGGACTGGCGAAGCGAATCGTGCACGCAGCGTCATCGCCCAGCGATCCATCGAGCGTCACCGGCACTGGCTTTGCCAATGAGCGGACCTTGGCGGTCAGTTGCGTTTGCGGCAGCGGCCCGATCCGGTTGGTCTCGACGATCCGCGCCGCGCCGACTGCCAGGAGCCGCTTCGGCCCGACCAGCACCCGCCGCCCCGGAGCATCGAGCGCGGTCACATAGAGCGGCTCGGCCAGGCCGCCGATTTCCAGCCCGCGGCGCTGGCCAACGGTGTAGTGGATGATCCCCTTGTGCAGGCCCAGCACCTCGCCGGTTTCGGCATGGACGATTTCGCCGCTCTCGCCGCCTTCGGGGCGGACGCTGCGGACGATCCGGGCATAGTCGCCATCGGGGACGAAGCAGATGTCCTGGCTGTCGGGCTTGGCCGCCACCCGCAGCCCTTCGGCCTCGGCAATCGCGCGGACCCGGGCCTTGGGCAGACCGCCGAGCGGAAAGCGCAGGAAATCGAGCTGGGCCTCGGTGGTGCCGTAAAGGAAATAGGACTGGTCGCGGGCCGGATCGAGCGCGCGGTGCAGTTCGGGTCCGGCCGGACCGATCAGGCGGCGGACATAGTGCCCGGTCGCCAGGCAATCGGCGCCGAGGTCCCGGGCCATGGCGAACAGGTCGGTGAACTTGGGCCCCATGTTGCAGCGGATGCAGGGGATCGGGGTGCGCCC
>CAZNII010000012.1:0-10399 GCA_964573075.1 uncultured Novosphingobium sp. | reverse complement strand
CGCCGCCCGGCAAGCGGCTTGTCGAGCTGGAACAGGTCGGCGGATTCGGGGGCATTTTCCATCGCTGCGCGCCCATACACCGGCTTGCCGGGCGGCGCAAAGCATCGCCGCATGCCGGGCGAGGCAATTCGGTAAGCATTCTCAACAGGGCGTAAAGCCCGGCTTTACCCGATCTTGACCTTGTTTCTCTAGAAGTCCGGGTCATGGACATCGCACAGGATCTCTTGGCCAGCCTGAGGAGCCGGGTCGCACCACCCCGGGCAGAGGCCGATTCCGGCAGGATTGCCTGGCCCGAGCTGCACGCCCGGTTCAGCGCGGCACATGCGGTGGTCGCCGAATTGGCGGCCGGCGCCGGCGCCGATCCGGTTACCGCCGGGGGATTCGCGAACTGGAAGGCGGGCAATAACGCCGGAGGCAATACCTCACGGGCCGTTAACCCAACTGATTTAGCAGATGGCAAATGTGCCGCTGGCATTGAGGGCTTCACCGCCGGAGATGCGATTGCCGGTGGTCGAGGACAATGATGATCGAAAACCAGAAGATTCGACCCGCGATGGTAATCGGCCCGCTCGGCGAGCCGCTCACGCTCGATTCGCTGCCTTCGCCCGGGACGACCCGCTGGGTGGTGCGGCGCAAGGCGGAAGTGGTGGCGGCCGTCAATGGCGGCCTGCTGACCATCGACGAGGTCTGCGAGCGTTACGGACTCAGCCTTGAGGAGTTCGCTTCATGGCAGCGGGCGGTCGACCGCTCGGGCATGCAGGGCCTCCGGGTTACCCGGATCCAGCATTACCGCGACCTCTACGAGCGCCAGCTGAAGTATTGAACCCTATGCAACGGGGGCCAAGACGGCCGGGGCAGGACCAGTTCTGCCCCGGCCGTTTTGCTTGTGGTTCCTGCCGTTGGCCGATCCTGTTTGGCGGTCTGCCGAGCTTCGCATTGCCCTGACCCGCTGCCGGGCCTATGGCCCAGACTGCAACACCTGCCTGCACCGCCCCGGCTTTATCGGGCCTTGCGGCAGGTGATTTAGCAGCGTAATACAGTCCGATCGGGGCTCGCCGCGCAATGGTTGCGGTGCAAGTCGCGGACCTGGGGCGAAGGCGAGTCGACGATGAATTTCGAATCCGGAATTGGCACGGCGCATGATGCGGGCGGAAACCCCCTGCTGGAAGGCGGGGAGGAAGACCGTCGTTCGCGCCGCAACCTGTTCATCATCGCCGGGCTGGTCCTGCTCGCGCTGATCGGCATCGCCTGGTACGTCAACCGCACCGGCGGCGGTGAAGCCAAGGACAAGACCAAGGATCAGGCCCCGGTCGTCACGGTGGTCTCGCCCGGGCGAACCACGGTCGAAGGCCTGATCAGCGCCACCGGCACCCTGGCAGCGCGGCGCGAACTGCCGGTCGGGATCCCCGGCGAAGGCGGTCAGGTTGTTGCCGTGCTGGTCGAACCGGGCCAGTGGGTCCGCGCCGGGCAGGTCCTGGCGGTGATCGACCGGTCGGTCCAGACCCAGCAACAGGCCGGCCAGGTCGCCCAGGTCGAAGTGGCGCGGGCCAATGCCCGGCTCGCCCAGGCCAATCTCGACCGCGCGCTCAAGCTGGTCGACAAGGGCTTCGTTTCCAAGGCCGACATCGACCGGCTGACCGCCACCCGCGATGCCGCAGTGGCCCAGGTGCGCGTGGCCAGTGCCCAGGCCGGGGTGCTTGGCGCCCAGCTGCGCCGGCTCAACGTGGTCGCCCCGGCGGCCGGGCTGGTGCTGGAGCGGCGGGTCGAGCCCGGCCAGGTGGTCAGCGCCGGTTCGGGCGTGCTGTTCCGGCTGGCCAAGGGCGGCGAGATGGAACTCAAGGCCCTGCTCGGCGAGACCGATCTCGCCTCGCTTGCGCCCGGGGTCTCGGCCGAAGTCATCCCGGTGGGCACCAGCAAGGCCTTTACCGGCCAGGTCTGGCAGGTCGCTCCGGTGATCGATCCCGCGACGCGCCAGGGCGTGGCCCGGATTGCGCTCGCCTATGCACCCGAACTGCGCCCCGGCGGGTTTGCCACCGTGTCGATCAAGTCAGGCACGCTGGTCGCGCCGCTGCTGCCCGAATCCGCGATCCTGTCCGACCGCGAAGGGAACTATGTCTATATCGTCGACAAGGACAACAAGGCCCGCCGCCGCCCGGTCAAGACCGGGCTGGTGACGGCGAATGGCGTTGCCGTGATCGAAGGGCTGGACGGTAGCGAGCGCGTGGTGCTGCGGGCCGGCGGCTTCCTCCAGCCGGGCGAGACCATCCAGCCGGTTCCGCTGAAGAAATGACGGGGCGATTGGAGCGCGCGGCATGAGCTTTCGCAACATCTCGGCCTGGTGCATCCGCAACCCGGTGGTGCCGATCGTGCTGTTCCTGGGGCTGGTGCTGGCCGGGATGGTCACCTTCTCGCGAATGAAGGTGCAGAACGATCCCGATATCGAATTCCCGATGGTGATCGTCGCGATCAGCCAGCCGGGCGCCGCCCCGACCGAAATCGAAAACCAGATCACCCAGAAGATCGAAGCCTCGCTGCGCACGATCCAGGGGGTCCAGAACATCAGCTCGACCGCGCGCGAAGGGGTCAGCGAAACCTCGGTCGAGTTCCAGATCGGCACCGACGTGATCGAGGCGCTGAACGACGTCAAGAACGCGGTCGACCAGGCGCGCGGCGGCCTGCCCGACGGGATTCTCGAGCCGCAGGTGTTCAAGGTCGAGGTGTCGAACGATTCGATCGGCTACTTCTCGATCATGGCCGACGACATGACGCTCGAGCAGCTGTCGTGGTTCGTTGACGATACGGTGACCAAGGCCCTGCTGAGCGTCCCGGGCATGGCCCAGGTCGAGCGCGGCGGCGGGGTCAACCGTGAAATCACGGTGATCCTCGATCCGGCCCGGATGCAGGCCCAGGGGGTAACCGCGGCTCAGATCAACCAGGTGCTGCGCCAGCTCAACATCGACGCGGCCGGCGGCCGCTCGGAAATCGGCGGCTCGCGCCAGTCGGTCCGCGTGCTTGGCTCGAACCGCACCGCCTTCGACCTGTCGCAGATCGACGTACCGCTGGGCGGCGGTCGGGTGATCAAGCTGGCCGATGTTGCCCGGGTCTCCGACAGCTATGGCGAGGTGACTTCGCTGGGCAAGACCAACGGCAAGTCGGTGGTGACCTTCAGCATTTCCCGCGCGCGCGGCGAATCCGACGTTGCGGTCTATGATGCCGCGGTCGCCCGGATGGAGCGGATCGAGGCCGACAAGCCGGGGATCAAGTTCACCAAGCTGTTCACTACGGTTCCCTATGTGAAGGAACAGTACGACAGTTCGATTGCCTCGATGGTCGAAGGCGCGATCCTGGCGGTTGTCGTCGTGTTCTTCTTCCTGCGCGACTGGCGCGCGACGATGATTTCGGCGATCGCCATCCCGCTGTCGGCGATACCGTCGTTCTGGTTCATCGACATGCTGGGGATCACGCTCAACCAGATGTCGCTGCTCGCGCTCGGGCTGGTCGCGGGGGTGCTGGTCGACGACGCCATCGTCGAGGTGGAGAACATCGTCCGACACATGCGGATGGGCAAGAGCGCCTACCAGGCCTCGATCGATGCTGCCGACGAAATCGGGCTGGCGGTGGTCGCCACCACCTTCTCGATCGTCGCGGTGTTCCTGCCGGTCGGGTTGATGCCGGGGATTCCGGGGCAGTTCTTCTTCAACTTCGGCTGGACCGTGGTGGTCTCGGTGCTGATCAGTCTTGCGGTCGCCCGCATGATCACCCCGATGATCGCGGCCTATTTCCTCAAGTCGGCCGGCCCGGCCGAACACGGCACGGGCAAGTGGATGGATCGCTATGACGCGCTGCTCCACTTCAGCCTGGATAACCGCCGGGCCAAGGAGATGCGGGCCCGGATCGAAACGGTCCCGGCTTCGCTGCTGTATTATGTCCTGCCGGCCGTCGCGGCGGCGCTGGCCGCGCTTTCGCCGTTCCTGATGAACGCCGCGCCCAAGGTCGGCGAAGTGGCCAAGGGCCCGGGCGTAGGCATGGTTTTGGTCGCGCTGGTGATCCTGGCGCCGATCGCGTTCGGGCTGGTCATGCTGGTGCAGACCCTGCTGGCGGCGCTGGTCAACCTGGCGATCGGCCAGCGCGAACGCGGGTTCTTTGCCTGGAGCCGGTTCATGGCCCGGCGGCTCGGCGCCCGCCTGCGCGATCACCGGGTGTGGATGCTGGGCATCGCGATCTTTTCGCTCGGGCTGTCGGGCGTGCTGTTCGCGGTCCTGCCGCAGCAGCTGTTCCCCGAACAGAACAGCGACTTCAGCCGCATTTCGATCGAAATGGTCCCCGGCACGACGCTCGCCCAGACCGAAGCCGTATCCGACCAGGTTGTCGCGCTGGTCAGCACCCGGCCCGAGGTCGAGAATGTCCAGGAACGGATCCGCGAAGCCAATGGCTCGGTCTTCATCACGCTCAAGGCCGATCGCGACAAGACCAGCCAGGAATTCGAGCGCGAACTGACCCCGCTGCTCCAGAAGATCCCCGATGCCCGGGTCAACTTCCAGCAGTTGTTCCAGGCAGGCCCTCCGGGACTGGGTCGGCCGATCTCGATCATGCTGACGGGTTCGGATTCGGTCGCGCTTGAACAGGCGGCAACCACGCTGGTCGAACAGATGAAGGGCGTCGAAGGCGTGGTCGCACCCCGGATTGCCGCCGATACCCGCCGCCCCGAACTGATCATCACTCCGCGCCAGGAACTGGCCGCCAGCCTGGGGGTGACCACCGCCGCGCTGAGCCAGACGATCCGCATCGCGACGATCGGCGATATCGACCAGAACGCGGCCAAGTTCTCGCTGTCCGACCGGCAGATCCCGATCCGGGTTCGCCTGTCCGAGGATTCGCGCCGCGACCTGTCGGTGATCGCCAACCTGCCGGTGGCGACTGCCAGCGGCGGCTCGGTCCCGCTGGCGCGGGTGGCCGATATCACCTTCGGTTCGGGTCCGGTTTCGATCCGTCGCTACAACCAGGAGCGCCGCGTGTTCGTCGGTGCCGACCTCGCCCCCGGGGCGGTCAAGGGCCCGGTGATGACCGCGATCGACAAGCTCCCGATCATGAACAATCTGCCCACCGGCGTCGGCAAGAAGCCGTTCGGCGAGGACGAGATTTTCGAGGAGTTGATCACCAGCTTCCAGATCGCGCTGACTTCGGCGGTGCTGCTGGTCTTCGCGGTGCTGGTGCTGCTTTATCACCGCTTCATCTCGCCGCTGGTCAACATGAGTTCGCTGTTCCTTGCGCCATTGGGCGGGCTGATCGCGTTGTGGATTGCCGGCCAGCCGGTGTCGCTGCCGGTATTCATCGGAATCCTGATGCTGTTCGGGATCGTCGCCAAGAACTCGATCCTGCTGATCGACTTCGCGATCGAGGAAATGGCCAAGGGCGTGCCCAAGTACGAAGCGATCGTCGATGCCGGGCACAAGCGCGCCCAGCCGATCGTGATGACCACCGTGGCGATGACCGCCGGGATGATCCCGACCGCGCTGTCGCTGGGCGGGGACTCCGCCTGGCGTGCGCCGATGGGTACCGTGGTGATCGGCGGGCTGGTGCTTTCGACCCTGCTGACGCTGGTGATCGTGCCGGCCGGGTTCAGTCTGGCCAACGGGGTCGAGGCGCGGCTCGGGCCGTGGCTGCGGCGGATCTTCCTGACCTACCGGCCGGAAGATCGCGGACAGTCCGAACAGCCGGCCTCGCCGCCGCCGCCGGAGCCGACCGGGCCCGCCGCGATCCCGGCTTCGCGCCGGGGTGATGGACCGCTGCCGGCCGAGTGAGCACGCGGCGGGCACGTCTGCGCCGGGGACGCCCGGCGCCGTTGCCGCCCGACAAGGCCCGGCGGATGCGCGCCTTCGCCACCGGCCTGCTGGTGCTCATGGCCGGGGTCTTCCTGGTCGCCCGCCATTTCGAAGGCAGCCACCCCGCCTGGGGCTATGTCCTGGCGTTCAGCGAGGCGGCGATGGTCGGCGGGCTGGCCGACTGGTTCGCGGTCACCGCGCTGTTCCGCCACCCGCTCCGCCTGCCGATCCCGCACACCGCGATCATCCCCGAAAACAAGGACCGGATCGCCGAGACCATGGCGCAGTTCCTGCGCGAGAATTTCCTCACCCCCCAGGTCGTCGCCCGGCGGCTGGCACACATGAACCTGGCCGCGGCGGCGGGCGACTGGCTGGCCGATCCGGCCAGGGGCGGCAGCACCCGGTTGCGCGACGGCGCGGCCGAACTGGCCGCTCAGGTGCTCGAATCGCTCGATCCCGAACGGCTCGGAACGCAAGTGCGCGGCGGGCTGTTCAGGCAGATCGACAAGCTCGAGGTCTCGCCGCTGATCGGGCAGATGCTCGGCACCGCGATCGCCGATCGGCGGCACATGCCGGTGATCGATTCGCTGGTCCGTTGG
Source organism: uncultured Novosphingobium sp. (assembly GCA_964573075.1). GTDB lineage: Bacteria > Pseudomonadota > Alphaproteobacteria > Sphingomonadales > Sphingomonadaceae > Novosphingobium. The sequence continues at coordinate 3,978 of CAZNII010000012.1, read as the reverse complement.
GCCGGACTGACCCTGGAAGACAACGAGGACCTGATCCGCGAGCTGATCCACAAGCGCGCCAATGCCGTGCTGCGCTGGACCGGGCTCGATGAAACGCTGGCCAATTCGGTGCTCGACGGGCTCTACAAGCTGCTCGCCGAAGTGATCGTCGATCCCGAACATCCCCTGCGCGGCAAGATCGAGGAAGGGCTGGCCAAGCTCTCGCACGATCTCCAGCACGATGCCGAGCTGCGCGGCAAGATCGAACGGCTCAAGGGCGAGCTGATCGCCAACCCGGCGGTCTCGACCTGGTGGCAGGGGGTGTGGGAACGGATGCGCACCGGGATGCTGGCTCGGCTGCGCCGTCCGGCCGGCGAATCGAGCGGCCAGCTGGCCGAGGCACTGGCCGAACTCGGCCGCCATCTGCGCGACGATCCCGCGTTGCAGATCCAGATCAACCGCTTCGCCCGCCGCACCCTGGTCGGCGTTTCGGTCCGCTATGGCGACCAGATCGTCCGGCTGGTGTCTGAAACGGTCAAGCGCTGGGATGCCGAAACCGTCACCGGCCGGATCGAAGGCGCGGTCGGGCGCGACCTGCAGTTCATCCGGGTCAACGGCACGCTGGTCGGCGGGCTGGTCGGGGTGGTGATCCACGTGGTGGACCAGCTGTTGTGACGCCGCTCCTCACCACCGCCCGGCTCGAACTGTGGCAGCCGGCGCTGCGCGACCTTGCCGACCTGTTCGAGCTGACTCGGGCCGAGGAAACCCGCCGCTTCCTCGGCAGCTTCGTGCCGACCGAAATGGACGCCTTCAACCGCCTGCACCGCAACGCCGGATCCTGGGCGCTGCACGGCTATGGCACCTTCATGGTCCGGCTTCGCGGGCAGGACCGGATCGTCGGCAATTGCGGGGTGTTCCGCAGCCACCGCGGGTTCGGGGCCGGGCAGGGCCTCGACGATGTTCCCGAGGCCGGGTGGATCGTCCACCAGGAGCATTGGGGCGAAGGGATCGCCCGCGAGGCGATGGAAGCGGCCCTCGCCTGGTTCGACCAGACCCACGGCCGCCAGCGGATTGCCTGCATGATCGAGGAGGGGCATCACGCCTCGGATGCACTGGCCGGCAAACTCGGCTTCGTCCGCTACGGCCTCCACCAGGGCGAACAGGGGGCACCGCTGGTGCTGTACGAGCGGCTCTAGCGCCCGAGCACGCGGCGATCCGCTACCACTCGCCTGCCTGCCAGCGGATCTGGCCGACGTAGAATGAGCGGACCGGTTTGCCATCAGCGCCAAGCGCCGGGGCCATCTTTGCGCGTTGCAGCAGCAGCTTGCAGGACAGATCGGCGAACTCGTCCGGATTGGTGCGGTACAGCACCCGGCAGCCGCTGACCTTGCCGTCGGCCTCGACATCGAGGCGGAACCGGACCAGCCCGTTGTGCCCCAGCATCAGCGCCTTGTTGGGAAAGTCGTTGGTGCCCAGCCAGGCACCCGGGTTGTTGATCGGTACGGCCTGCTTGGTCAGCCCGGCCTGGACCGCCGGATCAAAGCCCCAGTGCTGCAGCAGATCGGTCGTGCAGGTCCGCATCGCCGCCATCGGCGCAGCCATTGAGCCCGTTTCGAGGCGATAGCGTTTGCCGGCGGCCTTGAACGTGATCGAATCCACGCCTGCTTCAACCTCCGGCGTCACCCTGGGGGCAATCACCGGGCCGGTCGGCTTGGCCGGATAGTCAAAGCCGTCGATCCGCAGCCCTTGGACTATCATCGCCGGCAGCTTTTCCTTCTCGCCCGCTGTGACCGCGATCGCATTTCGCCGGTATGGCTTGGCCTGGTTGCCAAAGGCCACTTCCACCGGCATTTCAATCCCGCCGTATTTCAGCATCTTGCCGAAGATCTTCAGTTCCAGCCAGTCGCTGGGGGCGGTCCGAGACAGGGCGAGGATGGCGGTCTCGTCACCCGCGCCGAACTTGGCCAAGAGGTTGCACGAATCCTCGTCGTAATTGATCTCCCACTTGCTCACCTTGGCGAGTGAGACGGGGGACTTTTCCGCCGCCAGCGCCGGCTGTGCGGCAATGACGAGGGCGGGGGCAAGCAAGGCAAGCTGGTGCAGACGCGGCATGGGGCACTCCCAGGTCAGGAATGCCCCATGCTAACCCGCTTTGGCAAAAGCGGAAAACTGTAATTGAATGGGCTGGTACTCAGTGCTTGGGGGTGCCCGAGACCACCTTGTCCATCACGGCCAGCATCACGCCCGAGGCGATGAAGACCATGTGGATCACCACCATCCAGTAAAGCTGCTGCTCGCGCCCCGGGGTCATCGTCGCGCCGTCGAGCGACATGAAGTTCTTGAGCAGGTTGATCCCCGAAATCGCAACGATTGAGGCGATCAGCTTGAGCTTGAGGCCCGAGAAATCGACCTTGCCCATCCATTCGGGGCGGTCTTCGTGATCGTGCACGTCCATCTTCGAGACGAAGTTCTCATAGCCCGCGAACAGCACCATCATCATCAGGTTGCCGGTCAGGGTGATGTCGATCAGCGAAAGCACTGCCAGCACCGCGTCGCTTTCGGTCATGGCCAGGGCGTGGGTGGCGATGTGCCAGGTTTCCTGGGTGAACTTGACCAGCAGCATGGCCAGCGAACCGACCATCAGCACATAGAACGGAGCCATCAGCCAGCGGCTGGCGAACAGGAATTTCTCAAGCCCGCTTTCGAGCCCGGCCAGGAACAGATGCCGTCCGCCCTCGACCTCTGCCACTGCCGCTTCCAGCGCGATCTTTTCGTGCTTCATAAGGAAAGCCCCCAACCGGATTACCGGTCGGGGGCTAACAGATGGATGGTTAATTTCGCCCTAAGGACGTTCAGAGCTTGCCGGTCAGTTCCGGCACCGCATTGAACAGGTCGGCAACCAGGCCGATGTCGGCAATCTGGAAGATCGGCGCGTCCTCGTCCTTGTTGATGGCGATGATGGTCTTCGAATCCTTCATGCCGGCAAGGTGCTGGATCGCGCCCGAGATGCCGACCGCGATGTAGACTTCGGGCGCCACGATCTTGCCGGTCTGGCCGACCTGGAAGTCATTGGGGACATAGCCCGCGTCGACCGCCGCACGGCTCGCGCCGACAGCAGCGCCCAGCTTGTCGGCCAGCGGGAAGATCGTCGCCTTGAAGGTGTCCGCGTCCTTCAGCGCGCGGCCGCCCGAGACGATGATCTTGGCGCTGGTCAGCTCGGGACGCTCGCTCTTGGCGATTTCCGAACCCACGAAGCTCGAGGTGCCGGCACTGCCGGGGCCCGAAACGGCTTCGACCGCGCCCGAACCGCCAGCGGCGTCGGCCTTGGCGAAGGCGGTGCCGCGCACGGTGATCACCAGCTTGGCATCGCTCGATTCAACCGTGGCGATGGCATTGCCGGCATAGATCGGACGGGTGAAGGTCTTGGGGCCTTCGACCGAGAGAATGTCCGACACCTGCATCACGTCGAGCAGCGCGGCGACGCGCGGGGCGATGTTCTTGCCGGTGGTGGTGGCCGGCGCGACGAAGGCATCGTGGTGGCCCATCAGGTCGGCAACCAGCGGGGCGACGTTTTCGGCCAGGGCATTGGCATAGGCCGCATCGTCGGCGAGGTGAACCTTGCCGACGCCGGCGATCTTGGCGGCTTCGGCGGCTACCCCGGCGCAGCCCGATCCGGCGACCAGCAGGTGGACTTCGCCCATCTGCGAAGCGGCGGTGACCGCGGCCAGGGTGGCGTCCTTGACCGAGGCGTTGTCGTGTTCGACCCAAACGAGAGTTTTCATCGTTTCGTTCCTCCGGGGTTTTCCCCCAAATCCGTCTGCCCTGAGCTTGTCGAAGGGCTGTCCTTGTTCTTCGGACCTCACGCCCCGCCGCAAGAAGTGCAGTGCTTCGACAAGCTCAGCACGGACGGGTGTGGGGACGAGGTGTTTTAGGCTACGCCCATTTCCTTGAGCTTGGCGACGAGGGCATCCACGTCGGCCACCTTGATCCCGGCGCTGC
>CAZNII010000011.1:35713-39282 GCA_964573075.1 uncultured Novosphingobium sp. | reverse complement strand
TGCCGCAGAAGCAGCCGAAGCGGGGCAGGCTCTGGCTCAATGACGGATCGTGCATTCGGCTGCGGCCCGAGTATCCGGGGCACGTTTGGTCTTACGACTTCGTCGAGGGACGTACCCATGACGGCCGCAAGTTTCGGATCCTGTCGATCATTGATGAAGCCAGCCGGGAATGCCTGGCGTTGCCGGTAGCCAGGCGGCTCAAAAGTGAAGACGTGCTGGCGGCTCTCGCCGAGCTGTTCGTCACCCGGGGGCCACCGGCACACATCCGCTCCGACAATGGTCCGGAGTTCATCGCCAATGCCGTGCAAGAGTGGCTAAGGATGATCGGTGTGAAGACGCTCTACATCACGCCCGGCAGCCCATGGGAGAACGGCTACTGCGAGTCCTTCAACGGCTCGATGCGTGACGAGCTCTTGAACGGGGAGATCTTCTATACCCTGGCCGAAGCCCGGATCCTGATCGAGGCCTGGCGGCGGCACTACAACACCGTCAGGCCGCACAGCTCGCTGGGCTATCGGCCGCCGGCTCCCGAGACGGCGACGCCACCATGGCTGCCCTCCGGTTCCGCTTCGCTCCACCTACGGACAGCCATGGTGGCGGAGGCAAACTTGTACTAACAATCAAAGCGGACCACTCAGTGGGGGCCGGTCATCTTCCTGAACGATTGTGCCGCATTCCATGGGCAAGCCTCCTTGTCGCCCGGAATAATAGTCTGGACTAAATCTTCGTTCAATGATTATCTCAATAAATATCAGAATCTTACCTATCAGGTAAATATAACTTCAATGCAAGACTACCTCACAGGTATTATAATCCAGAGAGATGATGCCATCAGTACTACCTGAGAGGTAGTAATATCGGATGATTGATCTGGGGGCGATGCCATCCAAGGCGGCCTTCGGTCAGCGGCCCCCAGCCAGTCGCCACAATGATTTCGATTCAAACCAAGCGCCGAACAGAAAGTGCGGCGAGGGGTAGTCGCGCTCGCTTGTCTCGCATCCTGGGGGGCCTCTTTTTTTGTCGCGGGGTTGGTCGCTTTGTCCGGGAAATAAGGTGCCGCATTTGCTCTGCTCAGGCCGCGAAATTTGCGGAAGATAGAGCTTTCGGTATCTGACGCGTGGTGTGGCGAGGGTAACGACAGCGTTACCCTCGACTCCTGGTCGGGTAACCCCGCAGCAGGAGGACTTGAAGCCGCAGGCGTGCGGGCTCAGCCACCGCTATTCTTCGGGCACTTCCGTACCAAGGGAGTGTTCTCCGCTCCAGGAACATGGCCATTTGCCAGGTGCGTCTCTCTCCCGGTCCCGTTCCGTGGTACAGTTCCGGATTCGCAAAGCACGCGTTTCCGCCGGTTTGCGGGGAGGGGTCTCAGGGGCGGAGAAAAGTTTGTCCCGGAGGACTGGCGGAGCGGGAGGGATTCGAACCCTCGATACGCTTTTGACGTATACTCACTTTCCAGGCGAGCGCCTTCGACCACTCGGCCACCGCTCCGCATGCACTGGATCGTCGCGCGCCCTAGCCGCTGTGCGGGGGTTTCGCAAGCGCGGCGGCTCTGGCAAGGTCGGGGGATGACCCGCGCCTTTGGAACAGCCCCGAGCCTGGCCGAGATCGAAGCGCTGGCGCTGGCCGCGCTGGCCCGGCTGCCGGAACGGTTTGCTGCGCATCTGGGCGGCGTGGCGGTGCTGGTCGAGGACTTTGCCGACCCGGAAACGCTGGCCGCGCTGGGGATCGCCGATCCGTTCGAGCTGACCGGGATCTACGAAGGCGTCCCGCTGGGCGAGAAGCATTCCGCCCCGACCGGGACCATGCCCGACCGGATCCGGCTGTTCCGTTCGCCGATCCTCGACGAATGGATCGCGCGGGGGGACGAGAGCCTGGAACACCTGGTCGCGCATGTCCTGATCCACGAGGTCGGGCACCACTTCGGGCTGTCCGATGCCCAGATCGAGGCGCTGGAGGCCGAGGTCTGAGCCGGGGTGATTCGCCCGGGTTAGTTGATAAAACACATCCGCAGCGTGCCATTCGTTGCCGGAATAAAGGCGCGGGGGCGGGCCGGCGGGCCGGGGCCTGTTTCACGGATTTCAAAGAGCGCCCGCGATGATGACAGGTTTTGGCGATGTAGGAAAATCGCGCGCGTCTGCCACTTCCGGCCTTGAGCCGGCCCGCCAGGTCGAGATCGCCCGCGCGGACCCCTCCACCATGCTTCGCATGGTCCCCCTCCCCGTTCCGGGGAGGATTGTATCGCCCGGACAAACCCGCCACACTCCGTCGATGCACAAGTCCCTGATCGCGCTCGCCGCGCTTGCCGCCGCCTCGCCCGCACTGCCGCAGGCTTCCGCCGCCATCGCCTCGGGCAAGGCCCAGCCATCGCCGCTTGCTCCAAGCGAGATCGTCGCCCAGGCGCCCAAGGCCGACTGGACGGCGATCCCGCAATCGGACCTGCTGGTGATGGACCTTGCGCCAGACGCAAAAGGCAAGCCGCGCCGGGTGGTGATCCAGCTGATGCCGGCGCCGTTCAGCCAGGGCTGGATCGGCAATATCCGCAAGCTGGCGGCGGCCAGGTTCTGGGACGGGACGGCGGTCAACCGGGTCCAGGACAATTATGTAGTGCAGTGGGGCGATCCCGATGCCGAGGACAAGGTGAAGGCCAAGTCGCTACCGGCGGGACTGGTGACGGTGCCGGAGAGCCAGTATTCGGTGAATTATATGCAACTAAGCGCTGCGGTGAGCGGCGGCGTTTCCCCCACCCAGGCCAGCATTGAACTCACCAGGATCAAAATTGAAGATCTTGAGCAGGACCTCGCCAATTCCGGAACCAAGCCAAGGGTTTCCAGTCCAAGCGCCGACAAGTATGCGAAGTTTAATGCCTTTGAGCGTGGTTGGCCCGTCGCTTCAGATCTCGATCAGGTCTGGCCCGTCCACTGCTACGGCATGGTCGGTGTCGGGCGCGACCTTTCCCCCAACACCGGCTCGGGCGCCGAACTATACGTCGTGATCGGCCATGCCCCGCGCCATCTCGATCGCAACATCGCGCTGGTCGGGCGGGTGATCGAGGGGATCGAGCACCTCTCCAGCCTGCCGCGCGGGCACGGGGCGCTGGGGTTCTATGACCTGGCGCAGGGCGACGAACGGACCGGAATTGTCTCGATCCGGCTGGGCAGCGAAGTGCCGGGCCTGCCCGCCTATGAATACCTCTCCACCGAAAGCGCCAGCTTCGCGCGCTACGCCGATGCCCGCGCCATCCGCCGCGATGCCTTCTTCATCAAGCCGGCGGGCGGGGCCGACATCTGCAACATTCCGGTCCCGGTGCGGCGGACGGCGAAGTAGCAATTGTTCACACGAAGACACGAAGATCACGAAGATGTTCGGAGCAAGTCATCGACCTGATTCTCCCGCGACAGCGGGAATCAACTTTGGCCCCGCTTGCGCGGGGGTGGGGGGACGACTCAAACTGGCGCAGCCTCTTCGTGAACTTCGTGTCTTCGTGTGAACCCAAATGACCCTTCGACAAGCTCAGGGTGAGCGAAGGTGAAGTGAGCGGCTTGCGTCCCAGCTCCCCACCAAACTCTCGT